>JANLSO010000064.1:0-43392 GCA_031362405.1 Thermoleophilia bacterium | reverse complement strand
GAAGGAACTGACCACCGAGTCGGTGTCGATTCCGGTGTCGACGCGTACGCCGTTACCGCTCGGTAGTTCGAGCAGCCGAACCCGACCGGCCGACGGGAGAAAGCCACGGGCCGGGTCTTCGGCGTAGATGCGGGCTTCGATGGCGTGTCCGCGCGGAGCCGGGTCGTCCCAGCCGTCGAGCACCCGTCCGCCGCCGGCGAGTCGGACCATCCACTCCACCAAGTCGATTCCGAGGACGGCCTCGGTGACCCCGTGCTCGACTTGCAGGCGCGTGTTGACCTCCAGGAAGTACGGCTCGTGGGTTGCCGCATCGACCAGGAACTCGACCGTACCCGCAGATCGGTATCCGACCCGCTCGCACAATCGTGCGGCCGATTCGGCGAGCTGCCGACGCAGGGCATCGCTGATTCCCGGGGCGGGGGTTTCCTCGAGCACCTTTTGGTTGCGCCGCTGGAGCGAGCAGTCGCGCTCGCCGAGGGTCACGACGCGCCCGGCGCCGTCGCCAAAGACCTGGACCTCGATATGCCGGGCGCGGGCGACGTAGCGCTCGATGTAGACCTCGGCCGACCCGAAGCTGCTTTGGCTCAGGTGAGTGACGCGACCGAATGCCTCGATCAGATGACCCTGTGTGGCGCAGATCGCCATGCCGATTCCACCCCCACCTGCGGTGCTCTTGAGAATGACGGGGTAACCGATGTCGGCCGCCGCCGCCAGCGCGTCGTCGATGCCCGCGAGGGGGTCGGTGCCGGGCAGCAAGGCCAGGCCGCACTCCCGCGCAATTCGCCGGGCGCTGTCCTTGCGACCGAACGCACGGATCTGTGCGGGAGTCGGACCGCAGAAGACGATGCCGGCGGCCTCGACCGCTTCGGCAAACGCCGGATCCTCGCTGAGGAAGCCGTATCCCGGATGGATGGCGCCCGCCCCATGGCGCTGGGCGGCGGCGATGATGGCGTCGCCGCGCAGGTAGCTCTCAGACGGCTTCGAGGGACCGATCGCTACGGCCGCATCGGCCATTCGCACGTGCGGGCTACCGGCGTCCGCCTCCGAATACACCGCGATCCCGCGAAGGCCCATCGTCTGAACGGTGCGAAGTAGTCGACAGGCGATCTCGCCCCGGTTGGCGACCAGGACGGCGTCGAGCACTAAGCGGTCACCGATTCGGTGATGATCAGGCGTATCGCAGTGGGGTCGAAGCCGTTGCAGGGGTTGTTGATCTGCGGGCAGTTGGAGATCGCGACCAAGGTGTCCATCTCGGCGAGCAGGTCGACGTAGAGGCCGGGCGCGGAGATGCCGTCGACAATGCCGAGGGTGCCGTCCTCCTCCACCGGGACGTTCATGAACCAGTTGATGTTGCTGACCAGGTCGCGTTTTCCCATGCCGCGTGGCGCGTGGGTCGTCAGGAAGTTCTCGACGCAGGCGTGCTGGTGCTTTGCGTGATGGCCGTAGCGCAGGGTGTTCGACTCTTGGCTGCATGCTCCGCCAATGGTGTCGTGGCGCCCGCAGGTGTCGTCGGTGATCACCATCAGCACATTCCCCTCGCTCGACAGGAGGCGTGTGCCGGTGGTGAGAAAGATGTTTCCCTGCTCGGCGATCGTGTCGGATGCGCTGTAGCGCTCGTCGGGGTCGTGGGCGTTGTAGAGGATGCAGTCGGCGGCCTGATTGCCAGCGAGATCGACGATTCTGAGCGTCTGACCCGCCCGCACGACTCCGCTCCATGGCGCGCGCGCGGCGACGACCTCGTCGTGGATGACGCGGCTGCTCACGACGCACCCCCGATCAGGTCCTCGGCGTTCTGAAAGGCCCGCAACACCTCGGGGGTGCCGTTGCGCATGTGGTCGCCGGGCGGCGTGAGGGGCCCGCGCCACGCGGTGAGCCGTAGCGGCGTGGCGGCGTAGGCCTTCCGTGCGTCGAGACGGTGGGGGCAGTTGGCCACCGAAACCAGGAGGTCCATCTCTGCCCGCAGGGTGACCCCGGCGCCCGGGATCGGGTCGCCCTCGAAGGTCAGCGCACCGTCGCCGTTCACGCGGACGCCCTTGAACAGGTTGATCGTCGGCGGGAGGTCGCGCCGCGTGAGGCCGTGCTTGGCGAGCGCGAGCAGCAGGCGATCTCGGGCTGCCGGCGACGGGCCGTAGACGGTGCCGTCGCCGTATCGTCGGGCGTTTCCGGCGGTAACCGACGCTCCGCAGAGTGCATCGTGACGGGCTGATGTGTCGTCGAGGATCGATGCCATCACCCGACCCATGTCCGACAGCAGCACCATCCCGGGCCCGAGGTAGGCCTGCCACTGAACCTTCATCGTGTCGGCGACGTTGAGGCGCTCAGCCGTGGCGTCGGCACGGTGGATCATCAGTGCAGCGCACGCATCACCCTCGAGGTCGAGCAGTCGCAGGCGGGCTCCGCGGGGGAGGAGATGAACCGCGTAACCGCCGGCTCCGATGATCTCATCCCACACCATGTCGGCCGCGGCCACGCCCGCGGGCGTGTCAACCGCATCGCCGGCGGGGAGGGTTGGCTGGGTCTCGGCCCGGGTGCCCGCCTGGGCACGGGCATGGTTGCGCGCCCCGTGGGTGGTGGCCGTCGTCGACGACAATGTGAGCACCTCCGCGGTTCGCGTGTATTTCGACACGGCGTCGAAACTTCTTTCTAGACTGCGCGACGCGGGCCGCCGCGTCAAGGTGCCCACGACACGAGGTGAAACGGCAAATGAGCGGTGACGCATCGCCCCTTCCCGCACGGCGCGCCCGCGCCGGACGACCTCGCGCAGACGGGCGCGCGCTCGAGGGCGAACCGCGGGAAGAGATCGTCGCGGTGGCGAGCCGCTTGTTCGCCGAACGCGGGGTAGCGGCGACGACCATGAGTGAGATCGCCCGCCGCTCGGGCCTTGGCCAGTCGTCGGTTTACTACTACTACCGCGACAAGGAGGCGATCCTCGGGGAGATCGTCGGCTCCGTGAACCGGGTCATCCTCGACCAGGTTGCGCGCGTCAACGCCGAGGCGGGATCGGCGGCCCTCCGCCTCTACCGGCTCGTCCGTTTCGATGCGCGCCAGATGTGCCTGTTTCCGTTCGACATCAACGAGATCTACAGACTCTCCGCCCTCCAGGATGAACGCTTTGCCGGATTCTGGGCCGAGCGGGAAGAACTCACCCAGGCGGTCGAGGGATTGGTGCGTACGGGGATCGCCGACGGGGAGCTGATCGAGACCGACGCACGGCTCGCCGCCCTTGTGATGCTTTCCAACGATGAGGGCACCCAGAACTGGTTTCGCCCCGTCGGCGCATTTCGCCAGGTCGGCGGGGAGCGCTACGACCCGGAGCAGATCGCGATGTTCGTCGCCGACCTCGCGCTCGGGGCTCTACTGCGCGACCGCGCAGACCTCGTGGCGCTGGGCGCTGAGGCCCGCGCGCGGGACCTTTAGGCAGGCACTCCGCCTCAGGGCCAAACGGTCGCTGAGATGTTGCGCCGCGGGTCCATGCCAGGGCACCACACGTTTCCATAGCGTCTCGAAAAGCATGACCGAGCCGCTGACAGAGCCCTCCGCACGCCCCGTTCTCTGGGAGGAACTCACGTGGGAAGACGTCGGGGCGCTCGTAGCGGGCGGCATGGATATGGCGATCCTGCCCGTCGGCGCGACCGAACAGCACGGCCCCCACCTGCACTTGGGCATGGATACGACCGCCGCGGTTGCCGTTGCCCACGGTACGTCAGTCCGCACGGGTGTACCGGTGTTGCCGGCGATACCGGTCGGGTGTTCCCTCGGCCACACGACCCGCTGGCCGGGAACCCTCTCGCTGCGACCCGAGACGCTGTCGCGCGTGGTGACCGACATGGCCGAGTGGCTGCACGCCGCCGGTATCCGCCGCCTGCTGTTGCTCAACGGGCATGTCACCAACGGGGCTCCGTTGCGCTGCGCCCTCGAGAGCATCCGTCATGACTGGCCCCAGATGCGCGTCGCGTTGCGCTCGCTCTGGGAGATCTCCCCGCCCGTGCACTTCCTCTATCACGAGGACGCCACCAACTTTCACGCCAACCGCGCGGAGACTGCCCTGATGATGGCCGTTCGTCCGGACCTCGTGCACATGAATCGCGCCGTCGACGAGCCCGATCGCTCGGCCGACCTTTTCTTCTCCTACACCGTCGCCCAGGAGACGCGCACGGGCACCGTGGGCCGGCCGACCCTCGCCACCGCCCAGTCGGGCCACGAGCTCCTCGAGGCGTGCATCGCCGACCTCTCGGCCCAGGTGCTCGGAGCACTTCGCGAGCAGGTCCCTCTGGATGAATCGGCTCGATCCGAGGTCGTTGCATGATCACCCAGGTTGTTCCGACCGCGGTGGACCTCGCCGACGATCTTGCGGCGCGAGGGGTGCGTCACGCCCTTGCGAGCTTCGTCGACCTCCACGGGGTTTCGAAGGCGAAAGCGGTTCCCCTCAGCCACCTCGACCAGATGCTGAACGGCTCGGAGCTGTTCACCGGGGCGGCCCTCGACGGCGTTCCCCAGCAGGTCAACGACGAGGAGGTCTCGGCGCGTCCCGATCCCGCGTCGGCGATGGTGATGCCGTGGAACCGCGAGGTCGCCTGGTTCGCCAGCGACCTCTATCTGGCCGGGGAACCCTTCGCCGGGTGTAGCCGGGGGATTCTTCGCCGCGTTCTGGCCGAGGCCGCCGAGATGGGCTTCACCTCCAACCTCGGGATCGAGACCGAGTTCTACGTTCTGCGCGAGGGCCCCGACGGCGGCATCGCGCCGGCCTCGGCCCGCGACACCCTCGCCAGGCCCTGTTACGACGTGCGGGGCCTGCTCGACAACTACCCGTGGGTCGCCGAGCTGGTGGCCGCGATGGACGAGCTCGGCTGGGACGTCTACTCGTGGGATCACGAAGACGGCAACGGCCAGTTCGAAACCGACTTCGCGTACTCCGACGCCCTGACGATGGCCGACCGTTTCGTCTTCTTCCGTCTGATGGCCGGGGAGATCGCCCGCCGTCACGGGCTGCTCGCCACCTTCATGCCGAAGCCGTTCGCCGACCGCACCGGCAGCGGCGCCCACTTCAACATGTCGTTCGCCGACCCGGAGACGGGGGTGAACCTGTTCGCGGCCGACGATGATCCACGCGGCTGCGGTCTGTCAGAGCTGGGGTACGCCTTCATCGCGGGGGTCCTGCGCCACGCGCCGGCGATCTGCGCCCTGATCGCTCCGACGGTAAACAGTTACAAGCGTCTCGTCACTCGCGGGAACATGAGCGGCCTCACCTGGGCGCCCGTGCAGGTGTCGTACGGCAGCAACAACCGCACCAACATGCTGCGAATTCCTCGTGCCGGTGGGCGCGTCGAATGCCGCGCCGCGGACATCTCGACCAACCCCTACCTCGGGGCGGCGCTTCTGCTCGCCGCGGGCCTCGAGGGTATCCGCGAACAATGGGACCCCGGCGCGCCGCACAGCGAAGACATGTATCGCTACTCGCCCGAAGAGCTGGATGCGATGGGCATCAGTTTCTTGCCGCGCACACTGAACGAGGCGGTCGACGGCCTCGAGGGCGATCCGCTGGCTCGGAGCGTCCTTGGACCACTCATGCACAACGAGTTCGTCTCGTTCAAACGTACCGAGTGGGACGAGTACCACACGCACGTCTCCGACTGGGAGCGAACCCGATACCTACGCCAGTTCTGACAGGAGCCTCTATGCCTCGGACCCGACGCACTCTGCTCGCCGCGATGTCGATCACCGCGCTTTCTCTTGCCCTTGCCGCATGCGGATCCGACGCGAGTTCTTCCCCCGCGAGTGGAACGGGAACGGCCGCCGCGTCGAGTGAGCCGATCACCATCGGCTACAGCGCATGGCCCGGGTGGTTTCCTCTGAAGGTCGCCGAAGAGCAGGGCTTCTTCGAGAAGGAGGGGGTCACCGTGAAGCTGCGGTACTTCAACGACTACACGGCCTCTCTCGATGCGCTGACCGCCGGGCAGCTCGACGCCAACACCCAGACCCTCAACGACACCATCGCCGGTGAAGCGGGGGGCGCCGACCTGAAGATCGTCATCAACACCGACTTCTCCTCGGGGAACGACGCCGTCATTGTCGACAAATCCATCACTACCGTCGCCGATCTGAAGGGCAAGACGATTGCCGCCGAGGCGGGCGTTGTCGATCACTTCCTGTTGCTCCAGGGGCTCGAGGCCAACAGCCTGACCGAGAAGGACATCGACTTCCGCGGCGCACCGACCGACGCGGCGGCGGCCGGCTTCGCGGCCGGGCAGTTCGACGGGGTCGCCGTTTTCGCCCCGTTCACGCTCGAGGCGCTGAAACGCCCCGGGTCGAAGGTCCTGTTCAGTTCGAAGGACTACCCCGGCAGCATCCCCGACCACATCACCTTCGACGCGAAGACCGTCTCCGAGCGCCCGGCCGACGTCCAGAAGGTCGTTAACGCCTGGTTCGCGACGGTTGCCTATCTCAAGAGCAACCCGGATGAGGCCCGCGCCATCATGGCCACGCAGGCGGGTATCCCCGCCGAGGAGTACGCGAAACTCGACGCGGGAACCGACATCCTCGACCCCAAAGACGCCCTCGCGGCGTTCACCAATAGCGACGCGCCCACCTCGCTTCCGACCACCGCGGCGAAGATCAATCCGTTTCTCGTTTCCTCCGGGCTCACCAAGGCCGAGGCCGACGTGACCGGCATCTTCGACCCCAGCTTCACGCAGGCATACGTCGATGGGCAGGGTGGCTGATCTCGCAATGAGACTGCGACGCCGAACAACGACGATGCGCGATCGTGACGAGCGCGGCGGCGGGCGGGCGCCCGTCGCGGAGGTCGAGGGCGTGCGCGGCAGCGAGCACGTCATCGACTGGCGCAACTCGCTTGCCGCCAGAAACGCCCCCACGCGCGGGCGGGCGCAACACCCGTTGCTGCGCATCCGGGAGGACATCTCGTTTCGCTGGCGGGCACTGCTCGTCACGGTCGGGCTGTGCCTGCCGGTCGTACTCTGGCTCGTCATGGCGAGCGGTTCCTCGGCCGACCTTCTGGTGCCGAGCCCCGCGCAGACGTGGGATGGCCTGACGCGCCTCTACGACGAGGGCGTCCTTTCGGGCGACATCTGGGCCTCGCTGCAGCGCATCATCATCGGCTACCTGATCAGCATGGCCATCGCAATCGTTCTCGGCATCCTCATGGGGTCGTTCCGGTCGGCCGACTCGCTGTTCGAGTCGCCCATCGCGTTCATGCGGTACATCCCCGCCACGGCGCTGGTTCCCCTGATGCTCTTCTGGCTCGGTATCGATGAGCTGCCGAAGATCACGCTGATCGTCATCGGCTCGGTGTTCTTCAACATCCTGATGGTGGCCGACGTCGCGCGGAACGTGCCGAAAGAGCTCATCAACGCGTCGTACACCCTCGGCGCCGGACGATTGACGGTCATGCGGCGCGTGATCTTTCCGCACTCGTTGCCCGGCATCATCGATGTGGCGCGCATCAACCTCGCGGCGGCCTGGTCGGTCTTGGTTGTGGCAGAGCTGCTCGCCGCAGAAGAGGGTCTCGCGTTCCGAATCGTTCGGGCGCAGCGGTTTCGGCAGATCGACGAGATGTTCGCTCTCCTGATCATCTTCGGGATCATCGGGGTCGTCACCGACCTCTCGCTGCGCGCTCTGCGCAACGTCGCGGCCCCGTGGGCGCGCGCGTGAGCACCCAGACGGTCATTCTCCGCCCTGAGAAACTCGAGGTGCGTGGCTTGGTCAAGCGATTCCCCGGCGGGCGCCGCCGCGAGGCCGTGACCGCCGTTGATGGAATCGATCTCTCGGTGCGGGCGGGTGAGCTGGTGTGCATCGTCGGTGCCTCGGGGTGCGGAAAGTCCACGGTCCTGAACGTCGTCGGGGGCCTTGAGGAGGCAACCGAGGGCATCGTGGCCGTTGATGGGGAGCGCGTCATCGGCCCGGGGCCCGACCGCGGCATGATCTTTCAGACGTACAGCCTGTTCCCGTGGAAGACGGTCGCCCAGAACGTGGCCTTCGGGCTCGAAGAACTCGGTTGGCCGCGCGCTCGGCGCCGCGAGCGGGTTGCCCAGCTTCTTGGCGTGATGGGGCTCACCGAGTGGGCCGACCGCATCCCCCGGCAACTCTCGGGCGGTATGCGCCAACGGGTCGCGATCGCCCGCGCGCTTGCGCCCGAGCCCGACGTGCTCCTACTCGATGAGCCCTTCGGGGCGCTGGATGCCCAGACCAAACGCGTGATGCAGGACCATCTGCTGGAGGTCTGGAAGCGAACGGGGGCGACGATCCTGATGGTGACCCACGACGTCGAGGAGGCCGTCTACCTGTCGAGCCGGGTCTACGTCTTGACCTCCCACCCGGGGCGGGTCGCCGCCGAAGTACCCATCCCGTTCGGCCCCGATCGCGTCCCGTCGCTCAAACGCGACCCCACTTTCCTGGATCTACGTGATCAGGTTCAGGATCTCCTTTCGGACCAGGTGCGGCTCTAACCGGTGGCGGGCCTCGCTCGGCGCATGTACCTGCTTCAGTACGGCGCCGAGTACGTACCCAAGTGGATGTCGGTGGCGGGTGCAGGCACCACCCCGAGTTGGGAGCCCGTGGTCGGGATCCTCGTCGAGACCGACATCGGTTGGGTGATTCTCGATACCGGATTCTCGCGTCGTTTCCTTGACGACCACGACGCCTGTCGCGCCGTCTACGGCCCGGCGGCGTTCGGGGGCGACGAGTTCCATCCACCGCGTGCTCCTGACGGAGAGCCGTTTCTGACCGCGCTCGCGGACGCAGGGGTTGGCATCGACGAGATCACGCTTGCCGCGGTGAGCCACTTCCACATCGATCACTCCGGCGGCATGCCGCTTCTTGCGGCGAAAGGAATTCCCGTGGTCGTTCAGCGCCGCGAGCTCGGGTTCGCACTGGCGCGCGCGACCATCGCCCACGCCTACTACCGGCCTGACTTCACCGACCCGGCACCCGCCTGGCGCGTCGTCGATGGCGATGCCGAGATCGCACCCGGAATCACGGTTCTTCTCACCCCGGGCCACACGCCGGGGCACATGTCCTACCGCATCGATCTCCCCGAAACCGGCACGTGGATCTTCACGATGGACGCCGCGGACCTCGCGGAGAACCTTTTCGATCGTTCCCCCATCGGCACATGCGCCGAGTCCGACGACGAGGCCTTTGTGCTGCCGTCGCTCGCGCGACTTCTCGATCTGGCCGAAGGCCTCGATGCCCGAATCGTGCCCTGCCATGACCCGCATGTCTGGCGGGCCGTGCGCCACCCGCCGGGTGGCCATCGCTGACCCTCCCGGCGGGTCGAGGCGCTCTATTCGCCGACACCGTCCACGTACGCACGGGTGAACTCGGGTGCGAAGAGCCCCGTGAGGTCGGCCGCATCCTTCGTGAGTTCCGCCTTTTGCAAGAACGCATCTGCCTTGCGGGCCGTATTGGGGATGGAGGTCACGGCCGTGGAGTCGGTGAAGATCGACAGGGCTTCGGCCGGGTCGAGGATGTCGACCGCCTTCTCGATTGCGGCGTAGTCCGTCACCGAGAGGCCGGCTTGTTTGGCCATGATGGCGCGCGCCTCGTCGGGGTTCGCTCGGATCCAGTCGATCGTCCGGTACCAGGCGTTGACGAACTTCTGCACGTCGTCGGGACGCTTCGCGACGGTCTCCGCGTTGAAAACGATGTGGTCGGGGATCGCCCCGCGCAGGTCCGCAGAGTCGAACAGCACCTTCGACCCGGGCCGTTTCAAGGCCTCGAGCGTGTAGGGGGCGAAAACCGCGACCGCATCGAACTGTCCTGATGCGAAACCGGCGGCGGCCGCATCGGTGGCGACGCCACGGAACTTCAGGTCGCCCGGGGTGAGCCCGGACGACGCCAACCCCTCGCTGAGTAGGAATTGAGGGGTGAGCCCGACCTCCCCGGCGACCGTCTTACCCGCCAGGCCCGCGACATCGGGAATCGACCCGTCGGCGATGATCGCATCGGCGCCGTTCGAGAAGTCGGTGTTGACGACCACCTTCAGCTTTGCCCCGGTGGCGACGCTCGAGACGGTGTCGTTGAGCGACTGTCCGTTCGCATCGACCTTCCCGGTATTCACCGCGTCGAGGGTGCTCAGGTAGTCCTGGAAGTAGCGCACCTTGACGTTCGCGCCTTCCTTCTCGAAGAAGCCCTTCTCTTCCCCGACGCGCAGCGGAAAATGCCCCGGCCACGCGCTGTAGGCGATGACCAAGGGCTCTGCGACGGGCGTACTTGACGTGCCGGAAGCGGCGGTTTCGTCGCCGCAGCCCGCAACGGCGAGCGCCGCCGCAAGAACCGCGACGACTCCGAGAACGCTCTTCACGCGGGGTCGAAACCCTGTTGGCATCGGCTGCTCCATCCATCGGCTCGGGGGTTTCGAGACGCTATGGGAATGGCATCAGCAGGCCTTTGGCCCTGGGACGAAAATTCCGGCGCCCACCCTCGCCAGCCCCCTGCTGCCCGTTCGCTGTCAACACCCCGTGCCCGGCACCGTCTGTTGACAGACGCGGACACAATCTCGGGCCTACTTCTCAGGCTCGACGTCCCTGTGCCTTAAAAGTAGGCGCTGCTTTTCAGGTTGACGTGCAATCTGGCGTCACTCCTTCGTTGGACCACCGAGTAGCTCCCCCAGGCGTGCAAGGCGTGAGTCCCATTGCGCGCCAACCTGTGCCATCCAGTCGGCGGCATCGGACATCGGTTCGGGGCGCAATCGATAGCGACTCTCGCGGCCGGAACGGGTCGCCTCGACGAGGCCCGCCCGTTCGAGCACACCCAGGTGCTTGGCGACGCCCTGTCGTGTGATCGGAAGCTCGGCGGCAAGCCCGCTGACGCTCATCGTGTCTGAGCCGCTCAGCCGTTCGATCAGTTCGCGGCGGGTTGGGTCGCCCAGAGCGAAGAACACCGCCCCGGCGCGCGTGGGATCCGGCGACGCGATCACGCCATGGCGTAGGTAAGGCTCGCGCGCAGCGTTGCGAGCCGGTCGCCCCATGCCAGGGCGCGCGCGACCGGCTGAGCCGTTCGCGTTTCGGTGACGCGTAACCGGCTGCCGCCGCCCGGTAGCTCGATCACCCGGAACTCGACTCGGGTCGACTCGTCCGGGATTGCCTCCCACCAGCTGAACACCAGGCGCTCGGGTCGATCGGCGTACTCGACGACACCTCGGCGCTCCCGCCCGTCGTCGGTGCGGATGTCCACGCCACCACCGTCCCACGCTTCGATCTCGGCGCTTTCGGCGAGCCACTGCTCGAGCAACTCCGGGCGGGTCAGCGCATCCCAGACCTCCTCGGGGCAGGCCTCCAGATCTATCTCGCGTGAGACCTCAGGTGGTCGGGCGTGCATGGGCGGCTCCGTAGGGCAACTGAATGGTTGCGCATGCTACCGTATCTAAAGGCAACTAAAAGGTTGCGTATAGCTCCGAAAGGACCCCCATGCCGTTGATTCCGATGGTCGTTGAGCAGACCACACGCGGAGAGCGCTCGTTCGATATCTACTCGCGTCTGCTCAACGAGCGGATCATCTTCTTGGGTACACCCGTTGACGATCAGGTCGCCAACCTGATCGTCGCCCAGCTCCTACATCTGGAAAGCGAGGACCCCGACAAGGACATCTCGATCTACATCAACTCGCCCGGGGGGCAGGTGTACTCGGGCCTGGCGATCTACGACACCATGCAGTTCATCCGGTCCGACGTGCAGACGATTTGCTTTGGAATCGCCATGAGCATGGGCTCACTGCTGCTCGCCGGCGGCGCTCCCGGCAAGCGGATGGCCCTACCGAACTCGCGCATTTTGATCCATCAGGTCGCGAGCGGCTTCCAGGGGCAGGCCGCCGACATCGAAATCCATGCCCGCGAGACGCTGGCTCTGCGCGCCCGAGTGGATGAGATCTACGCTCAGCACTGCGGGCAGACGGTCGAACGCGTTCACGACGATATGGACCGTGACCGCTTCTTTACCGCCGATGAGGCGGCCGAATACGGGCTTGTCGATCGCGTCATCACATCGCACGAGCTCTCGCGGGTGCCGCTTGGCTTTCGTTCCTGATTCGCTGGCGGTTACCGACTGCGCATCTGCGACACCGCAGCTCCATTGAGCGCCTCGGCAACGGCGCCGGCAAAACCGATCGCCTGCTCATCGGTGAGGCGCGACGTCGCGACGCGGATGCCCGGGAGGGAGCTGATTCGCGATGGCGCCCCTGCCCGGACAAGCCATCCCGCGGCGAGCAGCGAGGTCGCAAGGCCGCCCTCGTCGAGCGTCGGGATCCAGACGATCCCCGTCGTCGATGGGTACGGGATGACCACCCCGCGAGCCTGCAATTCCGTGACGAGGGTTTGCGTGCGATGGCGGTAGCTGGCACCGGCGGCGGCGAGCCTCGCATCGGTTTTCGGGTCGCGAAGCAGGTGCGCAGCGGTGCGCTGCAGGAGCAGGCTCACCCACCCGGGGCCGGTCGCGTGGCGACGGTCGATCGCCGCGACAACCGAGGCGTCGCCGGTCACCAGGGCGAGGCGCAGATCGGGCCCCAGCGACTTGGCCAAGGTCCGGATGAGCACCCATCGCTCGACTCCGGCGCGCGAGACGAGGTTCGCTTCGCCGAGGCCGTGGAGGTAGTCGTCTTCGACGAGTACCGCGTCCGGGCGGCGGCGCATGACCTCGGCGAGCTCCTCGGCTCGCTCGCGGGTGATCGCGACACCGGTGGGATTCTGGGTGAACGGCGTCACGACGAATGCCTTCGCCCCACCGGCGAGGGCCGCGGCGAGCCTGCTCGGCACGGGCCCGGCCTGGTCGATCGGGATGGGAACGGGCCGTAGCCGCAGCGACCGGACGATCTCGATGACATCGGGGTACGTGGGATCTTCGAGCGCAACGGCGTCGCCGGCATGCAGGGTCGCGGCCAGGGCACGCTCGATCCCATCCATCGCGCCCGAGCAGAGGGTGAGCGGGCCGGCCGGCAGACCGCCACCGGCGAATCGCGCCCGAGCGATGTCGCGAAGCTCGACGTCGATCGTCTCGTGCGGGTATCCGCGCCCGAGGTCGAACTCCGCGGCGACCCGGGCGAGCGTCGGTCCCAATGGGGGCAGCAGCTGCGGGTCGGGGCTCCACCGCGCCAGGTCGACCACACCGGGCGGCACAACGGGGGCTCGCAGCCACGAGCGATCGCTGCAGGGCTCGGCGAGACGGCTTCCCTTGCGCGGCTCGCTGGTCACCACACCGCGTCGACCGAGCTCGGCGATTGCCGCCGAGACCGTCGCGGGGCTGAGGCCGAGGGCCGTCGCCCAGGTACGTACGGAGGGCAATCTCGCCCCGGGAGCGAGCGCACCCGAGCCGGCTGCCGCCTCAATGCGCTCAACCACCCCTTTCGCCGACGCCGCACCTGCGGTAATCTGTACTACATCATTAACCATACTGTAATGGTACAGAATGCATCCACATCCGCACGTGTCCCAAATCCTTGCCCGATAGCGGACACATGAGCTGATGGGGGAAGCAGGGCGGCTGCGCCGGCCCCGACGCGACAAAGCCGCTTCCGGTCCGATGGCGGCGACCCTGCCCAAAACCTCACTCGGGGCGAGACGCTCGTCGTGTTGACGGTCACGTCGGAAGTCGTCGTACTCGGTCGGCCCACCCGCTCAACGGGCTCAGCGGTCTAACGGACCTCGTGAGGGCGCCACGCTTCTTGAGAAGCATTGCCGCGGCACCCCGGCACCTGTGGCCCAGCCGTCGCCGCGCCGGGCTCAAGTGAACGTTGCCGCTGACCGATGCATTCTGCATGTCTCCGATTGCTGACGCGCTCATCGATTCTGCGTGGACAGCCCGCAGAGGGAGCTGAGAGCCATGCGGGAACGGGTCGTCTACACCAGCCGTGCGGCTCCGGGCGTCGACATGAACGACGCCTTCGACATCATCCGGGTTGCCCACAACCGCAACAGCTCCTTTGGCCTCACCGGTGCGCTGCTGTTCAGCGACGGTTGGTTCACGCAGGTCCTCGAGGGCGAGGCCTTCTACGTGCGCGAGCGGTACGCGCGGATCGTCGCCGATCCGCGTCATGAACAGGTCGAGCTGCGTCAGCAGATCGCGATCGAGGAACCCTCGTTCCCCGGTGAGTGGATGGCTCTGAAAAGCGGAGCCGACGTCGATGAGGCACTGAAAGTCGAGTTCGGCTACGAACCCGGATTCCCCGCCGAACGCTTCGATGGGGACCGCCTCCACGCCTTCATGCTGGCGTGCTGGCACACGGCGAACCGCGCCATCAGCTAGCGCGCTGGGGCTACCATCGCCGGGTGGCCTTCGATCTCCAGCCCGAACTACGCGGCGATCTGCTTCGCCTCCGGCCGCTGGGCGATGCCGACTTCGATGCTCTGTTTGCCGTCGCCTCCGACCCGCTGATCTGGGAGCAGCACCCGGCGAACGATCGGTACAAGGAGGACATCTTCCAGGCGTTCTTCGCGAGGCGATGGCCTCGGGCGGGGCGCTGATCGCTGTTGATGCGCGCAGCGACCGCGTGATCGGTTCGTCGCGATACGGCGGCTACGACGCCGCGACGAGTGAGATCGAAGTTGGCTGGACGTTTCTCGCCCGTTCCCACTGGGACGGGGTCGTCAACGCCGAGTTGAAGCGTCTGATGCTCCATCACGCATTCGGCTTCGTCGACCGCGTGGTGCTGAAAATCGGCGCGCAGAACTTTCGCTCCCAGCGCGCCGCGCAGAAGATCGGCGCGGCGCGCGTCGGGACCGCGCCCCGTCCGGACGGGGGCGAGAACGTCATCTACGAGGTGACCGCCGCGACCCTGCGGGTGTAGGCGCCCGGGGCGGGATCGCGTGCTCATCCTCGCGGAGTCTCCAATCTTTCGGTCGTCGGCTTCGCCACGGATCCGGCAGCCGCCTCTTCGAGTTCGACGATTCGTGCCTTCAGGGGATCGACGATTTCTCGAATCTGATCGGCGGTGTAGCGGCGGGTGATGAACTTCGGGCAGTTCCAATCGAACGCCTCGACCGCGACGACGACGATCGCCTCGAATGCACCGTCGTCGACGAACGCCGCCGCCCTTGGGTCGGCCGGGTCGGTCAGGTAGGTCGCGTGGCCGTAGAGCTTGAGCCGACGTCGGTTGGGGTAGTCGACCGCGATGATCGCGACTCGGTCGCTTGTCTCCACGTTGCCCGCGCTCACGTACTGGCGGTTCCCTGAGCGCTCGGCCCAGGCGATGGTGGTGGAACCGAGAACCTTGACGAAACCGGACGGGCCGCCGCGGTGCTGGACGTAGGGCCAGCCGGTCTCGCCGACGGATGCGAGGTACAAGCTGTCGCGTTCTTGCAGGAAATGAACCTCGTCCGGCCCGAGCTCGTCGGGTGCCGTCGAGGTGGCGCCCATTGCCCGGTACCCGTCGTAGGAGCCGCGTTCGCGTTGGCGCCGGTGGGCGCCGGCACCAAACGCGATCTCGTGGTAGCGATTCATCGGCTCAAAACGACAGGACGGAGTACCCGTCCTTCAGCAGCCTGCGCATGCCGGCCATGCCGGAGGTACCGGGGACCGGGTTGTCGGTAATCAGATCCATCCCCGCCGTTGCGACGTCGTCGGCGGCGCCGAAGACGTCCGCACACCCGCACGAGACTCCCGCTACGGTGTGCCGCACCGACTCATAGAGGTCGTGGGCAGGGTGGGTCTTTTCGGTGAGCAGGATCGGCCACCGGGTGCCGGCTCCCTGGAACCGGACGGTGACCGTGTCTCCGAAACGGTCGAACTCGTGAGCGCTCGCCAGCGCGTTGAACACCCGTCCGAGCGCCTCTTCGCCACCGGCGGGGTCGCTGAGAACAATGATTGCTGCCTTCATGGGGAGCTCCTCAAGTCGCGTGGATGGAACGTTCGGTACATTTATGGTACGTGGTCAAGTCGGTCGTGCGCAGGCGCCCGCCTAGGGAATGCGGGTGAGTGAGTTCTCGAGCCCGGCGAGGGCTCGGGCGAAAGGTGCGGTGTCACGTGTGGCTCGAGCCAGCACGAGGGCTCCTTCGATCTGCGCCACGGTGTCCTCGGCGCGTCGCTGGGCCGCCTTCGGCTCGACGCCGGCTTCGCGGGCAAGGGATGCGAAGACGGAGAACCAGGCCTGCGCTGCCCCCGCGAGGCACTCGGCGGTGTCGGCCCCGACATCGCCAACCGAAAGGGCGTCGAGGATGCAGGCTTTGGTGCCGCCGCCATAGAAACGGTCGAGCTCTGCGCCGATCATCGCGATCCGATCGGCGAGGGGGACGTCCATCGTGGCACCCGCCAGGATGCGGTCGGCGAATTCGACCCCCACCTGGCGGGCGACGGCCTCCGCCATCTGCCGCTTCCCGCCCGGAAAGCGGTGGTAGAGGCTCGAGCGCTGCAGCCCGCTGGCCTCGGCGATACGCGCGAGGCTGGCACCCTCGTAGCCAAACGTCCGAAACACACCCAGCAGCTTGGCGAGGAGCGCGTCGTCGGTGAGGGCTCTTGGCGGCATGGCCGTACTATACCGAACGATCGGTACAGTGCAAACACGGCACCCTGTCCGGTCTCCGGTCGCCATCCCCCGTGGCGTGTTGCGCCGACGCGGGGGGACGGGCGCTCGACACCCGGCCCCCCGCGTCCGTCCTACGAGCGAACCGGGGTCTCCCTGACGAGAATCTGCTCGGAGATGAGGATCGCGCCCTCACCGGTGGCGTAGGCCTCCTCGCCGTGGAACACGACGTCCATACCGATGGCCTCCTCGTGCTCGGTGGCCCGCAGGGGCATGACGAGCGCCACGAGGCGCAGCAGCACATAGGTGGCCGCGAACGCGTAGACCGGGGCGGCGACCGCGGCGGTGGCCTGGTCGAGGAGCTGGCCCGGGTTGCCGTAGAACAGGCCATCGGCGACGCCGTTCCACGATTTCTGCGCCACCAACCCGATAAACAGGATCCCGACGAACCCGCCGATTCCATGGGCCGCGAGCACATCGAGGGTCTCGTCAACGCGCGTGCGGGTGCGCCACATGATCACCCCGTAGCTGGGCAGCGCGACGATCACCCCGAGGGCCATCGCCCAACCGGGGCTGATGAACCCGCCCGCGGGGGTGATCCCCACGCAGCCGACGATGATCGCCGTGGCCGCGCCGATGGCGGTCACCTTGCGATCACGCAGGAGGTCGAGCACGAACCAGGTCAACAGCGTGCACGCGGGGCACAGAAGCGTGTTCACGAAAGCCAGCACCGATCCATTCCCCGTGGAGAAGCCACTGCCGCCGTTGAAGCCGAACCAGCCGAACCACAGAAGACCGGCGCCGAGCAGCACATAGACCGCGTTGTGGGGAAGCAGTGCCTGGCGGCCGTAGTCCTTACGCGCACCGACCACCAGTGCCGCGGCCAGGGCGCCAAAGCCGGAGGCCATCTCAACGGGAACACCGCCGGCGAAGTCGAGGGTGCCATTGGCCTGGAGCCAGCCGCCTCCGAACGCCCAATGGGCGAGCACGGCGTAGACAACCACCGACCACAGCGCCGAGAACACGAGGTGGGCGCCGAAGCTCATCCGCTCGACGACGGCACCCGACACGAGGGCGGTGGTGATGATGCAAAACGAGGCTTGGAACGCGAAGAACACCAGGTGCGGGATCGTCGTGCCCTCACGCGGATCGAACCCGACACCGTTGAGAAAGGCGTGCCCGAACCCGCCGGTCAGCGAGCCGGTGCCGTCGAACGCGATCGAATAGCCGACCGCCGCCCACGTGACGGTGGCGACCGCCAGCGCCGAGACCGACATCATGAACGTGTTCAGCGTGTTCTTCGACCGGACGAAACCGGCGTAGAAGAGCCCGAGGGCCGGGGTCATCATCAGCACCAGTGCCGTTGCCATGAGCATCCACGCGGTGTCGCCGGTGTTGATCATGAGGCCACCGGTGTCACGGCACCCGAGTCGGTTTCGCCGGTACGGATACGGACGGCCTGCTGAAGGTCGAGGACGAAGATCTTTCCGTCGCCGACCTCCCCGGTGCGTCCGCCCTCACACAGAGCGTCGATCGTGGGCTTCAGGAAGTCCTCGGAGACGGCGATCTCGAATCGCACCTTCTCCGACAGGCCCATCTTCACCGTTGTTCCCCGGTAGGTCTCGACCCGGTCGAGTTCGCCCCCGTGTCCCTGCACGCGGCTCATCGAGTAGCCGCGTATGTCGGCGCGGTAGAGCGCTTCCAGCACGTTGTTCGCCCGTTCGGGGCGGACGATCCCGATCACCAGTTTCATCGTTTCCCCCTGACGCGTCGAGGTCGGTTGCGCGCCGCGCGCGAGATTACCGATGCCGAGGGATTCCGAGTTCGCCAAGCCGTGAGGCGACGCGGTCTGGTGCCGCGTCGACCTCCCATTGTGCGACGCGGACGACGCGCCAACCGAGGCGTTCGATCACCGCGTCGCGCACGAGCGCCTGCCGTCGGTGGCGCCCATCCGGGTCGAGCGCGGCAGCGTCGATCTCGAGGCACACCCCGCCACGCCGCGATGCGGGCCACGCCCAGCGGACGGCGTACCCGCCGATCTGCGCGGAAACAGGTGGGTGGTCGAGCGCCGCGGCCAGCCCGTCGGGCAACGGCGTCATGGGCGAGCTTTCGGGTTCGCGTGCCGCGACCGCCAGCGCGGTGAGTACGTCGATGCCGTGGGCGGCTCCGGCAGCGTGGTCGCCCACGACCACCAGCAGCCGTCGGGCGCGGCTGACCGCCACATTGAGCAGATGTGGGTTGCCGTGAATCCAGCCCGCCGACCCCCGCGCGAGACCCTGGGCGGCGACCGGGCTGAGGATCATCGTCTCGCGCTGGCCACCCTGAAACGCATGGGCGGTGGCGGCCGTCACGCCCCGGCTCTCGGGTCGGGCGCGCAAGACCGTCCGATACCGCACCGCCTGGCCTCGGAAGGGTGTGACCACCCCGAGTTCTCCCGCCAGGTCGGTGCACAGGGCGACCGCGCGCTCGACCTCCCGCGCGTTGACCCAGCTTCCTCCGCTGATGCGTTCCGCACCACCGACCACGTCGACCCATTCGATGCCCTGGAGCATTCCCTCCCAGCCGCTCGTGTCGGTCAGCACCACGAGGCGCCCGTCGTAGAACTGCTCGTCGATGAACCGGGCGATGTGCGGATGGCAGCGAAAGTGCTCTTCCAAGAGCACCGGTGGCGTGGCGGTTCGACCACGCATCGCCGAATACGCCGAGTCGCCACGGTACGACAGCCGCCGCGTCACGAGCATGGCGGTGTCGAGCCCGGCGCGGCGCGCGGCGGCGTCATGTGCCTGCTCACCGAGCGTCACGACGGGGCGCAGCTGCTGCGGGTCGCCGACGACGACCAGCCGCTTGGCGCGGTACGCGATGGGAAGGGCATGGGCGAGGTTTGTTTGGCTGGCCTCGTCGATGATCGCCACGTCGAAGAGCCCGGCCTCCAGCGGGAAGCTCGGGGCCATCGACAACGCCGTGCAGGCCCACCCGCGCGCATACGACATGGCCCCCTGCACGGCGGCGTGTCGCGCACTGCGCGACGTCTGCGGGTTCGCCAGAGTGTCGCGAAGCAGCTCCAGCGCGTCACGGCCCTCGGCCAGCGCGCGGCGCGCGAGGCCGGCGGCGCGGTCGCGGCTGGCGGCGGTCCAGGCATCACCCGTCGCACGCAGACGCTCGGCGTCGGTTTCACGTGAGGGCAGGGCGCGGAGTCGAACGATCAGTTCCTGGTGCTCGACCTCGGCCGCGGCCCAGTCGGCGACCAGCGCCAGCCCGACCCCGGGCGGTGGCGAGCTGGCGAGCTGCGTGAGTGCTCGACGGCGGCGCGCGGCGCTGAGGATTCGCGCATCGGCCGCCTGTCGCAGGGCTCGCGTGAGCCTCCGATCGACGGTGGGCGGCGGGTCACTTCGCCACACCCGCGCGCGAAGCTCGCTGACACGCGGAGTGAGCTCCGCAAGGGTCTGCTCGAGGGCCGCACGCTGAGCAAGCTCGCGGTGGATCTGCCGCCGTGCGGCGTGGGCCGCCGTCAGCGCGCGGCCATCGGGGTGGTCTGCAGTCGCCGGCGGCTCGTCCCAAAGCAGCCCACCGAGCGTATCGGCGAGATCCGTCAGACGGTTCCGGTTGCCCGCACGCAGCAGAAGGGCATCGTGGATGCCCGCGACCTTTCTGACCGCCTCGTCGACGGGCTCGTTATTTGTCGTCGCCACCAGCACCGTCTCGCCGCGCGCCCAGGCCCCGAGGGCGATGGCACCGACTACTTCCGTCTTGCCGGTGCCGGGAGGCCCCGTCACCACCACCAGCGGCGACCCGCTCGCGACCAGGTCGCAGGCGACTTCCTGCGCCGCGTTCAGGGGGTTGGCGAGGGTCGCGAGGTCGGCATACGCACGGTGTGGCTCGGGTGCGTCGGCGAGGAGGTGGCGGGCGGCGGTCCGCTCCCAATCCGTCGCGCGGCCCAGCGCGTCGAGGTCGCCCAACAGCGCGATCGTCGCGGTTGCTCGCCCGCGGATCGCGATCGCCGTGTTGTGCAGGCCAGCCCGGCTCGTGAGCGGCTCGGCCGAGAGTCGCTCGGGGTCGAGACCGAACGCGTTCAGCCCGAGCAGGCTGGCCAGGTCGGTGGCCCGTTCGACGAGCTCTGCTGCGTCGCAGCTCGCCAGCTCGGAGGTATCGACGAGTTCGAGGATCTCCGCCGGGTGGGTGTCGCCCAAGAATCGCTCGTCGAGCAACCCCAGGTTGAGCTGGGGGCGGGGGTCGGCCGCGTCGACTTCGGGCAGCTCACCGCGTGGGCGCGCAAGCCGGATCATGAAAAGGGGTGCCAGAGACGCCTCACCGCGGCGGTCCCTGACGATGGCCGTGGGCCAGCCGTAGTACACCTCGTCCTCGTTGGCGCGGGCCCTGGCGAAAAGCGCGGCCAGGGGCGTGTCGAGCACGAGGCGGCGGCCCTTCAGGAGCAGGGTCTCCTCGTCGGTCGTGATGACGCTCCACGCGTTCGGATCGTCGTACGACACCGGCCCGACGCGCGCCTCGTGCAGTAGGCACTCGGTGTAGTAGTCGACCAGGCGCTGCCAGAGGGTCCTGCCGTCGGCGGTGCCGTCGCGCTCGGAATCGAGTGGCTCGCAGCGACGGCAGGTGAGGGCTCCGGGTCGTCCTTCGTCGCCGGGTCGCCAGTGCGCCCAGTCGCCCGCGGTCAGGCGACGGCCGCAGCTCCCGCAGCGGCCGTCGTAGTCGAGTCGTCGAACGCGCCACTGCGGGCCAAGAGCCATGGGCGGTTGATACCACCCTCGGCCGGTTGCCGCGCGCGCCCCACCCTCAACGCAGTGAGACGATCCGTGTGTAGGAGCGCCCGTACCCCGCGCTATCGGTCGCGGTGAAGAGCATCTCACCGCCGCGACGGAATCGGTTCGCCGGCACCGCGAACCGCACCGCATGATCGATATCGCGTGCGGCCGCGTAAGTATGCGTGCGAGCCGCCTGCCGGGCATCGCGCGGACGCAGGGTCACCGAGATCTGGGCGAGTTCGTCGCTGCGCACCCGTATCGAGATCCGCCGCCAGTTGCCTGCCGCGCGAACCGTCAGGCGACCGAACGTGAGTGTCGGGGCACCCTCATCCCCCGTCGGCGCCGGCGCGACGGGGGGGCTCGGGTCGGGTGCGGGGACCGGTGCCGGTGTCATCGGCGGCACGGGAGGCACGACCGGTAGGGCCGGGGCGTCGGGCGCCGCCGGGTCAAGGCGCACCCACGACGCCACCGATGGGGTTCCGTCTGCGGTGCGCACAAACAGCATGTAGTAGCCCGGCGGGGCAAGGCTGGCGTTGGCGGGTGACATGAATGTCAGGCCATCGTCCTGGATGGTCATTCGCAGGCGGATCGAGCGCTGGTCCATGTCGACCGCGTGCGTGACGGCTCCCGGCCGGATCAGCACGGCCGAGGCGACGTTCGACGGTGTCCCGGCGACGGCGACGCGGAAACCCGCGTCGTAGCGCACGCTCGTCGGCGCGAAGGTGACGACCGGGCGGGCGGGGCCGGCGGCATATGCCGGGGTGAACACCTGGGCGGTGCGGGCCGCAACCGGTAGGTGTTCGTCGCGGTCGTCACCGGCGGAGACGACCCTGCCATCGGGCAGGAGCACCGCGACAGAGTGATACGTGCGCGCATCCGACTCGACGCCTGCGGCCCGCCACTGGGTGTCACCGGGCGTGAACGTCTCGGCCTGGTAGACCGGCTCGGCGTAGAGGCTTCCCGAGCGCTGTCCGTAGCCCCCACCCGAGCTGAAGAGCATGTCGTTCGGCAGGATCACCGTGTTGAAGTGCGATCGGCCGGTCACGAGCTGGCGCGACGTGTCGGGCTGCCAGCCCAGCGAAAGGCCGGGGGCGTTGAGGTCGAGCGCAACCGCCGAGGCCTGCGGAGGCGGGGCACTGGCCGGGTCTCCCGGTGCGCTCGATGAGGTGTTCGACCCGCCGTAGAGCACGACCTTGGTCGAGCCGTCGGGGCCACCGGGCTCGAGGATCGCCGTGCCCCACGACCGGTCGGTGCCGCGTATCGCGCCCGGAAGATCGGTCCACGACCAGGTGCTCGTGTCGATGAGCCCGTTGTCGTATTGAAGGGGCCCGGCGATCAGGACCTTTGTTCCGCCTGCACCGAGGGTCGTCGTGCTCGGCAGAACGAACATGTGCGGGTAGAGGCCCAGACCGCGCCGGTCGGGTTCGCCGCCGGTGCCATTGGGCAGCTGCCGCACGACGACGGTCGACCCGCCGGTCGGCGTCGGTGTGAACACCTCGACGTCGAGGTTGTTGAGCATCAGCGCCGGCCCGGTCGGGTTGCCCGGGTCGAGTACTCCACCGGTTTCGTCCCAGCCGCCGACGATCAGGGCCGTGCCGTTCGCAAGGGTCGTGACGGTCGGATACCACCGGCCGCGGGGCATGTCGGCAAGGCGCGTCCAGGTCTCGCTCCGCGGGTCGAAGGTCATCACCCACCGCGCGCCCTTGAAGCCGCTGCCCGCACCCGTGCCCGAGGGGTATGCGAGGTTGCCTCCGACCACGAGCACCCGTCCGTCGGGGAGCACGGTCTGACCACCACACCAGATGTTCGCCGGGGCGCTGGCACCTCCCGGGTAGGTGACCGTGGGCGGGTCGACCCGCCGCGACACATTTGTCGCCGGGTCCCAGACGAACGCCTGCCCACCGGTCTCGTAGTGGGGTACCGCGCCATCGGTCCAGGCCTTGGGTTGCGAGAACCACAGCACCTTGCCGGTCGGCATCACGACCGCGTGGATCGCCGTGCTCGGGATCGAAAGGAGGGGTCCCCAGCCGGCGGTGGCGGCGGAGACGGTGACCTGGCGGCGACGGGTATCCGGGTCGGGCGCCGGACACGTGGCGCGATGCGTATCTCGGTAGCTCACCCGCCGGCATCGCGTGAGCTGGGTCTGAAAGTGGCGCTGGTTCGCCGCGGTGTCACGGTGTGGATGGCGACCAGCGGCCTCCAGGGTGTTCAACCAACTGAGATCGGTGAGCTTCGCCCGGCTCGCCACGCCCGGCACGATGGCGAGGCTCGCGGCCAGAAGCGCGCCGATGGCGATCGCGGCGAGCCGGCGGTGACCGCCCCGGCGCACTACCGCCTACCGGAGACCGGCGCGAACCGAGGCGTCCCCACCCAGGTGTTCAGCGCCGAGGCACGGGCGAGGCTGCGACGCGTGGCCCCCCGCAGGCGGAAGTCGAGTCGGGAGCCGTCGATCGCCGAGTACCAGACCAGGGCCTTGAGGTTCGGGTAGGCAGCGCGCAGGCGGGAGATCGTCGCGGGAATCCACGCGCTGCGGTCTCCTCCGATTCCCGTGGTACCGATCTCCGAGATCATGATCGGCTTACCGAAACCGCCCAGAAAGTCGAAGCTCGGGCGGAAGAGGGCATCGGCGTCGCGCCAGCCAGACCATGTGAACGCCTCGCCCCAGTTGAAGCCGCTGGTGGCCACCCAATCGACGTAGGCGTCGCCGGGGTAGGCGGCCACCAGGTCGGTGGTGTCGGTACCCGGATTCAGGTTGTTGATCGACCAGATCCAGCTGACGTTGCGGGCGCCCTGGCGGTCGAAGATGCGGTGCACGCGCCGGTACGCCGCGCGGTAGAGCGCCGGGGTGTTCCCGTTGACGCGAAGCCCCCAGGGGTACCAGGTGCCGTTCATCTCGTGCATGGGCCGGATCATCACCGGGCCCCGGTACGCCGCGACCCCGCGGGCCCACGACCGGATGTAACGGTCGTAGTGGCCGCCGGCGATCCGGGCCAGGCGCACCGCGGGCTGGTTGGCACGGCGCTTCTTACCCGCGTACGACTTCCATGGCTCCCAGGTAATCATCGGCACCGCCCCCTGACGGGCGACGCGGGCGGCCCAGTCTGGACGAAAACGTGTCTGTCCGGTGAGCCAATGCTGATACCAGTGCGCGATGCGTACGGTCCGGCCCCGGCTCTTTCCCCAGGCGAGAACCTCACCGTCGCGCGTCTCGAGGCCGAGGCTATGTGCGCCGAAGTACACCGCGCCCAGCGCGGGCGCGACCAGACGCCGCATCGGCTGCACCGGGTTCGCCGTCGCCCCAGGAGCGGTCGTCGCGGCCCCTGCGACAAGCGCCGAGAGGGCGACGGCGACGGCGATGAGAACGGAGGGTCGGGCCACAAATGCTCCTGCTCGACGGGTTGCGTCGACGATGATGTCTACGGTGATGTCGGGTCGCAGCGGGTCGAACTTGAATCGCCATAGAGACCCTGCCTCTCCAGATTTCGGGTGCAACGGCCGACCTCGTCAGGTGGTGGCCCTCCTTTCTCAGCGACCCAACCGGCGTGTGCCGAGGTGCCGTCCCGCCCTCGCGGCGCTGCTCGCATCGCTTACCGTCGCCGCGAATGCGGCCGGGGCCCCGCCACCGCAGCGCGGTACGAATCCCTTCCTGGCGGCACCCCTGTACGTCGAGAACGACACCCCTGCGACCCGTGCGGCCGATGCTCGCCGCGGCGACGACCCCGACGGTGCGCGGGCACTCGATGTGATCGCCGCCAACCCACAGGCGATGTGGCTCACCGGCGCCACGACCGACGTTCGACGTTCCGTCGAGCGGCGCGCCATGGAGGCCGCCCGAGCAGCTGCCCTGCCGGTTTTCGTGGCCTACAACCTCCCCGGGCGCGACTGCGGGGGCCATTCGCGGGGGGGTGCCGGTGGCCTTTCCGCGTATCGATCCTGGGTTGACGCGATCGCCTCCGGAATCGGATCTCGACCGGCGGTGGTGATCGTCGAGCCCGACGGGCTGGCCGGGCTCCAGTGCCTGCCGCCGGCCGACCGCCGTGGCCGGTTGGCGGTGATCTCCCGCGCGGTGCGGCGACTGGCCGCGAACCCGGGCACCTCGGTCTACCTCGACGCGGGGCATGCAGGATGGGTGAAACCACGCGAGATGGCGCGCCGACTGAGTCGCGCCGGGGTCGCGCGTGCCCGTGGGTTTGCCGTCAACGTCGCCAACTTTCGCGCTACTACCGAGAGCATCAGTCATGGCAGGCGCATCTCCGCCGCGCTCGGCGGTGTGCCGTTCGTGATCGACACCAGCAGAAACGGGGTCGGGCCGGCGGCCGACGGGTCGTGGTGCAATCCACCGGGGCGCGCCCTCGGGCCGACACCCACCGCGAACACCGGCGACCCGCTCGTCGACGCCTTCGTGTGGGTAAAGCGCCCGGGCGAGTCAGACGGCACCTGTGAAGGCGGCCCCGATCCCGGCACGTTCTGGCCCGACTACGCCATCGGCTTGGCTCAGCGGCTCGCAGAACTAAGGTAGGTGCCCTGGCGCTCCGATAACCGAGGGACGGGGCCGTGACGGCCCGATTTTCCTCGTTGATCCGGCAAGGACGCCACGTTGCAGACGATCACCACGCCGGTCGGCGCGGCCGACGCCGCGCTTGGCCTCGCGCCGGCTGCCGCATGCGGTGTTTGGCGGCGCCTCGCCGGTGTCGCGGCGTTGGTGATCGGTAGCGCCTACGTCGTGTGGCGGTGGGGATTCACACTGGCGGGCACCGACCTGTGGCTCTCCGTGCCGCTTATCGTCTCCGAGACGTTTGCCCTCGTGACCCTCGCGGTGACCGTCTTCACGTGCTGGCGGCTGACCGTCCGCGACCCGGGGCCGCCTCTCGAGGGTCGGCCGGTCGCGGTGATGATCGCCACCTACAACGAAGACATGGATGTGCTTCGCCCCACCGTGATCGGGGCCCTCGCAGTCCGCCATGCCGGCCCGCTGGAGGTCTGGGTTCTCGACGACGGGGGGCGATTCGAGGTTGCGGCCATGTGCCAGCAGCTCGGCGCGAGGTACCTCTCACGACCGGCCCCGCGCACCCATGCCAAGGCGGGGAACCTCAATCACGGCCTCGCGCACATCGACGCCGAGTTCCTCGTCACCCTCGACGCCGACCACGTACCGCGCCCGCATCTTTTGGAACGCACGCTCGGGTACTTCCGCGAACCGGGCGTCGCCCTCGTTCAGGGCCCGCAGTCGTTCTTCAACCGCAGCTTCCAGCATGGACGCGACGCCGACGGTTTTCGTAACGAGCAAAGCACGTTCTTCGACGTGATCTGTCGCGGCAAGGACCGCAGCAACGCCGCCTTCTGGTGTGGGTGCCCCTCGGTGCTGCGCCGCGAGGCGTTGATGGCAGTCGGCGGCGTCAACACCACCACGATCATCGAGGACTGCCACACCACGATGCAGCTGCACGCGGCCGGTTGGCAGAGCGTCTATCACGATGAGGTTCTCGCCCTGGGGCTTGCGCCCGAGGAGATCGGCGCTTTCGTCGTTCAGCGGGGTCGCTGGGCGCGTGGGTCGTTCCAGATGCTGCGTCGTGACCCACCGTTCGCCAAGCGGGGGCTGGCCTGGCGGCAGCGGCTCGAGTACACCTTCAGCTGCCTGTACCCATTCGAGGGCCTGCAGCGGCTGGTCAACATGCTGGCTCCCCCGGTGGTGCTCTTGACCGGCGCGGCGGCGGTGAGTGCACCGGTGATGATGATCGCCCTGTTTCTTCCCAACGCACTGCTCAGCCCCTTGGCGATCAAGGCCATGACCGGCGGGCGGTACCGGTTTCTCGAGGGCGAGCGGTTCGGCACGGTGCGAATGGAGGCCTACCTGCGCAGCCTGACGGCTCTTGTCTCGCGGAAGCCGAGTGCGTTCTCGGTGACGCCGAAGGGTGCCCGCGCCGGACGGCCCCCGGTGGCCCGGGCGCTACGTGTTCCGCTGGCCGCCGCGAGTTTCGGGGCCGTCGCCCTCGCCTATCAGGTGCTTGCTCAGATGCTCCACTTCGGGGCTGAGCTGAGTGTTGTGCCCTTTGTCGTGACCTCCACATGGGTGGCCGCGAACCTGGCTCTCGTCGTCTGGGTATTCGTCTGGGCCCGCGGGGTTCAGCACCGTCGGCGCAGCCACCGCTTCGCCACCGAGCTGGCGGCGGCACACAGCGCAGCGGCCGACGAGACTCCTTCGCGGCCGGCCATCGTCGACGACCTCAGCCGCCACGGAATGGGCATCGTCGTCGACCATCGCCCCGAGGTCGGCGCAACGATCCGCTCGGTGCTGCTGCTCGACGACGGCCCGGTATGCGTCGAGGGCACCGTCGCCACGGTGACACCCGCGGGTGAGCGTTGGCGCCTGGGGGTGGAGCTCGACATCACCCAGCAGGACGTCGCCGACGCGATCGTCGCATGGTGCTTCGCCCATTCGTTCGGTGGCGTGCGGCCGGCGGTGCAGGCTGTTGATCTCGGCCCTCCCGTCGAGGCGATGTCCGACTACGAGCTGGCCCTCGCCGAGACGACGGCGACCCGCGCACCGGAGGTCCCGATCGTGAGGCACGAGGTACCCTGCAACCCGGTGAACGTGGAGACCCCGCTGAACTGCATCGACTGCGGTCGACGTCTTCGTCGCGATAGCTCGGGCCGGTGCGTCCACGCGGGCCTCGGTGCGGTCGCCGCGTGTGACCTTGATGCCGACCACCCGGCGGTGCCCGACCTTCGCGGATCGGGGATCTGGGATTGTCGACGGTGCGGCGAGCCCGCCGTCGCGAACTCCCTCAACGCCTGGCGCCACGTCGATGCTCGCCACGACGGGGATCATCCACCGCAGGCGTGAGGCGCCAGCTCACGGCGGGAGCATCAGCCCCGATCGGCCCACGGATCGATCAGAACGATCCCCGTTTCGAGGAAGTCCCTGGTGTTTCGGGTCGCGAGCGACGCGCCATGCACATGGCAGATCGCCGCGATCTGAGCGTCGAATCCGCCTATCGGTCTACCTGAACGCTCTCGAGCGCTCACGATCTGCGCGTACGAGACCGCCGCCCGCGCATCGAACACAAGCACACGCTCCGCAAACGCCGAGAAAACCTCGGTCGCTGCGGCGACGAGGAGGGCCTTACCTCGGCTTTCGATCAGACGCTCGATGCCGAACAGAATCTCGGCAAGAGTACTCGAGGTTGCGACGAGATCTGATGGTCTCTGAGCCTGGAACCAGGCCGTGACCGTTGGGGATGGAGCCGGGCGCATCAGCTCCGACGCGGCGTCCGTATCGAGGACGATCACGTCGTCAGGTCAGGCGCCCGCGGCAGCTCCGTACGCGCAGGGATCACGAGCTCTACGCCGCCCAGCCCGCCGACACGCTCGAAGAGAGCCCCAAAGAGCCCTGAGGATGGGCCGGGTGCGTCGACAGCTGCGGCAAGGATCAACCGTGCCTCCGCTTCCATCGACCGCCCGTTCTGCGCCGCCCGCACGCGGAGGCGTTCCTTCACGCTGTCGTCCAGATCTCTGATGCTCAGCGCACCCACGTCGACCCCTCTCCACGACTGCTGTCAATGCTATCAGTGCTCGCAGGAGATCCGACCGCTTTCGGAGCCGATGACCGCGGCGGGCCGGTTACGGTGAGCCCATGCTCGTGCGCTCTCGCTATGACGTCGTGATCGTGGGCGGCGGCCACAACGCTCTGGTCGCGGCGGCCTACCTCGCCGGGGCCGGGCGGTCGGTGGCGGTCTTCGAGCGTCTCCATCATCTCGGCGGCGCCGCCGTCAGCGCCCCAGCGTTCCCCGGCGTTGATGCCCGCCTCAGCCGCTATGCCTATCTGGTCTCGCTGCTGCCGACGAAGATCGTGCGCGACCTCGGGTTGACGTTGAAGCTTCGGCGTCGCCGCGTCGCCAGCTTCACACCGATCGAGCGTGTGGGTGCATGCGCGGGGCTCTACGTGGGGCGCGGGTCCGACGCCGAGGTGGCGCGTACCACGAGCTCGTTCGCGTCTGTCGCCGGGGGCGTGGGGGAGTGGGCGGCGTGGTGCCACTTCTACGACCGCTGTGAACGGCTGGCGCAGGTGCTGGCCCCCACGCTGCTCGAACCACTGAGCGATGCGGCGCAGATGAAGGGCCGGCTCGCAGACGATGCTCTGTGGCAGGGGTTGTTCGAGCGACCGATCGGCGAACTGATCGAGGCGACGTTCGTCGACGACACCGTGCGCGGCGTTGTCGCGACCGACGCGCTCATCGGGACCTTCGCCGATCTCAACGATGCATCGCTCAAGCAGAACGCGTGCTTCGTCTACCACGTGATCGGTGACGGTCACGGCGAGTGGAACGTTCCCGTCGGCGGCATGGGGGCGGTGACCGATGCGATCTGTGACGCGGCACGCGCTCGCGGTGCGGTGCTGGTGACCGACGCCACGGTCACCGCAATTCGTTCCGATGGGCGCCTCGGCGAGATCGAGGTCACGGTCGGCCGCGCCTCGCCGAGCACGATTACCGCCGACTGGGTGCTCGCCGGATGCGCGCCGCGCGAGTTGCACCGCCTGCTCGGGTCGCCGTCACCGACGGACGAAGCGCTCGAGGGCTGCCAGCTCAAGATCAACATGCTGCTGACGCGACTGCCCCGTCTGCGCTGTGGCGTCGACCCCGCCGACGCGTTTGCCGGCACGCTGCACATCGGTGAGGACTACTCCCAGCTGGCGGCGTCGCACGCGGCGGCCGCGTGCGGCGTTCTGCCCGATGTGCTGCCGGGAGAGGTGTACTGCCACACGTTGAGCGACCCGTCGATCCTGTCGCCCGAGCTGGCGGCGTCCGGGCATCACACACTCACCCTGTTCGGCCTGCACCTGCCCGCGTCGCTGTTTGCGGCAGACAACGACGGCACCCGCACGGCCGCAACGGCGCAGTATCTCGCGCAGATGAACGCGTTTCTCGCTGAGCCGATCGAGGCCTGCCTGGCGCTCGACGGCAATGGCCGCCCGTGCATCGAAGCCAAGAGCCCACTCGACCTCGACAACGACCTCGGATTGCCGAAGGGCAACATTTTCCACCGGCCGCTGGCGATGCCGTTCGCTTCGCAGGAGCATCCGGCCGGCTCCTGGGGCGTCGAGACGGCGATCCCCAACGTGCTGGTTTGCGGCGCCGGTGCGGTGCGCGGGGGTGGGGTGAGCGGCATCCCGGGGCACAACGCGGCCATGGCGGTGCTCGCGCACCGCACGGGGCGGTCTCTGGCGGATTCCCGTCGCCTGGCAGAATGAGCCCGTCCGACGGTACGTCGGGGCCCGGAAACGGAGAGCGCATGACCGCACGTGAGTGGATCGACGAGTTCGCCGCACGGCTCGGTACGCCGCCCCCAAGCGAAGACGACTTTCGTCGGATCCTCGAGCTGGCCGCCGAGGCGGCTCATTCTTCAGAGCGCATGGCCGCGCCCGTCGCGTGCTGGCTGGCCGCGACGGCAGGACGGTCGCTCGATGAGGCGATCACGGCGGCTGCCGGGATCACGCCAGAATCGGCGCCTGCGGGCGGGTAGCCCGCCGGAGGCGTCAGCCCGCCTGAGAACCTTCGGAGGGGTCGGGCGTCTCGATCGCTCCGATGCGCCGAGCGATGTCGGCAACCATCGTCCAGTCGACACCACTCATGGACGCGAACTCGACGGCCCAGTCGGGCAGAGGCGCCTGGTCGGCCGTCGGGACGGCCTGCGGCGTCTCGGGCGGTCCGTGGTGCCCTGTGGAGGATGGCTCGTCATCGCCGTCGGGTACGGACGCCGAAACGTCGCCGGTGTCCGTTCCCGCGTGCGCCCCTGGCGCATCTTCGAGGGCGCGCGTTGCCGCCGCCTCGACCAATGCGAGCGCCGAGGCCTCCGTGGCAAAGACCTCGATGGCGGGTGACACGGGAGTCTCGTGGGGCCCGCTCGGCTCGACGGGGGTATCCGCGGAGGGCGCCGCCGCGGTGACGGGTTCGCTGGGAACCCACGGCCGGCCCGAGTGCTTGGCCTTGAAGTAGTCGCCGCCCTTGCGGACGTTGTCGTCCGTCGCCCAGTGGATGTCCTTATCGAGCTTGGCCACGAGCGGAATGTGCTTGGAGCAGTGGATGTAGGCCTCTTCGACGTGGACGACCACCCACTGCTCGGCCGCCTTGGTGCCCTCCGGTAGCTCGAACAGACTCGGGTCGAAGCGCTCGAGCATCGGGCCGAACGCCCGGACGGCTTCGTCGTCGACCACTCCCGCCCGACCGTTGACGTGGAGGCCGATCGTGGTGTCGTAGAAGTCGACGAAGAGGATCCCGATGTTGGGGTTCTCCGACATGTTTCCCATGCTCGCCATGACGCCGTTGCCGCGCAGCTCAGGGTAGATCAGCGTGCGCTCGTCCAGGGCGCGCACGAATCCCGGCGGACCGGCACGGAACGAGCAGTCGCACTCGCCGTGCCCATCGGCGGTGGCGATGAACGCCATCTCCTGCGTGGCGAGGTAATCGAGCATCAGCGGGTTGAGGTGGTCGAGCATCTGCTTGTTGTAGAAGGCCGCGGCACGACGGGCCATGCCGAGTCGCTCCTGCAGAGCGTGCTCACCCCCCGAACCAGGCAACTGAGACGGATCTGCCGTCATGGCGTCGTCTCGATCGGGTCGCGGTCGTCGCTCGGTGCGGGCTGGCCGAGCACTTCGGCCACTGGGCGGGGCGCTCCGTGCAGGAACCCTTGCGAATAATCGACGCCCTTTTCCTTCAGCATCGCCACGGTATCTGGGCTCTCGACGAACTCGGCCACCGTCTTCATGCCCATACCGCGGGCGATGTCGACCATCGCCTGCACGACGAGTTGATCGGTCGAGCTGGTGGTCAGGCTCCTGATGAAGTCGCCGTCGATCTTCAGGTAGTCGAGCGGGAGGTACTTCAGGTAGTAGAAGGAGGAGAAGCCCGAGCCGAAGTCGTCCAGCGCAAAGCTGCATCCGAGCGCGGTCAGCCGGTCGGCGAATTCGCGGGCCTTCTCCATATTCGCAATCGCCGCGGTCTCGGTGATCTCGATGATGAGGCTCGCGGGATCGATGCCCGTCGCCGCCAGCTCACGCTCGACCAACAGTGGCAACTCAGGGTCGTCGAGCGACTTGCCGGAAACATTGACCTCGAGCCGCACGGGGTTACCGGCGTCGTGGCGCTGCTTCAGAAGGCCGATCGCGCTCTTGATCACCCAGCGGTCGATTTCCTGAATCAAGCCGAAGCGCTCGGCCGTATCAATGAACGACGCCGGTGGGACGATCTCACCATCGTCACCGATGAGTCGGATCAGCAGTTCATACTGGGTGACCTCGTTGGTTTTGAGATCCAGGATCGGCTGGGCGTAGAGGACGAAACGGTCTTCCTCCAGGCCGCGGCGGATCTGCTCGACCCAGCTCAGGCGTGCCTGCATCCCGGCGAGCAGATGTCCCTCCTCACAGGCGAACTCCAGCCGGTTTCCGCCGCCTTCCTTCGCCGCGTACATGGCCAGGTCGGCGTTCACGAGGAGCGCCTCCAGGTCGATCTCGTCCGCCCCGAAGGGTGCGATCCCGATGCTGGTGGTCATCGTTACGCGCGCGCCGTCAATCGGCAGCGCCCGCTCGCGTACGGCCCGCAGCAGCTGGCCCGCGACCCGTTCGCACTCCGTCCGGCCCGCCTTCTTGAGCAGGACGGCGAACTCGTCTCCGCCGAGTCGTGCCACGACGTCGGTCTTGCGCACCTCGCCTTGCAGGGCGTGCGAGATCTCGCGAATCACCTCATCGCCGGCCGTGTGGCCGTAGGTATCGTTGACGTACTTGAACCGGTCGAGGTCGAGCAGCAAAACCGCGCCCTCCTCCTCGTACCGCACGGCGTGATCGCGGTAGTCGATCACCTCGGCCTCGAACCTGCGGCGGTTGTACAGCCCCGTCAGCGCGTCGTGATCGGCCAGGTGAAGCAGCTGTGTTTCGAAGCGCTTGCGCTCGGTGACGTCGCGGATGATGCTGGTCACGACGTTGCCGTCTTCGGTCCCCAGAGTGCTGAGAGCGACCTCGACCGGAAACTCGCTTCCGTCTTTGCGCTGACCCCAGATCTCGGTCAGTTTGTGCCCGGCGCCCGTGACCCTGTCGCGTAGGGCATTGCTGAACTGCTCGGCGATCATGTCGCGTGAGCGGGGAGCGAAAAGGCGCTCCACCGGCCGGCCGAGAATCTCCTCTCGGTCGTAGCCGAAGAGCTGATCCGTGCGGGCATTCGCCATCACCAGGCGCCCGTCGCCATCAACCTCGATGATCGGGTCGGGGGCGGCCTCGAGCAGAGCCTTGATCTTGTCCTCGGCCTTCTTGCGCTCGGTGATGTCGCGGATGATTCCGCTGAAGTACTGACCGTCCGGAGCCTCCCAGGTGGCCAGGGCCAGCTCGAGCGGGAACTCGCGCCCGTCCTTGCGAAGGCCGACGACCTCAACCGTCTGGCCCAAAAGGCGCCCCGCACCCGCCCCGTGGTCGGCAACCCGCTTGAGCCCCTCGTCGTGCATCGGGCGAAAGCGCTCGGGCATCAGGATCGACAGCGCCTTGCCCGTGACCTCGTGCTCCTTGTAGCCGAACATCAGCGCGGCTCCGCGGTTCCAGGAGACGATCATTCCGAGCCGGTCGGCCGCGATGATTGCGTCGGTCGCCGACTCGGCCACCGAACGAAAGCGCGTGTCGGACTCGCGCAGGGCAAGCTCGGTCTGCATACCGTGAATGACGCGGCCCAGCTGCGCGCCGATGTGGCCAACCACCTCAAGCAGCTTGGCATCGGGCTGCACCTGCTCGACGGCGAAGCACTCGACGACGCCGAAGCACCGCCCGTCGACGGGCACGGCAAAGCTCAGAGCGCCGCGCAGGCCCACCTGGGCGGAAGCCTCGCGACGGGGGAAGTTCGGGTCGCGTTGGACATCGACGATCCACGCCGGCCGGCCGCTCGCGAAGACGCGTCCCGGCAGACCCACCCCACGCGGCATGATCGAGTCCATGGTGGCGTCGCGAAACGGCGCATAGTGGACCGGATCGGCGATGTGCCAGAGATCCGTGGGGCGCAGGACATCCTCGCCTTCGGTACTCACGGCGTAGACGTGCGCGATCGGCCAACCGGTCCACTGGCACATGCAGCGGATGCACCCGAGCATCGCCTCGTCGACCGAGGGCGCGCCGACACTCACGGCGGCGACGGTTTCGATCAGATCGATCAGCGACGCGTCCGACCAGAGCGGCGCCTTGCCCCGCTGCCATGAGCGATTCGACGATCTTTGCCCCCACCCTTCCAGGAGGGGAGTGGCCAGCGAGGAGAGCGTGACGGAGCGTTTGCGGTCTCGATTCATGAGTACGTCATCGGCTCCGGGCTCATGCGCTTGAGCGGAGGTGCCCGATCATCACCACCGGCGCAGCAGCGGACGAGCAGAGGACCGCCCGAGCGACGAGGTGTCGACGCCCGCTCGTGTGCACGCCGCTTGAGAAGGCCCCGGCAGTCGCCGATGTAGAGGGCGTAAGGACGTCACTTCGACCACGGATGGTCACTCGATGCACCTCACCAACTTCCGGCGCGCCGACCATGTGCCGTCGCTCCTCGCCGCAGCCTTCCTTGGCGTCGCGGCCGTGCGGGTCTAGAGCTTGCGCGACAGACGGGACACGCAGATGGAGACTCACAGCGTCCAAACCGGCTGCCCGTACTGCGGGGTCGGCTGCGGTCTCGTGGCGGATGTCCGCGATGGCCGCCTCCAGGCGGTGCGCGGCGACCTCGATCACCCGGTAAACGCCGGCCGTGTATGCCCCAAGCCGGTGGCGTTGCCCGACGCGGTCCACAGCGCCGACCGCGCAACCACCCCTCTCTGGCGCGGCTCGCGCGACGAGCGCTTCCAGAATCTGGGCTGGGACGAAGCGATCCCGCTGCTGGCCGAAAAACTGTCGGCCATCCGGGCTGAGCACGGCCCGGGATCGATCGGCGTCTACCTCTCCGGGCAGCTGCTGACCGAGGACTACTACGTCGCGAACAAGCTCGCCAAGGGATTTCTGGGCACCAACAACGTCGACGCGAACTCGCGTCTGTGCATGTCGTCGGCCGTGGCCGGCTACGACGGGGCCTTCGGGGCCGACGGGCCGCCACCCGGCTACGCCGACATCGACGTCGCCGACTGTCTGCTTCTGGTCGGCAGCAACGCCGCCGCCTGTCATCCGATTCTCTGGATGCGCATCCGCGCCGCCCAGGAGCGTGGCGCGAAGGTGATCGTGGTCGACCCCCGGCGCACCGACACCGCGGCGGCGGCCGACCTGCATCTCGGGCTGCGGCCGGGCACCGACCTGGTCTTGTTGAACTCGATGCTCGAGGTCATCGCGCGGGAAGGCATGCTCGATCGCCAGTACTTGGCCGCGCACACGCAGGGGATCGACGCGGCGCTGGCCGAGGCGGTGCTCTGGCCTCCCGACCGAGCACAGGATGTCTGCGGCGTGTCGGCGTCGGATATCGTCGCTGCGGCCCACCAGTTCGCGGGCGCAGCCGGAGCAATGGCGCTCTGGTCGATGGGTGCCAACCAGTCGGTCCACGGCACGAAGACCAATCGGGCGATCATCAACCTGTGCCTGGCGACCGGCCAGATCGGGCGCCCCGGCGCGGGGCCGCTGTCGCTCACCGGCCAGCCGAACGCCATGGGGGGTCGCGAGGTCGGGGGCCTCGCGCACCTGCTGCCGGGCTACCGCAAGATCGCCTCGGCGGTTGATCGCGAGGAGATTGCTCGCCTGTGGAACCTGCCGGACGACGCGGCGGGTATCGCCCCCGAGCCCGGTCTGCCGGCAACGGATCTGTTCGACGCGCTCGAGGACGGCCGGCTCCGAGCGATCTGGATCTGCGGCTCGAATCCGGTCGTGAGCATGCCGGACGCCGCGCGGACGCGTGCGGCGCTGCGCACAGCCGAACTCGTCGTCTGCCAGGACGCCTACCACCCCACGGAGACCGGGGCCCTCGCGCACCTTGTCCTGCCGGCCGCTCAATGGCCGGAAAAGGATGGCACGATGACAAACTCCGAGCGTCGTGTGACTCTCGTGAGGGCGGCGATCGACCCCCCCGGGGATGCGCTTGCCGACTGGCGTATTTTCGCGAGGGTAGGCGCCGCGATGGGTTTCGCGTCACACTTCGCCTGGCCGTCGGCGGCTGCCGTCTACGACGAGTTCGCGGCGCAAACGGCGGGACGCCCCTGCGACCAGGCCGGCATCAGCCACGCGCGTCTGCGCACCGAAGGCAGCCTGCAGTGGCCGTGCCCCGACGCATCGCATCCCGGAACCGCTCGGCTCTACGCTGATGGCGTCTTTGCGTCGAAGGACGGTCGGGCCCGCCTCGAGGCGACGCCGCCCGGAGAGAGCCCGGATGAGCCGAACGAAGAGTTCCCCCTTGTTCTGACCAGCGGACGCGTGGCGAGCCAGTGGCACACCATGACGCGCACCGGCAAGTCGCCGGCGCTCATGGCCGCCGAACCCGAGCCGTTCGTCGAGTTGCATCCCGATGACGCCGCGCGCGCAGGCGTGGCCGAGGGGGACCGCGTGCGGCTGGCCTCACGGCGCGGAACAGTGATTCTCAAAGCCCGCTTTGACGCGACACTGCCCCAGGGCACGGCTTTCGCACCCTTCCACTGGGGGGCGCTTCACGCGGCCCCGGGGGCCGGCACGGTCAACGACCTCCTGCACCGTCAGACCGATCCGGTGTCGCGTCAGCCGGGACTCAAGTTCTGTGCGGTCCGTGCCGAGCGCGCCGCGGTCACCGCCCCCGGTCGGCGCGCGACCGGGTCGGGACGTCGGCTGGTCGTGGTGGGCGGCGGGCCCGCGTCGTTGGCTGTTGTCGAGTCAGCTCTTGCCCACGCTCCCACCGCATCGTGGCAGATCACGATCGTGGGCCGCGAGCCGCGGCCTCCCTACGACCGCATCGGGCTCTCGGATGTCCTTGCCGGCGTGCGGCGTGAGAGTGAGCTCCAGCTTCATGACGCGCGGTGGTACGAGAGAAACGGCATCGACCTGCGGATCGGCACCGAGGTGCGTTCGGTCGACCCCGACCAGCGGCTCGTGCGGATCACGGGGAGCGAACCGATTCCCTACGACGCCCTGGTGGTGGCAACCGGCTCGCGTCCCGTGCTGCCCCCGATTCCGGGGCTGCACCACGACGGCGTCCACGTGTTGCGCACCATCGAAGACGTCCACGCGATCCTGGATGCGTCGCGACGCGCGCGCCGGGCCTTGGTGATTGGTGGTGGTCTGCTCGGGTTGGAGGCCGCGCGCGCATTGAACCAGCGCGGAATGGACGTGTCGGTCGTCCACCTCGCCGACCGGCTGATGGAGCGGCAGCTCGACGTCGGCTCGGCCCAATTGCTCGAGCGCGCGTATGGCCGGCTCGGGATCGGGGTGTTGCTCGAGCACATGACGACCGAGATCCTCGGGGATGACGACGGGGTCACCGGGCTGCGCTTTGCGTCTGGCCAGGAGATCGAGGCCGACCTCGTGGTGTTCGCCGTGGGGATCCGGCCGGAGGCAGAGCTCGCGCGTCGCGCGGGCCTGCAGGTCGAGAAGGGCATCGTCGTCGATGACGAGCTGCGCACGAGCGCGGCGGGGGTCTGGGCGGTGGGTGAGTGCGCCGAGCACCGCGGTGTCGTCCACGGGCTGTGGGCCCCGATCCTCCTGCAGGCTCGGGCTGCGGGTGCCGCCATCGCGGGCGTCCCGGTCACCCTTGATGTCCCGGCGTCAGCGACGCGGTTGAAAGTGGCCGACATCGAGCTGTTCTGCGTCGGCGAGCCCGTCGCCGGCGAGGGGGAGGACGAGGTTGTCTCGGCCAGCACTCTCACCGGCACTTACCGCAAGCTGGTGCTGCGCGGCAGGCAGCTCATCGGTGTGATCCTGTTCGGTGACCTCAGCGAGAGCACACGGCTGGCGGAGCTTGCGCGGACGGGCGAGCCGGTGCCCGTCGGCATTCTGACCGGCGTACCGGAGTCTGAGGATCCAAATCCGCGCGGCCTGGTCTGCGCGTGCACGGGTGTGCCGCGCGAGCTGATCGTCGCAGCTGCCCAGCAGGGTGCGGATCGCCTGGAGTTGGTCACCGAGGCGACGGGGGCGGGGTCCGGATGCGGAAGCTGTCACCCGGCGATCACGGCAATCCTCGCCTCGGTCGCCGAGCAGAACACCTCGCGCCCGGTAAAGGCCGATCTGGCGGCCAGTCGTTCTCGTGATCACCGCCTTGACGGATAGATGCACGGTCGACGGCGTGGCAGGCCCTACGCGCGGTTCGCGGTAGGCAACAGCGAACAGAGAGCACCGCCAGCACGTAATCGGCCCCGCTGGGTGGCGCTTCCGGGGGAGTGGCGCACCCGACTTCTCGGACCGACGACATCATTGCTGGCTCGCTTCGCCCGCGACCCCAGCGAGGACTTCGTGAGGTCGTTGGCGAGGGATCGGGCGGATGTCGAGGATCCCCACGGCGGTCGGAACGTCGCTGAGCGGTGACGCCGGTGCGCCAGCCATGGCCGGGGCGAAGGCGTCCCGACCCACGACACGCCGCCCGGCGATGTTGACGGTGGCGGCGTCCACGGTGTGTGGGCTCAGCAGGCTCTCGAGATCGTTCTGGCGACAAAGGCCAGGATCGGGACGCCGAGCACGCCACCGGCCTGCTGTGAGCGCGTTGACGAGCCCGGACGTCGGGCCGGCGCTCTCCTTGGGCGTTCTTCTGCTCGTCTGATTCTCATGTGGTGCCGCCCTCAGTCACGTGAGGTCGTCGAAGTCGCCCCTTACCCAGCCGATGTAGCGGTCGGCCGATCGGCGCACGACTGCGCGGGCATCGCTGTCGATGGCGCCGCCAAAGTTGTCGTACAGGCGGTCAAACGAGAACATCTCCACGGTCTTGGTGACCCGTTCGACCACCGGCGCCGAGAGAGGAATCCGGTTGGGGTAGCTGCGCATAAACGTCACCGACGCCCGGTCCGGATTCGACTGGATCGTGTCCGAGCCGAGCAACACGCCCTTACCGCCTGCACCAGCCGCCCAGTGCGCGACCGCGCTACCCGGGAAGTGCCCGCCCAGCTGGAGGAGCGTGAGCCCGGGCACGACCTCGAGCCTGATGGCCCACGGACGAATCGCGGGATCCGGCCGCGAGACCCACGCCAGGTTCGGCTCGGCGACCAGCACCGGTACACCGCCCAGCGCCCGACTCCACTCGACCTGTACACCGAACATATGCGGGTGGCTCGCCGCAATCGCCACCACCACGCCCAGTTCGCGGACTTGCCGTACGGCCTGGTCGTCGAGGTAGCCGGTCGGGTCCCAGAGCAGGTTGCCAGCGGGCGTTCGCACGAGGTGGGACTGCTGGCCGATGCCGACCGCGGGCTCGACGGTGACGCCGAAAAGGCCGGGCTCCAGCTCGCGCACCCGCGCCGTGTGCCCGGCCGCGGCAAGCTCCTCGAGCGTGGTCCACCCTTGCCCGGCGGCCGGCACCCACTGGCGCTCGTCGGCACAGATGGCACACACCTCGAGTGCCTCGGCATGCTCGACGGCGCAGGTCGAACAGATCCACACGGTCGTTCTCCTCGCGGGCCGTGCTCCCACCTCGGATCCTTCGATCGGCGGCGGTCGCGGGGTTTGGGCAGGGCGTGCTCCTGCGTGAAGGCCAGTGTAGGTCTGGACTGGCGTTGTCGGGTGTCGTCGTGGGGTCGAGTGGTGTTACCCCCGTTACCCCGTCAAGGGTCTCCGACAATCGAACGAGGAGACGATCCCTGCATGTCGACGCTGCGGCGCCACGTCGAGACGATGGCGGGGAACTGCGAGGACCCGCCCTGCCTGGTGACGGCAAAAACGCGGTCTCGGGACGGTCGCGTGGTGCCGCCGGGTGAGAGTCGACGCGCCCCGGGGCGCCTGAGCACCGCGTCTCCTCACCAGGTCGCGAGGTTGTGCCGCCTACGTTTCGTGTTCCGCCGGGGGTTGGAAGCCTTCGGGAGTCCAGACGAGCACAAACGGCACGTCCGGGTCGTAGTGGCTGATGCGCAGGCTCATGGTGGAGTCGTCGACCACCATGTGCAGGCGCATGTTCTCGGGCAGGGTGATGCCGCGTTCGGCGGCGAAGCCGACGGGGTCGGCTGCTGCGAGACGTGCCAGCTGGCGATCGGCGGCGACCTCGGCGAGCGCCGCTCCGACCCGTGCGTTTCGGCCCAGCTCGATCAGCATTTTGTGGGTGGCGATGCTGCGTTCGACCCGTTCGCGTTCGGCACGTAGAGTCGCTTGGTCTGGTGGATTCTTTGCCGAAGGCTCCTCGGCCGCGGGTCCCTGCTTGGAAGTCTTTTTGGTCGCTTTCGTGCCCGCCTTTGCCTTGGTGGCCCGGCGGGGCTTTGAGGCGCCACCGGCCGCGGCGAGTTCCGCGTCGAGGGCCTGGGCTTGAGCGGCCAGCAGTTCGAACTCGGTCTCGTGCTGGGCGACGTGAGGCGCGAGGGAATCGAGGTGGACCTCTGGGGTGTGTGGCGGCTCCATGAGTGCCCTCTCTACAGGACGGTCGTGTTGGTGCCGGCCTGGTAGGCGTTCACCACATTCGTCGCGGTGACCGTGCCCTGGGCGTTGATGGTGAACTGGATTACCGACCAGATCCGGTTGGGAGCACCCGGGGCGTTGACGACGTCCCAACGGCCGAGCTGGGTGGGCAGGCTCATCCCATCGAGGCTCAGCAACGTCACTGAGGCGCCGGACACGTCGAGGCCCGGTGGGGGTGCGTTGGCGAACTGATGCACCCAGACGTGGTAGGCGCCGGGCACGAACGCGCCGGCCACCTGGCTGATGGTGATCCGCTCAGGCCCGGTGCCGGTGATGTCGTCGGCATCGAGCGCCACGTATGCGACGGTCAGGAGCGCGGCGTCGTAGTAGCAGTGGAATCGGCCGCCGGCCTGGTCGGGTCCGGAGCAGTGAAGGTCGAGGTCTCTGGGGGTGACACCCCAGTCCAGCTGGATGACGAAGGCGGTCGGGAACTGCACCGTGACGTCCGGGACGAGCGGGACGGTGACCGTGCGCGACCCGGTGACCGGGATGTCCACCGGCGGGAACGCGGGCTGATACCCAGTGGCGGTGACGATGATCGAGCCCATCCCGGCGGGGCGCAGGCCGGGGAAGGTCACCTCTCCGTTGGCGTCGGTGGTACCGACGTGGTCGACGCCGTCCGGAGTGGTCACGATCACCTGCGCGCCCGCGATCGGCTGCCCGGTGACCTGGTCGACGACCACCACCTTCAGGCTCCCGGCGGTGGCCTGGACGATCAGCACGACGTCGGTCCAGCCCTCCGGGCCGATGGTCTTCGACTGGGAGGCCGAGGGATCAGCGGCGGTGGTCACCTTCACGAACCCGTGAGGCACGCACGCGAAAGTGAATTTTCCGTTCAGGTCGGTCTTGACCGAGTACGGGTTGCCGCTCTCGTCGCGCAGGGGCATCCCGTTCTGGGCACGCAGGAACACGAACGCGCCCGCCACCGCGCTGCCGACCTGGTCGATCACCTTTCCCGAGACCGGCGTGCAGTCCATCGGGATCGGCACGACGATCTGCCCCTGGGCGGGCACCTGCGCCGTTACCGTGGACGTCTGATAGCGGTCGGCCGTCGCCTGGAGGCGGATCTCTCCCGCCGGGACGCAGCTTCGGTTGGCACCATCGATGAACGCGCTCACAGCGACACGCCCGTCCGGCACGCCTCCCGCGGGCGCCGGCGGGGTCGTTCCTGAGAACGGCTCTCGGGGCGGGAGAGCGATCACCTGGGCTCCGGCGATGCCGCGCCCGTCAACGCGACGGGTCACCTGGGCGGTCACACCGGCGCACGACTGGCACGGCGCTGCGGCGGGCCGCCAGCCGAGCCCAGGCCGGACCTCGTTAAACTCCACCACGAAGACCGACGGGGCAAGGGCCCCGCCGGGGACGGCGTCACCGTCGATGCGTGCAGGGCTGACGTCGTCGCGCAACCGCCAGGCGCGGATCGGCTCGGCGGGGTTGAGGGAGCTGAAGCTGAAGGTGACCTGGTCGCCGTTGACGATCGCCGTCCCGCCGGGCGCGACGACGCCGCCCACGATCTTGGTGAGCGTAAAGATCCACTCGGTGCTGTCCTTGTTCCTACCAGGGTACGCGGGGTATCCCGCGTCGAAGCCGGCGTTCACAAGTACCGACTCGTTCGCACCGCCAATCTGGTAGGTGACCAGCTGCGGATCCTTCTTGCTCTTTCGAGGGAGACTGCGGACGCCATGATCGACCCGCACCAGCACCGAACCGAAGAGGGGGCTTGGCCCCGACTCTGGCCCCCACGTGCCGGTGACGTGGCGCAAGGCGATCTGCGCGCCGCTTGTCAGCGGCCAGACCGTCGGCGGCTCAAAAAGAAACGTCTCCCATGTGCCGGGAACGTTGGACACCACGGGCGCGAGAAAGCCACCCCCGCCGTTGAGGGCCTGCAGGTACCGTCCGTCGAGGGTCCGAATCCGAACGGCGTTCGTCACGAGAGGCGCCGGCTGGCATTGATCGTTCACGCACACGCACCACGCCGAGCACGGCGGCCAGCACGTCACGGCAACACCTCAAGGCCAGCACGGAGGTCGCCAGCCAAGCCTCGCCGAAGCGACGCAGACTCGGTCACTCGAGGGCCATCGCTATGCCGGAAGCTTGCGATATCGCCAGCATCCGTCGCTGAGCTGCCAAAGGTCAAGCGCGGTGGCATGGCGCGGAAGTCGGAATCGACCCGCGATGCGCGCCAATCACGTCCACCACTCGCGAAAGAAGTTCGCAACGACCGCAGTTTGCGAGGTGTCATCCGTAATCGCGCCCCCTCGTGCCATGACGAGACGTAGGCGGCTACTCGCCTACGTCGATTCGCGAAGGGACGCACGTGACCGCGCCCCTTCGCCTCAGCGTCGAGCTCTCGGCCGAACAGATAGAGCAGACCGCTGAACGGGCCGCCGAGATCATCGCCGCCCAGGTCGCGCCCGCCGCAAACGAGTCGCCCTATCTGACCATCACCGGGGCCGCCGCGTTCCTACGCACCCAGGCGCCAGCGCAGCGACGATCTGCTGTCCGAAGGGCTCCTCACCCGCATCAACGACGGGAACCGCACGCTGATCGCTCGGGACGAGCTGGAGGCGCACCTTCGGGACGAGACGCGCCGCGCCCGCCGGGCAGGGAACAGAGCAGCGGCGTGATTCGGCTTGAGTT
>JANLSO010000176.1:0-2684 GCA_031362405.1 Thermoleophilia bacterium | reverse complement strand
GCGATGACGACCTGGAAGCCGTAGTCCTGAATCGCCCACGGGGCGTGCTCGCGCGACGACCCGCAGCCGAAGTTGCGGCCGGCCACGAGCACCTTCGGGTCGGCGTAGGCCGGGTTGTCGAGCGGGAAGCCCTCCTCTCCGCGCCAATCGAAGAACAGGAACTCACCGAAGCCGCTGCGCTCGATCCGCTTCAGGAACTGCTTCGGAATGATCTGGTCGGTGTCGACGTCAGCCCGGTCGAGGGGCATGCCGACACCGGTGACGGCGGTGAATGCGTCCATGTCAGGCCTCCACGAGGTCGGCGTCGAGGCTGCGCACGTCAACCAAGTGGCCGGTGATCGCCGCGGCCGCGGCCATGGCGGGGCTCACCAGGTGGGTACGTCCCCCCTTTCCCTGTCGGCCCTCGAAGTTCCGGTTACTCGTGCTGGCGCAGCGCTCGCCGGGCTGGAGGATGTCGGGGTTCATGCCCAGGCACATCGAGCAGCCGGCGTCGCGCCACTCGAACCCGGCCGCGGTGAACACGGCGTCGAGGCCCTCCTTCTCGGCCTGGGCTTTGACCTGCATCGAGCCCGGCACGACCATCGCGCGCATACCCTCGGCCACGTGTCGGCCCTCCAGCACGGCCGCCGCGGCGCGTAGGTCTTCCATGCGGCCGTTCGTGCAGGAGCCGATGAAGACGGTGTCGATGGCGATGTCTTCCAATGCTTCACCGCCGTCGAGCCCCATGTATTCGAGGGCTCGGCGGATGCCGTCTTTCTCGACGGTGTCGACACCGTCGTCGGGGGTCGGCACGCGGCCGGTGATCGGCGCGACCATGCCGGGGTTCGTTCCCCAGGTGACCTGCGGCACGAGCGACGCGGCGTCGATGGTGACCTCGACGTCGAACACGGCGTCGGGGTCGCTCGGCAGCTCACGCCAACCGGCAACGGCGGCCGCGTATTCGGCGGGCGCGCCCGGGCGGCCTTCAAGGAACGCGAACGTCGTCTCGTCGGGGGCGATCATTCCCGCCCGGGCGCCCCACTCGATCGACATGTTGCAGACCGTCATCCGGCCCTCCATCGACAGCGCGCGGATCGCGGAGCCGGCGTATTCGACCACGTAGCCCTGGGCCCCCGAGACGCCGAGCTGGCCGATGGTTCCGAGGATGAGGTCCTTCGCGGTGACACCAACGCCCGGGGTGCCCTCGATGTTCACGCGCATCGTCTTCGGCACGCCCTGGGGAAGGGTCTGGGTGGCGAGCACGTGCTCGACCTCAGAGGTCCCGATGCCGAACGCCAGCGCCCCGAAGGCGCCGTGTGTGGAGGTGTGTGAGTCACCGCAGACCACCGTCATGCCGGGCTGGGTGACCCCCAGCTCGGGGCCGATGACGTGGACGATGCCCTGCCGCGGGGAGCGGATCGAAAAGAGCGGGATGCCGAACTCGGCGCAGTTGGCCTCGAGCGTGGCGATCTGCTTTGCCGAAAGGGGATCCTCGATCTCGCGATCGCGGTGCGTGGTCGGCACGTTGTGGTCGGCCGTCGCGAGCGTCCGGTCGGGCCGGCGCACGGTGCGGCCGACCAGACGCAGGCCCTCGAAGGCCTGCGGAGACGTGACCTCGTGGACCAGGTGCAGGTCGATGTAGAGAAGTGCCGGGCCCGAGGAGTCGGCAGCGCGGACCTCGTGGGCATCCCACACCTTTTGGAACAGAGTCTTCCCCATCACACTCCCCCCGCGACGACGCGTTCGTCGGATTCGGCAAATCGGCTGGCGTTGACCGCGCGCAGGTATGCGATGGCGCTGGCCTCGAGAACGTCGGGTGAGACGCCTTGCCCTGAGAAGTTGCGCCCGCCGATGTCGCACACCACGCGGGCTTCTCCAAGCGCGTCTTTGCCGCCGGTAACGGCAGACACTTGGTACTCGAGCAGCACCCCGTCGGTGCCGACAGCGGCGTCCACGGCCTTCATTAGGGCGTTGACGGGGCCGTCTCCGGTGCCCTCGCCCTCAAAGCGCGTCCCGTCGGCATCCGTGACGACGACCCGTGCCGCGGGCACCGCGTTCGTGCCGCCCGAAAACGAGAGTTCGGCAAGCTCGAAGCCGGAGCCCGCCTCGGAGCGCATCCCCTCCGACATCAGGGCCTCGAGGTCCATCGCCGACATGCGGCCCTTGCGGTCGGCGACATCCTTGAAGCGGGTGAACGCCGCGTTCAACTCGTCTTTGTCGAGCTCGTAGCCCAGCTCCAGCAGGGCGTGCTCCAACGCATGGCGGCCCGAGTGCTTACCGAGGACGATGTCGCTTTGGGCCAGGCCGACGCTGGTGGCGTCCATGATCTCGTAGGTCAGCGGGTTGGCGAGCATTCCGTGCTGATGGATGCCCGCTTCGTGCGCGAAGGCGTTCTTTCCAACCACGGCCTTGTTGGGCTGAACGACGTAGCCCGTGAGACGGCTCACCAGCCGGCTGGAGCGCGTGATCTCCGGCGTCTCGATTCCGCACCACAGGCCGCCGAGATCGTCGGCGCGAGTGCGCAGGATCATCGCCAGCTCCTCGACGCTGGCATTGCCGGCCCGCTCGCCGATGCCGTTCACGCATCCTTCGACCTGACGCGCACCCACCTGCATCGCCGCCAGGGAGTTCGCGACCGCCAGACCGAGGTCGTTGTGACAGTGGACCGACAGCGTGACGTCGGCCAGGCTGGGACAGCGCTCGTA
>JANLSO010000152.1:0-5755 GCA_031362405.1 Thermoleophilia bacterium | reverse complement strand
GCGTCTATTGACAGCCCTCGACCTCGCGATCGCGCTGGCCGTGATGCTCCTTACGCCTTCGGAGGCCATCTGGGCAGCTTTGCCGATCGCCGCTTCGAGCGTGGCCTTGGCGGCCGTCCGCGGCTATCGGCGCGGCCTCCTTGCCGCCATGGTCGCCTACCTGACCCTTCTTCTCGCTCTCGTCGGAGCCGAGCACGGCCTGGAGGGCTCTCTGTGGTCCCGAGCACTGCTCCTGCTCCTACTTTGGGGCCTCGCCGGCGGGGCTGCCGCTTCCATCCTGCTGCGACAGGCGCGCATCCGCCAAAGTTCAGGCAGAGAGGCCGCGCTGGACGGGTCTCGCCTCTCTCATGACACCAAGCTTCGATCCAGCAACCTCATTCTAAAGGACCTCGCGAGCATGGAATCACGCGAAGGCAGCGTCCCCCTCGCCAGGCGTCAAGGGATCCTTCTCGCGCACAAGCGGTTCAGCAAAGAGCAGTGGGAACTCGTTCACGGCGACGGTTCCCGGGTGCCGGGACTCTTCTGCGTGAACGATGCGCTCGAGCAGTGGCTCACTCCGTTGCAAAGTCGCATGCGGGCGACCGACAGGCAGATCACGTTCGAATTCGGGGCGGCCCAACCACTTCTCAGCCGATTCGATGCCTGGCGTCTTGGTGAGGTCGCATCGGAGCTTGTGACGAATGCCATTGTCCATACCGACGACGACCCCATCATCGTGACGAGTCGGCGCGAGGGAAGTTGGTGGGTTTTTCAGGCATCGGGAGTTCACCCGGCTTTTCACCGGGATGGCATCGGCTTCGGGCTTCAGGAGGCGAGACTCCGGGCGCGACGATTTGGCGGTCGCGTCGACACATGCCCGCCATGGGCCTTGCGGGTTCCACTCGTACGGCTCTGGGAAGCACCAGAGGCCCAGCCAGATGCTGCGCAACTTGGGACTGAAATCCCACCGGCCCGATCAGAGACTCACTAATCTCGCCCTACCTTCACGAACAGTCGAAAGCACGCCTCCAAACCCATGCCTGTATCGGTTGCGATTCTCGAAGACCACCCCTTGGAGCGCGACGGCTTCCGCTACGTGCTGGCGAAGTCAGCCGGTATTCATATCGTTGGAGTCGCGTCCAACGTCCCAGAATTTGTCGAGCTCTGCGTGGAAGAAGCCCCCGTCGTCGGTCTCGTCGATCTGATGCTGAGCGGCTGCATCGAGAACACGCGCTCGGGTGAAGAGGGGCCGTACGGCGCCCGAGTTCCAAGAATGCTTGCCGAAGCCGGGTCCGCGATGCGGTCCATCATGGTCACAATCGAGGCTACCCGCCTAAGCGTTCAGATCGCGGTTCGGGATGGGTTCGCCGGCTTTGTGAGCAAGACCGAAGAACTCTCTGCGCTCGCCCCAGCGATTCTTGAGGTCGCCGCGGGCCGAGAGCATTGGCCTTCGTACACCGTCAAGCACCTACGTCCGAGTCCATTGGACGAAACAAAGATCGAGATTCTCCGTGCTTTGTCGATTCGATCTCGTAGCTCGGATGAGTCTGAGGCGGAGTACATCTGCGATCGGCTCCACATCGGCCGTTCGACATTCTTTCGGCACCGGGAGGCCATCCTTCGGCATTTCGGTGTTGCCAACCTCACCCACGCTGTGATGCGAGCAATACGCAGCGCCACCATTCCGCACCCGTTCGATGCGCACCCCGGTGACGACAACTCCGACCGGGCCCTCGCGTGATCGCTTCGTACGGTGAAGGCTGTGCAGTACGCCTCATAGTCGCCGAGTCGAACAAGATGATCGCTCAGGCCCGCGCGATTGCCCTCGCGGCTGTTGGGGTCGAAGTTGTCGGCTATGCCTGCGACCCAAGGGAACTCGGTCGACTCGTGCGAACAGCCGAGCCGACGCACGTTCTCCTTGGTGCTTCCGCCCCCGGATACTTCACTCCGCGTGACAGGGGCCTTCTTAGGCGGCTGCGGCGTCTAGCTCCCGACATGGCGGTGGCGTCTATCGTCGATCCGGATGACCTCCTAGAGATGGCTGTCGCAGTTGGCGCCGAGGTCCTTCTTGTTTCAGCGAGCGCTTCTACCGAGGGGGTCCGAGACGCTCTCTTCCAAGCGAGCCTGGCCAGCCACGAGGCCACGGCGCTGAGGCGAGCCCGCTCGCGGTAAGGGACGCGCGTCCCAAGGTTTGGGACTTCAGTCGGACGGGCTTGGGAGCGCAGTACCAGTAGCAGCCAGTCCTCCTTCGTAGGTTCGGCGCATGGGAACACAGCCGAACTCCTTACTACTGATCTTGGCGATCGTGCTGGTGATGTTGGCACTCGGATCGGTTGCGCGGGCTCTCGTCGCAGTCGCGGTTGCCCTTGCTCAGATCGGAATGGTCCTCGTGTTGGTGCTGGTCGTGCTGGGTGTCCTTCTGACGAGCAACGGGTGTGCGGTATCCCATCTTCCGGAAGGGGGGGTACAGCTCTCCGCACCCGACCGTTTCAGGGCATCGGGTGCCCCGAGCGGGGTCCGGTAGAGCCGCAAAGCCAAGCCAGATCGGTGAGGGCTGAGCCCCCATGCCCGGCTCAGCCTCCTTGCTCCAACTGCCCCGCGGCGATCAATGCATCGAAGTGAGCTTGGACTCGGCGGGGAACGTCACCGCCTTCCACGAGGAGGCCAAGTTCCATGTTGAACCAGTGGGCAAGCTCCGTGAGGTTCGCGCTCGAGACCAGCAGGCGCTTGACGTCGGCGATGGCGCATTTGGCGTGAAGGGATCCCAGCTTCCCGGAGGGCTTCGGCGGCCGCTTGTCGACCGACCACTCGAGCAGGCGGACGGTGCCGGTTGTCTTGCCGATGGCGTCGCGCATCTCCCGAGCTGACTTCGCCTTTGCCTCGGGCTCTGACTCGAAGATCAGATCGATGGCCACGCCGCGGTTTGCCGCCTCGCGCAGGGCATTGGTGATGTCGGCCACCTTGTAGATCACGAAACTCACGATGGTGACGCGCTTGGTCGCCGAGGCGATCAGGTCGAGGAGGGCCTGGTCGGTCCGGCGAACCGGAAACGCCTTCGGCGCGGTGGGCCCGGTCCAGACGACACTCACCGTCTCGCTCCGGGCTGCCACCGCGGCGGATGCTTCCAGGGCGAGGGCGACCGCGTCGGCGGTCAGCGCGTCCTCGTCGGTCCAGGCCTTGAGAAGCCGGTCCACCACCCGTCGATAGCCGGCGGTCGGCACTGCTTCTCGCAGTGCCTTCCGGCTCTTGCCAGCCTGGAGGCCGTGGATCAGGGTTGCGCGGGCCTGCTCCGACAGCTCGGTCGCGGCGCGGGCGACCGCCTCCGCGACCGACGCGGTACTCACCGCGCGGGGGTCGGGAAGTAGCCAGCGCGTACCCCGGTGATGAGGTCCGCCAGGCATCCCCGGTCGAGGTAGCGGTTGGCTAGCTCGCACGAGGTTTCAGGGGCGAACATGCAGGCGTAGCAGGCGGCTCCGTTCGCGGAGAGGCCTTCGTCGTCGGCGACCGGCTCGGCACACAGCGGGTCGGAGTTGCACAGCGTCGCGTCGCGTAGCGCCCCTTCCAGGATGCGGCCAAGGCGCGCGTGGGCGCCGAGGGCGACGATCCCTCCGAGGGTTCCTTCCGAGCCGGGGGCTGCCGTGTAGAGCAGGATCCCGGCCATCGGGCCACCTTCGCCGCCGGAGCGGCTGTAGAGGCGTTCGCGGATCGCTGCCTGGCTATAGCCGCTCTCCAGGGCGAGCTGACGCATTAGGGCATGGGCGAGGGAGTGGACGAGCACCGCGCGGATCCCCGGGAAACGCTCGCGAGGGTTCTCGAGGCCACGTCGCGCGCACCACGCCATGTGGGCATCGAGGATCAACTGCTCACGTTCAGTCGATCGCTCGACCCACGCGTCTACGGCGGTCTCGCTGAGCTGGATGAAGAGGCCTTCGCCATGCACTTCGGCGGCGGGCAGCCAGGTGGCGTCGCGGCGGCTCAGCGGCGCCCAGCCGCGCTCGGGGTTCTCGTCACTCGGCGCATCGACCCGCGTGAAGCCCATCAGCGCCTGCACCTCGCGCAGACGGTCAACCAGGACCACTCCGCCTGGGGGGTGGGCGCCGGGGTCTGGGTGCGGGCGCGGCAACGACAGTCGCGGCGGCTTTGGCAGTGCGCTCACGCTTGGCCTGGCGCGCGTCGCGTCGGGCCTGAGCGCGTTGGCGCTGCATTGCCACGTCGTGGCGACGTTTCGCCACTGTCGCCGCCTTGATCTTCTCGGCCACACGCGTCGCCCGGGCGGAGTTGGCCTGGGTGGCGGGCCCAATCTCGGCGAGCGCCGCCAGAGATGCGCCGTCATCCCTGGGAGCGGCGTGCTTTCCATCGGGCAGCCCGCCGCCGGTGATGAACAGCGCGCTGCCAAAAAGGCCGACCATCGCGATGCGCGCCGCCGGGCTGACGGCGGGGAGCCGCAGAGACGGCCACCAATCCCATCGGTTTCTCGCCGGCTGCGCGATCGGTGCGTCAGTCGTGGTCCACGCCGTCGAGAGCGGAACATCGACCAAGCCGTACTCGTCGGCGTCGTCGTACCACTCGGTGGGCCGGGGGATGTGTTCACCCCGCAGGTCATCTCGCAAGCTGGTGGCCTGCGGCGGGGGTCTGCGTAAAGGCAGGCGAGCGTGGCGGCCGGAGGGGATGTTCTCCTCCGGGGCGTCGTCCTCGAAAGGATGATCGTCGCCCATTTGCGTCCACTACCCCGAGCCGGTTACGCTGTTGTCAGGCAGAACGGTATCCCTCTGCTGACCGCGCGTCAAATCGAGATCAGGCGCGCTTAAATCGACAGTACTTCGAAGTGGGGGAGCGGTGCCAGGGACAGTGGGGCAGACTTGCGGCGGTGCCCGAAATGCCTTCCGAAGAGATCTTGACGGTGCCCGAGGTTGCCGAGTGGCTTGGCCTTGGCGACAACTCGATCCGCAACCGCGCACGATCGGGGGCGCTGCCGTCGCGCCGCGTGGGGGCCGAATGGCGGTTTGCGCGCGAGCACGTCGCGGCCCGTCTGGCCGGGCACGAGGCGGCTGCCCCGGAGTCCCCGATGCCTGGGGCGTTCAGCTACCCCGATCCGCCAATGACTGTCCAGGACGTCGCCGCATGGCTACGCGTCGGGGCGAACACGATCTACGAAGAGCTCGCCGGCGAGCGCATCCCTGCCTTCAAGGAGCGCAATCAGTGGCGGTTCAGCCGCGGGGCGCTGCTGGAATGGCTGCACGGCGACCCGGAGGCGGAGGCCACACGCTTCCGCCGCCCGCCACGCCGCCGCACCTGACCCCCCGGACGGCGGTGCGACCGTGAGCCCGCGCAACCCGGTGCCACGCGAGTACGCCATCAAGAGTATTCAGCAGGCCCTCGATGTACTGGAGGTCTTCGGCCCCGACGATCAGGAGCTGACCCTCGCCGAGATCGGCGAGCGCCTCGGCGCCCCGAGCGGAACCGTCCAGAAGCTCGTCGAGAACCTGCGTGGGGCCGGCCTGATCGAACAGAACGACTGGTCGGGGCACTTTCGCCTGGGGATGCGGCTCTGGGAGCTGGGCGCACAGGCCCTCACCCAGTTCAGCCCCTGGCACGAGCTGCGCCGCGCCACGCAGACGTTGGCGACACAAATGAAGGCGCCCGCGGTGACCGCCGTGCTCCAGGGCGGCCGGGCCGTCTACGTGGAGGGGATCCGCGGCCGCGTGGCAGCCAGCGGCCGGGCATGGCCCGCTCATGCCAGCGCCCTCGGCAAGGCGCTTCTAGCGAGCCTCCCCCC
>JANLSO010000142.1:0-4216 GCA_031362405.1 Thermoleophilia bacterium | reverse complement strand
GCATGCGCGTTGGCGTCTAGCGCGACGGGGTAGCCGGGGAAGAACGCGATGCTGCTCTGCGCGACGACCCCGACCAACCGCTTGAAGCGTTTGGTCGGCAGGGCGCTCCGCAGGAACTGATCGATGCTTTCCTGGCCGGTCTTCCTCATTCCACGGTCACGGCGATCGAAGCCGCAGTATCGGCTCGGCGAGTCACCGAGCCGATACTGCGGGCCCTCCTCGACCGCGATGACGTTCGCGACGAGTTCGATGTGCTGCGGCGGCTGCCCTTCGCCAGCGCCACGCACGAGGGGCTCCTTCTGCATGACCTTGTCCGCGACACCGTGTCGGCCGACCTCGCCGTCCGCGACCCTAACGCCCATGCGATGTATCGGCGTCGCGCCACGCGACTTTTCACCGCCCACGCCCGGGGCCCGCGAGCAGACCTATGGCAGGCCACCGCCGACCTGGTCTACCTCATCAAGAACCCGATACTCCGCGACGCCTGCTTTCCCGGTGGAACCGGTGAGCACTGCGTCGAGCCTGCGACTTCCGCAGACGGCCCGGCGATCCAGGCGATCGTGGAACGTCACGAGACGCCACCGGCCGCCGACCTGGTGCTGCGCTGGTGGAATCTCCACCCGGAGAGCTTCGCGGTGGCCCGAAACCCGAAGGGCCACGTCGCCGCCTTCGTGCAGGTCGCCGAGATCGGATCGATAGCCCCGCAGCTCCTTGCGCATGATCCGGTTGCCGCATCCTGGATGACGCACCTTCGCAGGGTGCCTGCCGCGCCCGGCGACCGAGTGCTCGTCATGCGCCGCTGGCTGGGGTGGGACACCGGAGAAGGTGGCTCGCCCGCCGTCGGGGCCTGCTGGCTCGACGTCAAGCGGGTCTACATGGAGCTGCGCCCGCGCCTGTCGCGCCTCTATTCAACGATCGTCGATCTGGAGAGCCAGGGGCCGATCTTCCTGCCGTTGGGTTTCGCGCCGCTCGGCGATCAGGTCGACCTCGGCGGTGCGAGCTTCCATCCCGTGTGGCTCGAGTTCGGCGAGGGGAGCGTCGACGGGTGGCTCAGCCGCCTGATCGATGCCGAGGTGGGCTCAGAGGAAGCACGCGTGGCGGAGGCCGCCGCGCAGACCGGGCTGACACGGCGCGAGGTCGAGGTGCTGCGCCTGCTCGCCGATGGCTGCTCGAACCGCAGGGTCGCTGCGCATCTGTGCATCAGCGAAAAGACCGCCGGCCGTCACGTGTCGAACATCTTCGCCAAGCTCGAGGTGCATACCCGAGCGCAGGCCGTACGCATCGCCGTCGAGTGCGGCGTCACGATTCCCCATGAGCCGACGCGTCGTCGGGCGGCCAATCTCGGTGATCAGGCGACCAAGATGGGGTGATCACCCTATATCCGTGCCAGAGAGCCTGGGGTTACCGTCGTCGTCGATGGGCCGCACAGGATTGTCCCGACGTGAGGAGGACGAAATGCCATCAGCCGCACCGACCCCACCGATCCGCCGCGCCCCGACGAACGGGCCGGAGACGTGGCCGCGCGATGACTGGGTCAATTTCGCGATGGGTCCCGACGACCCGCGGCCCGGCGCCGACTGGGCGTCGTATCAGGCCGCACGCGAGCGGTTCTTCGCGCGGGTGCGCCCCCAGGTGATCCGCGGCCAAGATGGTGTGAACGCCCGATAGGCGCGCCGCTGTTGCGGGCCTAGCGTCCTCGCCAGTGGACGACACCGAGTCGTCCGGACGTCAGGAGGATGCGATGCCCGCAGTCGAGTCACCCCCGGTCGACATGGATCTTCTCAACGAGTTCGTTGGCCGTGTGGTCGGCGAGGTAGGAGCAAGCCTCAACACGGCCCTTGTCGCGATCGGAGATCAACTCGGTCTCTATCATGCGATGGCGGGGGCGGGGCCGCTGACACCGGCCGGGCTTGCAACCCGAACCGGGACCGCCGAGCGCTACGTGCGCGAGTGGCTGAATGCCCAGGCGGCGGGCGGCTTCGTCGCCTACGACCCCGCCACCGTCACGTTTACGCTGCCGCCCGAGCAGGCGATGGTCCTCGCGGACGCCGACAGCCCCGCATTCCTCGCGGGCTTCTTCCAGATCGCTGCGGCCACGGTTCGGGACGCACCTAAGATCGCGGACGCCTTTCGCAGCGGCGACGGTGTTGCTTGGCACCAGCACGATGACGATGTTTTCGAGGGCTGCGAGCGCTTTTTCCGCACCGGCTACCGCGCCAACCTGGTGTCAGAATGGATCCCCGCGCTCGACGCCGTCGAGGCCAAGCTCACCGCCGGAGCGAAGGTCGCCGACGTGGGCTGCGGCCACGGCGCGTCGACGATCCTGATGGCGCAGGCGTACCCGAAGTCACGCTTCTTTGGTTTCGACTATCACGCCGAGTCGATCGCCACCGCGCGTGCTCGGGCGGCCACAGCCGGCCTTTCGGATCGCGTCAGCTTCGCACCCTTCGCCGCCGATGCGTACCCGGGTGAGGGGTACGCACTGGTGACGAGCTTCGACTGCCTGCACGACATGGGAGATCCGGTCGGCGCCGCACAGCAGGTCCTCGCATCGCTCGACTCCGACGGCACCTGGATGATCGTCGAGCCCTTCGCTGGTGATCATCTGGAGGACAACCTCAATCCCGTCGGTCGGGCCTACTACGCCTTCTCGACGCTGATCTGCACGCCGGCCTCGCTCAGCCAGCCCGTCGGCTTGGCGCTCGGCGCCCAGGCGGGGGAAGGCCGCCTCGGCGACGTCGTTCGAGAGGCCGGATTCACCCGCTTTCGTCGGGCCACCGAGACGCCGTTCAACCTCGTGCTCGAGGCCCGCCCCTGAGCTCGAAAGGAGACTGCCATGCACGCCCAGATCGTCACCTTCACCCTCAACGACCTCGACGAAGCCGGCTACCGCGCCCTCTGCGCAGAGCTGGCTCCGGCCTACGCGCAGCTCCCGGGGCTGCTGGCCAAGGCCTGGCTTGCAAGCCCCGAGACCAACACCTACGGCGGCGTCTACTTCTGGGAGGACCGAGCTGCGATGGACCGCTATCTCGCCTCTGACCTTCTGAGAACGGTGATGAGCTCACCGCACCTGACCGACCTGACCTCCCGCGATTTCCACATCTACGAAGACATCACCCGAGAAACCCAACCGACGCTCAAGATCGTCCCCACCCCAGGGCTGGCCGAACTCTCGCGATGACGCAAGGGTTCCCCGCGACGCATAGATCGGTGCCGCGACGCACAGATCGGTGCCGCGACGCACAGATCGGTGCCGCGACGCACAGATCGGTGCCAGGCACCGATCTGTGCGTCGAAACCGTTCCGAAACGTGCACAGAACGGTGCCAGGCACGGATCTGTGCACCGGTCGGGGGGGTGAAAATGAGGGCGTTCACGCCTTTTGGAGATGACAACGTCTTCCGAAAGGGGCGCGACATGCCGCGTTCTCCTCGCCCGCTCTGGCCCGATGCCAGCTACCACATCACCGCGCGAAGTAACGGGGGCCGACACCTCTTCGTCGACGAGGTCGATCGCCGTGACTTCCTTCGCCGGTTTGAGGGCGTCGTAGCGACGCGAGGCTGGACGTGTTTGGCGTACTGCCTGATGGGCACCCATATCCACGCTGCACTCATCACGCCGGAGGGCGACCTCGACCAGGGCATGAGGGATCTGCTCGGGCGCTACGCGCATTCCTTCAATCGACGCCATTCCGTCGCCGGACACGTATTCCGCAACCGCTACGGCGCGGTCGTGATCGAGAGCGACGCGCAGATGGTGGCCACCATCGCCTACATCCTCCGCAACCCCGTCACGGCGAGGCTCGCAGAAGACCCCGAGCGTTGGCCGTGGAGCAATGGCGCCATCCTTCTCGGCAGTTTTCCCGCCCGCCCGGGAGATGTTCTCGGCCACCGGCGCGCCCTCGACTGGTTCGGCGGCGACTCAGACTACGCTCGAAGGCAGCTTCGCTTGCTCGTGACGCGTGGCGATTCGGGAGAGTGGAGGCAAGAACGCCTCGGGCTGCTACTTGATCCCACTGCCGGAATGACAGGCGTCGTGCGCGCTCTCGAGGCCGGCTACTCGCAGGCGCAGATCGCGCGGCGTCTCGGTCTGGCGCCAAGCACGCTCAGCCGGCGGTTGAGAGGCGCCGCGAACCGGGTGTAGCGGCTTCGTGCCCAGATCGGTGCCAGGCCCCCAACTGTGCACCAAATTTGCCCGCCCCGATACGCCGCGCTCGG
>JANLSO010000070.1:0-14699 GCA_031362405.1 Thermoleophilia bacterium | reverse complement strand
TCGGAAAAGGCGCGGTAGAACTTCACGATGTAGCTGGAGTTGTCGCCCCCGGCGGTGGGGAGAAAACAGATCCGGGGGCTGTCCTTGCCGGTTGCGGCGAGGACGTACGCGTCGAGGGCCGGGTTGTCGGGCTCCTCGGAGAACCCGCCTCCGCCCATCGCGATGATCTGTCGGCGAGGTTGGGCGAGCCGATGCGGCGCAAGGAAAGCGTGAGGGGTTGTGGGCAGGGTCATCTCGGCACCTTCCTCGCGTCGGGGCGTGTCCTCGTCCACTTTGGGCCTCCCGGTCGTGGCGCACGACATACGCCCGGACAAAGATGATGAACGCCCGATTGGCCCCGCGTACAGGCGCCCGTGCACGGTGTTGCCGATAGGTTGCGGCCATGACCCGACACGTGATCGCCTGCGGTGGCGACGGCTGGCCGTCCGACGCCGCGAACCCACTGATGGACGAGCGGATCCTCGAGCTTGCTCCGAACGACCGCCCACGGATCTGCCTGATACCCGCCGCAAGCGGCGACTCCGATCACCTGATCGCCCGCTTTTATGAGTTCTTCAACCAGCGCGCGTGCCAGCCGAGCCATCTGGCCCTGTTTCGTCCCCACCCGCAGTCGGCCGCGAAGACGATTCTCAGCCAGGACATCGTCTACATCGGCGGCGGCAGCACCGCGAACCTGCTGGCGCTGATGCGTCTGCACGGCCTCGATGGTGTGCTCCGCGAGGCATACGGACGCGGCATCGTGATGTCGGGAGTCTCGGCGGGGGCAATCTGCTGGTTCGAGCACGGCCTGTCGAACTCGATGGGTGCGGGCTTCAATCCCGTCGAGGGCCTCGGCCTATTGCCCGGGGGCTTCTGCCCCCACGCCGACTCTGACCCGGGTCGCGGCCCTGCGCTCGGGCAATTCGTCCGGGCGGGGGACATGCCCTCCAGCTTCGCCGTCGACGATGGCGCGGCCCTGCACTTTGCCGATGAGCGCCTCGTGGAGGTTCTGGTCGCCAAACCCGGACGCGGGGCGCGGCGCGTATCGCTCGAGGGAGACGAGCTGCGCTGGACCGAAGCCCGAGCCGAGGTCAGCGCGGCGTAGGAGTCGGGCCCCCGAGGGCGTAAAGGTCTGCGGGCACCTCGCGCGTGCCGCGAGAACACCCACGCCCGCGTACGAGAAGGGAGCCCTGATAGCGTCGCGCCCGGCCATGACTCGACGCATCCAGGCGATCATCGCCGCCGTACTCGTGGCGCTGTGTGCAACACCGGCGCGGTCCCAGGCACCCCCCGCGACGGGCATCGAGCTACGGATGCTCGATCCGACGTGGCTGGTGGGGCGCACCGCCCAGCCGCCGCGATCGCTTGACCTGGCGTCCTCGATCATCGACCCAGTGCTCACCGTCGACGATTCGAGCCGGGCCCGAGCGGTGGCGCGCTTCGAGCGAGCCGGTTTCATCGGCGGCACCGAGCAGACCTGGATCTCCGCCGACGGTACCCCACCCGTACGTGCGTGGGCGGCGCAGTTCGCGACCCCGAGCGGTGCGCGGGCGAGCGTCGAGGCCGTGCGCTGGGCGCTGCGCGTGCGTCCGGATACCGCCGGCCTGACGATCGGCGAGCTCGAGAGCCCGGCCGACGGCCGCCTTTTCACCACGACCGACACCGCCGCCGGAACCCGTGCCACCGTTGCGTTCGCCGCGGGCACGTGGAGCTACGGCATCGAGGTCGCGGCACCGGTGGGCGTCGATCCCAACCCGACGTCGCTCCTGACGCTCGCAACCCAGCTGTTGCAGCGTCAACCCGAACGTCCCGATCCGAACGGCGCCCAGCCGCTCGGCGTCACCGAAGAACTGCGCCAGGCACTTTCCGCCGCCCACGACCTGCGCATCGACCGCCCCGGCGCAAACGCGACGTTGCCTGTTGCGGGCAGCGTCCAGGCCGCCCGTTTCGGCGCCGGGAGTTGGGCGATGGCCCGCTTTGCCGGCATCGGCTCCGAGCCAGAGCTCTTTCGCTTTGCCGCGGGAGCGTCGGGATGGGCGTCGGTCGGCGACCCGGGCGGCCCGGGATGCCCGCGGATACCGCCGGCCGTTCGCGAGGTCTGGGGCCTTACCGAGCGCTGCCCGCTGGCGCCGAGTGCGGTCGCCCGGCCCGACGATCCCGACGCTCTCGCCATCGACGACTCCGCTTTTCAGGGCCTTGGCATGTGGGTCTGGGAGGTCGCAAAATCGGGTGGCGTCGACCGCATCGCCCGTCAAGCCACCGCAAGCGGTATCCGCACCGTCTTTTTGAAGTCCGGCGACGGCGTCAACTATTGGCGCCAGTTCGACGCGTCGGTCGACGCGCTCCATGCCAGCGGGCTGAAGGTCTGCGGCTGGCAGTACATCTACGGCCGCCGCCCGATGAGCGAGGCCCGCGTGGCGGCCCGCGCGGTGCAGCGCGGCGCCGACTGTTTCGTCGTTGATGCCGAAACCGAGTTCGAGGGCGGGCGCAACAGCTACGAGGGCCGCACCTACCGGGCCGCCCGAAGCTACATGCGCGAACTGCGTCGGCTCGCCGGGGCCGATTACCCCATCGGGATGACCAGCTACGCGTACGTGAACTACCACTCGTCGTTCCCCTATTCGGCCTTCCTCGAACAGCCGAACGGGGCCGACGTCGTCATGCCGCAGGTGTACTGGAAGGCCTTCGGTGTGGCGGTCGATGGCGCGATGTCCCGTACCGCGGCGTGGAATTCCATCTACTCGGCACCGATCGCTCCGATCGCCGGCACCTACAAGCGCGAACCGCCGCCCGACATCACCCGCTTTCGCTGCCTCGCCGCGGCCTACGACTACCCGGGCGCGAGCTACTGGAGCTTCCAGCACACCAGCGCGGCCCAGTGGCTCGTGGTCGCTCAACCGTTGGAGTGCGCCAACCCGCCGCTGCCACGCCCGTACCCGTCTCTGAAACGCGGCGATCGCGGCGACGCCGTCGTGCGTTTGCAGGCCCGCCTGCGCGTGTGGGGCGCTCCGGTGCCGCGCACGGGTTACTTCAAGAGCCAAACGCGCGCAGCCGTCGCCGCCTTCCAAGCCTCGCGCGGCCTCGCGGCCGACGGCTACGTCGGCCCCCTGACATGGGCCCTGCTCCTGGAGCCCCCACCCGCGGGCTGAGCGCATAACTGGTGCCAGACACCATTTATGCAGGCTGGCTGGTAGCCGACGTGTGTGCAAGTCTCAGGAGAGTTCCGGCTCGCCAAAGAGGATCTTCATGATTGCCGCGCAGACCCGCCCGCTCGCGCTTGTCACCGGCGCCACCAGTGGCATCGGCCTTGAGCTGGCGCGTCTTTTGGCCGCCGACGGCCATGATCTCGTGCTCGTCGCACGGCGCTCGGATGCACTCGAGCGGGTTGCGGGTGAGCTCGGTGCGACGGTCACGGTGCGCACGGTGGTCGCCGATCTTTCTGAACCGGCGGGCGTCGAGGCGGTTCAGGCGGACCTCGCCGCGAACGACGCCGAGGTGGATGTCCTGATCAACAACGCCGGCTTTGCCACCTACGGCGAGTTCGTGCAGACACACGCCGAGGAGGAGATGCGAATGCTCGGGGTGAACGTCGTCGCTCTGACGGCGCTCGCCAAAGAGGTGCTGCCGGGAATGGTCGCGCGGCGACGCGGACGCGTCATGAACGTGGCATCGACGGCGGCGTTCCTTCCGGGTGGTCCCTTGATGTCGGTCTACTACGCGACCAAGGCCTACGTGCTGTCGCTCTCGGTCGGGCTCGCCGAAGAGGTCGCATCCTCCGGCGTCACCGTCACGGCATTGTGCCCCGGACCGACCTCGACGGGCTTCACCGACCGCGCCGGCATGGGCGACTCGAAGCTGATGGCGAGCGGCCTGATGAGCGCCACCGACGTCGCGGCGCAGGGCTACCGGCAGATGATGCGCGGCAAACGCATCGCCACCCCCGGCACGAAGAACAAGGCCATCGCCCTGGTGCCACGTTTCGTGTCGCGGGCGGCGGCATCGCGCATGGCGAAGAAGGCGCAGGAGCGCATAGGCCACTAACCGCCCCGAAAGCGGCTAGATTCTCCAAAGGCCATGGCTACTCACGACGACAGCCCGACGGCGCAGCTCGATCTCGACCGCCAACTGGCAGCGACCTCCGCCCCCGAGGCCATCGAGGATCTCCTCCTCGACCTGCGGGAGGTCCTGCGCGAGCCGACGCCGCGCTGGTTCGGTCTGGGTTCAGAAATCGACGATGCGGCGACCGTCGAGCTGAGCAGCGCCGCGGCGCTGATGCTCGAGCAACAGCGCACCGATGGCGCCGGGCCACCCGCGACCCCGCTGCGACTCGAGGTCACCTCAACCCTTCGCATCTTCCTGTCGCACATGGGAAACCGGCGCGCGGGAGCCATCGCCGACCGGCTCGTCGAGGTGATCGTCGACTGGGTACGCCGCCGCCCGATGGGCGACGACACCGATCTCGTGCAGGTGATCGTCTACGGGCCGCATGGGCAACCGATGCGCACGGTGCGCATCCACATGCGCCTCGAACGCCTCGTCGGACCGCCCCGCGACGCTCCCCCGGTCGACGTCGACTAGCCGTGTTACGGCGGTGATGTGGCGGTTTCGCGGTGAACGGGTATGCTCACCGTCGAAGCAAAGGTCTTTCCGACGCATCCCCCTTGGCTCATGCCGACGGTTCGCGCGTCGACTTGGAAGAGCATTGGGCGGCAATCCGGTCGCCTGAGTGGGAGAGCGTCTGAACCCCGGGACTCCTGAGGGTGTGACGGTCGAGGCCGATCTCCCGTCCAACACGCGGCACTACGGCCGCAAGGAGCAACCCCCATATGGATTCATGTACTTTCGCCGATCTCGGCGTAAGCGACAGTGTGCGCGCGGTCCTTTTGGCCCGCGGTATCGAGACCCCGTTCCCGGTGCAGGAGCTTGTCCTCCCCGTTGCCGACTCCGGTCGCGACGTTCTGGTGAAGTCCCCGACCGGCTCGGGTAAGACCCTCGCCTTCGGCCTTCCCCTCGTGGAGGGCACCGAGCCGGGCGGACGCCGCCCGGTCGCCCTGGTGCTCGCCCCCACGCGTGAGCTGGCCAACCAGATCGAAACCGAGCTGGCCCCCCTGGCCGCCGCCCGCAAGCTGCGCGTCGCCGTGTGTTACGGCGGAGTTTCGATGGCCAACCAGGCCCGAGACGCGAAGCGCGCCGACATCATCGTCGCCACCCCCGGTCGCCTGCTCGACCTCAGCCGCCGCGGCCAGGTGAGCCTCGCCGAGATCGAGGTGCTCGTCCTCGACGAGGCCGACCGGATGCTCGACATGGGCTTTCTGCCCCAGGTCGACGCGATCGTCGCGCTCTTGCCGACCGACCGTCAGACGATGTTCTTCTCGGCAACCCTCGACGGCGCCGTCGGACAGCTCGCGAAGCGCTTCACGCGCGACGCGGCGATCCTCTCGGTCGTCGATGGCCCGGGCAGCGAGGAGCCCCTTTCCGAGCGCCTCGAGCAGAGCTTCGCAGCGTGTGCCTCGACCTCTGACCGCACCCGGCAGCTGCTCGACCTCATCAACGACGAGGCCGGCTTGGTGCTCGTGTTCTGCCGTACCCGGCGCGGCGCCGGCCGACTCGCCGAGCGCCTGTCCGAGAAGGGCGTCAGCGCGGGCGAGATGCACGGCGATCTTTCGCAGAGCCAACGCGAGCGGGCGCTTCGCAACTTTGGCAAGGGCCGCACCCGCGTGCTCGTCGCCACAGACGTCGCGGCCCGAGGCATTGACCTCGATGACATCGGCCTTGTCGTGAACTTCGACCCGCCGGAAGATCAGGCCGCCTACACCCACCGCGTCGGCCGCACCGCGCGTGCCGGGCGCTCGGGTCGGGCCGTCACCCTGGTGATGCCCGAGCATGCCGAGCAGGTGGGCCGCATCGCCGCCAGCCTCGGTCTGCACGAGGGCTGGACCAGCACCGGCTACGCCATGGCGCCGCCGCGTGTGCTCTACGGCTCACGTAAGCGCGGATCGGTCTTCGCACCGGGCCGCAAACCCCGCCCCCGCCCCGGCGGGTCGGGGGCACCGACCGACAACGCCGCGCCGCGCCGCAACCGCGTTCCTCGCGGCAGCCGCCCCACCGCGTAGCAGCGCTATTCGAAGCACCTGGGTCAACTCTGGCCCAGGTGCTTCAGCGCTTCACGCACCGACAACGGTGAGAGTTCGCGGTCGCGCCGACGAACTCCCCAGGCATCCGGTCGCCAATACGCGTGATCGCGTGGCGCGCAACCGATCGCCTTGCGAACCGTTCAGGGTCGGCGTTTTCGGCCAAGGCCTTCCGCACGTGCGCAGCGATCGATGTCAGGTCATGTCATGTCATGTGCCCGGCACCGAGTCGTGGCCTCACGCCCTCAGCACGTCGGCCCCATACCGGGGAATCCGAGCGTCACGAGTGACAAGACGAAGATCCATGCTGAGCGCTTGGGCCACGAGGGCCCGGTCAAACGGATCCGCGTGGTGTGGCTCGAGATGGCCGGCGATCCAGGCGTGATGAGCGGTGAGCGGCAACGGAGTAAAGCGCTCCCGCTCGAGTTCGTCGATCAGATTGTCGGGGGCGTTGAGCCTTCCCGCTCGACGCTTTATCGCGATCTCCCAGACGGAGACCGAGCTCACAAAGACCTCCGCGTCGGGCGTGGCAATCGCTTCTCGCGCAGCCGTGCTCAGCTCCCTGTCATCCGCCAACCACCAAAGCACGGCGTGCGTGTCGAGAAGAAGCCTCAGGGTGCCTCGCCCGCAAAGGCCTCGGCGACGTCCGGCGGCAGGTCATCGAAATTCGCGTGAATCGTGACGCGCCCTTTCCAGCTACCTGGTATCCGGGGCACGTTCGAGGTCTCCGTGTAGGCGACCATCTTCACCAGCGGCTTTCCGTTCTTGCCGATGATGATCTCTTCCCCCCCTGCCGCGCGGTCGACGAGCTGGGAGAGGTGCGTCTTTGCGTCGTACAGGTTGATCGTCCTCATCGACTCAGCGTGCCACGCTTGACCAATCTGGTCAAGCTGGGTATTGCTATGAGGCGAGGGCTCCCGCGAAGACCTGCCAAGCGAGCGCGGATTTCGCCAGCAGGGAGAGTCCGATGTAGACGGCCTCGCCGAAGCGGTAGTCACGCCACGGGCCGACCATCCGGTACTGCAGCACCTGGTTGATGGCAAAGCAGTTGAAGAAGATGAACAGCGAGATGAAGATGCCGTAGACAAAGCCCGGCACGTCTCCCGAACCGAGCTCAGAGCCCGCGATGGCGATGGCGACGGCAATCCAGGGCACCGCACCGGCAATGCAGCCGAAGATGAACGGCGTCCAGTCGACGTCGGTGCGGTCGGGGTTGAAGCGCTCCATCAGCGCCCCGAAAAGGATCATCGCCACGTTCACGCCGAGGATCGCCACCAACGCGAAGACATCGGTGATGCCGGTCAGAAGCGCAACCAGGCCGATCATCGCCGAGGCGCTGACCGAGTACTCTATCCAGCGGGCGTCGTTGCGTCCGCGACCGAGGTTCGTCTCGTACCAGCCGTTCACGCGGGGGGCGGCCATCAGCAGGTGGTCGATCGCAGCGAGGGCAAGAAACAGTGCGATCAGCCAGGCGAAGGGCGCATCGAAGAGCGTCTCGCGGTCGGCCAGGCTGGAACCGGGCGGGCCCTCCTGGAAGGCCGCCGTGACGGGGATGCTGAACCCGTTGCTGAGTGCGCCGACGGCGGCGGCCTGTCCGAGGTGCGTGAGGCCGACGACCAGGTTCGCCGTTCTCAAACGACGTGGGGGCCATCTCGTGGGATGGGTTTCCATGGCGGTGCGTGTACCCAAGCGGGTTTTGCGAGAAACTCCAGGGGCATGCCACGTGCCGTCAACGCGAAGATCGCCGCCGCCAAGCAGCGCCTCGACGGCCTCGATTGGTACCCGCGACCCGTCGAGATCCCCCGGGTGCGGCTCGTGGTCGCCCCGTGGTTCTTCCGGCTGCCGTACCTGAGGCGGTTCCACGGATACGCGATGCACAACCTGATCCTCGTGCGGCATGACGATCCGTCGGCCGATCTGGTGTGCCATGAGCTCTGTCACGTCTGGCAGATGCAGCACCGGCCGATCAGGATGCCGCTGTCGTATCTGGTCACCCCGTACCGCACCAACCCCTACGAGGTCGAGGCCCGCCGCGCGGTGGACCTCACCCAACGGTGAAGGAGTCGTCGATGTCCGAGGTCATTCTGGTTGCCCGCCTCACCGCTAAACCCGGACGCGAAGCCGAAGTCGAGGCGATGTACCACAGCCTCTTGGTCCCGACGCACGCCGAGGTGGGCTGCGAGCTCTACGCGCTTCATCGCGTGAAAGACAACCCGGCCCAGTTCGTCGTCATCGAGAAGTGGGCATCAATGGATGCCCTCAAGGGCCACGCCGCCTCCGCGCACATGGCGGTCGCCAAAGCAGCCATCGAGGAAACCCTCGTGGGCCCCTGGGAGCTCATCTTTCTCGACGCGATCCTCGGTGGCGACCCCGCCAAGGGCACTCTTTAGCGTGAGCCGGTTCACATGCGAGCCACGAGGCCGAGCCACCTCGCAGACCGTGCACTCAGCCACCCGGCACGTGGCCGGAACCCGACGACAACGCCAACGCGGAATCAGGATGAGCGCGGCCTCTTCTCAAGATCAGCTCACCGGAACGGCCGGCAGCGGGACTGGCGTGGGCGGGCCGGTCACCGCGATCCGCACGCGGTAGCTGCGTGACTGCTTCTTCTTCGGGCCGATCGGGATGCGCACGACAGCTGCTCCGGCCGGCAGCGGGCGCGTGACGATCGGGCCGACACGCACGAACCGCGCCCGCTTCTTGACGACCACCCGCCGGCTGACGGTGACACGCACCGAGCCCGGTGCGGTGAGCGTGAACCGGACCACCAGCCGGCGGCCGACCCTCTTCGAGGTGACACCGATCGCGCGGGGTGCCGCGACCGTTCCGATCGGAGGGGCGACCACCGGCGGGGCGGGAACGCTCGGGGCAACGAACGCCCGCGTGTCGATGGCCGAGTTCCCCGCCCCGTCGACGGCGACCACGCTGACAGGCGTGGCGCCCCCCGCCACGAGCGCGACCGTGGTCGAAAACGCGCCCCCCGCTCCCGGGCGAACCAAGAGGCCATTCACGCTGAGGGCGCCAATGCCCGACGGGTCAGGGCCGACCGTGCCCGAGACGCGGACGAGCCCACCCTCGAGAGTGAGGGTTTCCGAGAGCGGCGGAGCCGTCGTGTCGGTCGCCGCGAGTTCCTTGGCGAAGGTGTCCGCGATGGCGTTGGTGTCGGTACCGAAGACCGAGGCCGTGTCGAAGGCGACGAGGCCGCCGCTGCCGGCGATCGTGCCGGTCTGGGAATCGACAAGACCCTGGGAGCCGTCGGCGGCGGCCGAGGCGCGGGCGGTCAGCTTCGTGGCGGGATCACGCGCGTAGACGTCCTGGACCGCCGCGTTGGTGTCGGTGGCGGTGAGGTCGGTCGCCGTCGATGCAAAGACCACCCGCGTGCCGTCGGCGGAGATCGCCGCCTGGGAGCCGGTCCCGCGGGCATCAGCCCCGCCGTTCTTGGCCGAGACCACCGTCGATACACCCGCCACGAGGTCGCGCCGGTAGATGTCGTTGGCGGCGTTGGTGTCGGCGACCGGGTCGAGCTGTGCGCCGGTTTGGAAAACGACGTACCGGCCGTCTGCGGAGATGTCCGGGATGTTCCCTCCCGCCGCCACGCCGCCCGCGGCGACGCTCACGCCGGTGGTCGTCGCCGCGGCCACGTTGCGGACCACGATGTCGTTCACCAAATCGGTGTCGTTGGGGAACAGGTTGTCGGTGAGTCCTCCCGCCTCGAACGCGACCGAGCCGCCGTCGGCGCTGATTGACGGACGCTCCGAGAAGCTCGTGCCCTGAAGCCCCGCCGTCGATTGGCTGATCAGAACCGTCGTGCCCGCCGGCACGTCACGCAGCACGACTTCCGAATCAGCGGAGCTGTCGCCGGGGAAGAGGTTCTGCGCAGCCCCGGTGGTGAAGGCGACGCGGGTGCCGTCGTAGGAGACGCTGGGGTCGCCGAGCACCGACTGGTCGGCAGCGACGCCGGCGCTCGACAGAGACACAACCACGACCTGCCCGGTGACGAGGTCTTTGCGGAAGACATCGGCTTTCGCCCCGTTGGCGTCGGCGGGCACGAGGTTCGTGGCGGTGCTGGCGAAGACGACATACCGGCCGTTTCCGGAGATGTCGATGGACGGGTTGAAGCTGTCACCCGCGTCGACGTCGGCGGTAGCGGCCTGCCCCGTCGCGTTCGAGGAGGCCAGCAGCGTGCGACCCGTCTGGCGATCGCGAACGTAGACCTGCTTCTTGGCGCCCGCCAACGCGGCCGTCAGGTCGCCCGCGTTGACGAAGGCGACGTAGCGACCGGTGGCCGAGACCGCCGTCACCTCTGATGCCGAGGGCGACTGCGCCCCGGCGTCGGTGAGGCTGACGCGCGTGAGATCGCCGGGGGCGGCGGTCGCCGTGGCAGAGAGGACCGACATCGCACCGAGCCCGATGGCGAGGGTGGATCGGCGAGATGGGCGGTGCATCGGGGCTCCTTGGGCGGTCGACGCTCCGATCCTCTCCCACCCTGCCTCGACCCGTCCACCGCCCGATCGGGCGGTCTCACCCCGGGGGCCGCCCGGCGACGCAGAAGTGGCTCACGCCGAGGGGCGTGCGCGCGAAACTCTTGCCGAAGAACGGCCAGACCCGCCAGACGTAACACGAGCCGGCGGTAAGGGAGCGGCGGGCGGGCAGCCGGTAGTGGGCCGACCTCGGAAAGACCGAGCGCACTTTGCGCAGGCCACCGTCGGCGGATGTCGCGAAGATCTGAACGTTGTATCGAACCGCGTTGCGCTGGCGCTTCCATCGCAAGACCGGCCGAGCGCTCGCCGTGACCGCGCCCATGCGCGGACGCAACACGTCGGGGCGGCGCGACGGAAGGGGAACCTGTCCGGGAGTAATGGCGACCGGCGCGGCAACGGCGACCGGGGGGCTCGCCGGGGCGGGGTTCGGGTTGGTGACCTCGGGCACGCCGGGCGGCGCGGGCCGACCGACGATGACCGGCGGCGGCGTGGCGATCGTGAACGCATGGGTGCGCCACGCGGCGACGTTGCCCGCGAGGTCGGTTTGCCGCAGGTGGAACAGATACGACCCTGGCGCCAATGGGCCAACCGCTGCCCCACCGCTCGTGGAGTCGCTTGGCCCCGCGACCGACGTTCCGCGTGAGGTCGTCAGATGCCAGGTCACACGTGCCTCGGGCTCCACGCCGGTCCAGGCAAAGCGCGAGGTCGTCTGTGTCGCCGAGGCCGGTGCGGTCGCGGTGAAGGTCGGTGGCGCGGGGGGCGTCGCGTCGACGCGAAAGGCGCGGCTCGCCGAGGGACCCTCGGCGCCCGCGAGGTTCCGTTGCGCAACCGACACCGTGTACGCACCGTCGGCCAGTGGGCCGAACGCCGCCTGGCCCGAGGTACTCGGTGATTCTCCCGCAGCCACGATCGCCCCGCCGAGACCGGCCACCCGCCACACCGTCGAGCTGCGCGTGCCGGTCCAGGAGACCGTCGCGGCGCGCTGGCTCGTCAGGGCCGCCGGACCACCGGTGATCGTCGGAGCAGCGGGGACGGTCGTGATCACAAAGCTCGCCCGCTGCCGACCGCGCGACTCCTCGATCCGCCCTTGCGCGTCAATGCTGCGGACGACCCAGCGCAGCTCGCGCTCTTCAGGCAGATCGACCGCCGACACCGCGCTCGTGGCCTCACCCGGCGCCGAGGCCACCACACCGATCCGATCGGTGACAACGACCACCACGTAGCCGACGATCGGGGCGGCCTGGTTGTCATCGCCGCTTCGGCTGTGGGTCCAGGTAAACGTGGGCCGCGGGGTGTCTACCGCGACCCCGCCGGTCGGGCTCGCCGGTTGCGGCGAGTCGGCGACGGCCGAGGCCGGCACGGCGCACAGCAGAGCGAGACTCGCGACGACGGGCAACCTCATAAAGGGACCTCCACGGGGTCTCCAATACGCAGGCTGCCGGTGCCGAGCGGGGTGACGTTCTGGCCGAAGGTCACGCCTCCGAGAGGCGAGCGTCGGTAGCCGGCGAGGGTGCGCAGGGGCTCGACACCGCGCTCGGCGGTGTGCTGATCGGTCGTGGTGATGGCACACCTCACACAGGGTTTGGCGACGCGAAGGACGAGATCCGCGATCCGGATGTCGCCCCAACCGTCCTCGGCATAGGCCGTCGTGCCTGAGACGACGACGTTCGGGCGAAAGCGTTCCATGGGCAGCGGCGCGTCCATGCGATCGTTGAGATCCGCCAGCGATTCCTCACTGATGAGAAGAAGCGGATACGCATCGGCGAAACCGACCTCATGGCCCGGAAAATGCTCGACGTCAACCGGACGCACGTGGGCGTCGGCCATCCGGACGAGTCGGCATGGCATCGCGAGAAACTCAGACAGCCACTCGGCGGCCTCGTCACCCTGGTCGACCCCCGCGCAGGTGTCGTTCCATACGCGGACGTCATGACGCGGGCCCGTGTCGGTCGGCGACACCCGCAAGGGCACCATTTCCGGCGCAGAGACAACCAGCTCGGGCTCGTGCACGCAGGGAACGATCAGTGCCATTCGCGGTTGCTCGCGCTGGGTCACGACGCGGCCGTCAGGCGCGACAAGGGCGAACTGGCGGTCGTGGACGATTCCACGACGCTCAACCTCAGCCGCGTTGAGCGATGTCCCCCGGCATGATTTGATCGGGTAGACGAACAGGCCGCTCACATGCATCCCGCAAGCTTAAGCGCGGGTGTCGCCACTGCCCTGCACCAACGGAGGCGGCGGGTTGGCCGCAGCGGAGGATTCCGGCGTTTGCGGCCACATAGACGTGGACCCCGGCAGCGGCTCCCTTGAGAATTTCAGGAACCGGGCACGGGGCCCACTCGCTTCGGGAAGCTCACGGCACCTTTCGTTGGTGGGGGGCCTCCTTCTTGTCACGGCACTTGACTCTCGACGTAATCCGCGCCCACCTACCGCTCCCGAGCACGAGGTCCGCAAGCTGCGTCACCGGGCGGGAACGAGTCCCCGCGTGTCGTCCCGCAGGCCGTGCCGGGACGCTCGTCGGTTGGTGCGCAACCTGCCTGTCAGGTACTGGACACAGGCGGTGGCTCGTCGATTCTTGAATCAAAGTCCGGGGTGCTTCTGAGAGAGACGTTACCCCCACCCCCGGCGGCTGCCATCCGGGATTTACCGCATACTCAAAAGGCACCGGGGGCCGGCTCGAGCCGGCCCCCACCTGGTGGATCTAGTAGCGGTAGTGATCCGGCTTGTACGGGCCGTCGAGGGGAACGCCGATGTACGACGCCTGATCCTCGCTCAGGGTCGTCAGCTTCACGCCGAGGGCGTCGAGGTGAAGGCGGGCGACCTTTTCGTCGAGGTGCTTCGGGAGGACGTAGACCTTCTTCTCGTAGTCGTCATTCTTGGTGAACAACTCGATCTGAGCGATCGTCTGGTTCGAGAACGAGTTCGACATCACGAACGACGGGTGGCCGGTCGCGTTACCGAGGTTCAGGAGGCGCCCCTCGGACAGCACGATGATCGCGTGCCCGTCGGCGAAGACCCACTCGTCGACCTGCGGCTTGATGTTGATCTTCGAAATCCCCGAGACGTCGGCCAGGCCGGCCATGTCGATCTCGTTGTCGAAGTGACCGATGTTGCCGACGATCGCCTGGTGCTTCATCCGCGACATGTGGTCGGCGGTGATGATGTTCTTATTGCCCGTCGCGGTCACGAAGATGTCGATCGTGCCGACCACATCGTCGAGGGTGGCCACCTGGAAGCCCTCCATCGCGGCCTGCAGTGCGCAGATCGGATCGATCTCGGTGACGATCACTCGGGCACCCTGGGACCGCAGCGCCTCGGCGCAGCCCTTTCCGACATCGCCGAACCCACACACCAGAGCGGTCTTGCCACCGATCATGACGTCGGTGGCGCGGTTGATGCCATCGATCAGCGAGTGGCGACACCCGTAGAGATTGTCGAACTTCGACTTGGTCACCGAGTCGTTGACGTTGATCGCGGGGAACAAGAGCCCCCCCTCCTCAGCGAGCTGGTAGAGCCGGAGCACACCGGTGGTGGTTTCCTCGGTGACGCCCCTGATCTCGGCGCCGATCGCCGTCCACCGGTTGGGGGCCTCGCGCAGCGAACGCCGCAGCACGCCGAGGACGACCTTCTCCTCCTCAGAGCCTGCTGTCGCGTCATCGGGGACCGAGCCCGCAGCCTCGTACTTGGTGCCGTTGTGGACGAGCATCGTGGCGTCGCCACCGTCGTCGAGGATCATGTTGGGTCCGCCACCGTCCGGCCACAAAAGGACCTGCTCGGTGCACCACCAGTAATCCTCGAGGGTCTCGCCTTTCCAGGCGAAGACCGGCACACCCTGCGGGTTGTCGGGCGTTCCGTTCGGGCCGACGGCGATGGCGGCGGCGGCGTGGTCCTGGGTGGAGAAGATGTTGCACGACGCCCAGCGAACCTCGGCACCGAGAGCGGTGAGGGTCTCGATCAGCACGGCGGTCTGGATCGTCATGTGCAGCGAGCCGGTGATGCGTGCCCCCTTCAAGGGCTGGGCATCGGCGAACTCTGCGCGGATCGACATGAGGCCGGGCATCTCGTGCTCGGCGAGCCGGATCTCCTTACGACCAAACTCGGCAAGCGA
>JANLSO010000060.1:0-20574 GCA_031362405.1 Thermoleophilia bacterium | reverse complement strand
TCAGCGGTAGCCACGGCATGGCTCACCAAGAAGGCCCTGAACTAGTCCGATCGCTCATGGTGGTCCTCCCCGGGGAGGACCACCATGAGCGATCGGACTAGTTCAGGGCCTTCTTGGTGAGCCATGCCGTGGCTACCGCTGAGGACTCTTCTTTGTCGAGATCCGTCGACTTGTTCCAGTCGAGGAGATCGTCGGTCGTGATGGCTGCGCTCAGCGTGTTGAGGTCTGCGGTGAGCTGCTTTCCGTACGCTGTGAGTACCTCGGTCCGCACGATCGGAGCGATGTTCTGAGCCGGGTGCAGGCCCTTGTCATCTTCGAGAACCTTGAAGCCGTTGGCCTCGATCTGCGGCGCCGTCGTGTTCCAGACCACGGCATCGACGGCCTTGGCCTTCAAGGCCTCGCCGAGCAGTGGACCAAACTCGAGTGTCTTCTTGCCCGTGAAGGTGATGCCGTAGACCTTCGGGTCGGTGTAGCCGATGTAGCACTGCGGACGCTCAAAGCAGGCCGACGAAGCTCCGAACACGTAGTTGAGACTTTTCACGTCGGAGATCTTTGCGGCCTTCGAGTCGCCGCGCACCACGAAGGCGTCGCCGTCGACGGCGGGTGAGTAGTCGAGCACCGTCGAGCCCTGCTTGGCGAAAAGAGGGGTGATGATCGCGGCGGTCTTTGCCGCGTCGGCCGATGGTGCGGTCTTGGGCGCGAGCGCCGCCTGGTCACCACCGATGTAGTCGACGATCAGGTCGAGGTCTTTGTTCTTCAGGCCGGCGATCGCCTCGGTGCGAAAACCGGCCGGCGTGAGAATCTTGGTGTCGTACCCTTTTGCCTTCAGGTATTGGCCGTACACCTCAGTGATCGTCACCGATTCGCTGAAGTCTTGGCCACGCAGTTTGATGGTGGGGCCCTTCGGCGCCGCCGCGGTTGTGTCGCTTGGAGTGCTGCTGGAATCGTCGCCGCAGGCGACGGCAAACGTTGCGACGCCCGCCATGGCGACTGCTGCGAGCAGGGTCCTCATTCTCATCGAGCTTCTCCCCTTTGTCTGTTCTGCACACTTCTCAGTCGTCGGACGCCTTTCGGCAGGGCGACGCGCTCCAGTGCTCCGAAGACCACGCCCGTCACCGTTGCCAACGCCGCCACCAAGATTGCCCCCCCGATGAGGAGCGAGTTGTTGCTTTGGCCGAGCCCGTCTCGCACGTACCGGCCGAGCCCCTCACCGCCGAGGAATGCTCGGAGCGGCTCGGTAGCGACGACCTGGACGGCGGCGACGCGGATTCCGGTGAGGATCAGCCCCACCGCAAGGGCCAACTCTACGTGCAGCAGTACGCCGCGTTCTGTGAATCCCATCGCTCGCGCTGCGTCGGTTGTTCCGCTATCAACGTGCCGGACCGCGGTGTACGCCGTGAGGAAGATCGGGGGCACGGCGAGCAGGGTGAGGGCGATGAAGATCGGCCACGGTTCCAGCCCGTACCCATGTGTGAGGGAGAGAGGAAGCAACAGACCGGCGATGGCAAACGTGGGGATCGCCCGGCCGATGTTGAGGATCCACGTGGCGGCGAGTTCTCCGCGCCGGTAGTGCGACAGGACGGCCGCGAGCGGTACCGCGATCAGCACGGAGACGATCATCACGCTGGCACACAGGCTGAGGGTGTCGGCCAGCGATGCGGGGATGCCCTCGCTGCCGTGCCACGTCTGCGACCGGGTGAACCACTCCCAAAGGCCGATGTCGCGCGGAACGGCGACCTGAGCGGGGAAGAGCATCATCGCGAACGACCCCGCCGCGCCCACGGCGTCGCAACGCGCCCCGCCAACCACAGCCCGAGGTCGAGCACTAAGGCGAGGGTTACCGACAACACCGCACCGACGATCATCGGCGTCCAATACGTCAGCCGCAGGCCGTCGAGGATCAGGTCGCCAAGGCCCCCTTTGCCGATGATCGCCGCGACGGTCACCAGGCCGACCGTCGTGACCGTCGCCACCCGGATTCCGGTGATGATGTACGGCAGCGCAAGGGGAAGCTCGACGGCGAGAACCCGGCGACGGGGGCTGAGGCCCATTCCGTCGGCCGCCTCGCGCACCGCCTCGGGAACCGACTGGAAGCCCGCGATGAACGCGGACACCAGCACGAGCAGGGTGTAGCCCGTGAGCGCGATCACGGCGGGAGTCTTTGAGAGCCCGGTGTACGGAACCAGGAGCCCGAAAAGGGCGACGCTGGGGATGGTGTAGACAAAGGCCGAGAATGCGGTGATGGGCCCGGCCCACCAGCGGTAGCGCAGAGCGATCGCGGCAAGAGCTGCCGCGACGACGATTCCCAGTGCCATGGAGATCAGCGTGAGCTGGATGTGGTCGACAAGCGCGGTGAGAATCTTGTCGTCCCACTGCTCGCGGATGTACTTCCAACGAATCAGCGGCTCGCTGACCTGCGCGGCGAAGATCACGTGATCTGCTCCCGGACTCCCTCCGCCAGGGCGGCCCGGATCTGCTCCAGCGTGACGACCCCGCCGAAGCGCCCGTCGTCGTCGATCACCGCGACGGAGGTGCGGGAGGTCATGATGATCTCCATGGCCTCGCGCAGCGTGCTGTCCGGCATCACCTGCGCGGCGGGCCGTGACCGGGTTAGGGCCGCGAGGTCTGTTGCGCTGTCGATGTTCGTCGCATCGACCCATCCCTGGAAGGCGCCACCCGAAGTCAGGCCGATCCAGTCGGTGCGATGCGCGGCCATCACGCTCTGGGCCTCGTCGAAGGAGGCCGATATCTCGATGACGGGCCCTTGGGCGAAGGGAAGGTCGGCGACGCGCGCAAGCGTCAGCCGCTTACTGCTGCGATCGTTGCCCACGAACTGTTTGACGAACTCGTTTGCGGGGTCGGCCAGCAGCTCGTCGGGCGGCGCGTACTGCTCGAGGATGCCTCCGACGTTGAGAAGCGCGATGCGGTCGGCCAGCTTGATCGCCTCGTCGATGTCGTGGGTCACGATCACGATCGTTTTCTGCACGCGGCTCTGCAGGCTGAGCAGTTCGTCCTGCAGGCGGGCGCGCACGATCGGGTCGACCGCGCCGAACGGTTCGTCCATGAGGAGGACCGGGGGATCAGCCGCGAGCGCCCGCGCCACGCCGACGCGCTGCTGTTGGCCGCCCGACAGCTCGTCGGGGTAGCGACCCAGCATCGAGGGGTCGAGCCCGACCAGCTCGACGAGCTCGTCGATGCGCGCCGCGAGTCGATCCTTGGCCCAACCGAGTGCGTGCGGAACGGTGGCGATGTTCTGGGCGATCGTGCGGTGTGGAAACAGGCCAACCTGCTGGATGACGTAGCCGATGCCCCGCCGCAGCTGGACGACCGGTGAGCGGGTGACCTCGATGCCCTCGATCTCGATGCGACCCGAGGTCGGCTCGATCAGTCGGTTGATCATGCGCAGCGTCGTCGTCTTGCCGCAGCCCGAGGGGCCGATCAGGGCCACGATCGATCCTCGTGGCACGTCGAGGCTGAGGGCGTCGACGGCAGGGCGGGGTGCACCGGGGAAGCTCTTTGTGACCTCATCCAGCCGAATCGCGGGCTGGGTGGGATCCGTCGGGCTCACCTGCGGCGCGGTGGTGTTGGTGGCCACCGGGCACTCCTCCACGGGTCGCTGCCGTCATCGGGAAACGGGTCACCGGCCCACGGGCCAGTAGCCCAGAACCTTACCTCTGCGTCCGGCCGGCAAAACCGGTCTATGGTCTGCGGGGTAAGGCCTCACCTCAGCGCAACGACCTCGAGGTCGGTCTGGACGAAGTCGTTCCCGATGCACAGAAGCGGCTGGCGTGCGACCCGCGCGGTCGCGTAGCTGAGGCAGTGGCCGAAGTTCAGGGACGCCGGATGCCTCCCCTTGCCGAACTGTTGGAACGCATCGAGGGCGGTGCGATGGTGCTCATCGGTGAACGCGAGTCGCTCGATCGAGAACTGGTCGCAGAATCGCACGAGTCGCGTTCGACCAGACGGGCCGAATCGGGAGATGAGGACCATCCCCGTCTCGAGGAGCGTTGGCGCCCCGATCGCACATCGGCGGGCTGCCGTGACGGCCTGGAGCACTGCGGGCGCATCCCTTTCGCCGACGATGGCCGCGATGATCGCGGAGCTATCGAGAATCACACGCCGTGGGGCCCATATCCGAGGATTTCCTCACGTTCGGCTTTCGTGATCGGCCGTCCTCGTTCCGCCTCAGGAATGAGCGACCAAATCTCCTCCCGCATGAAGCGAAGCGCCTCCTGGTACCGGGCATCTGCATCAGTGTCGACGGCGAGGCGTTCTCGTCGCTCGGCAAGCGCCGTCCGAACCGCCTCCGTCTTGGTCTCTCCCGCAAGGGCGGCGACCTCGGCGATGAGTTCGAGTGTTTTCGGATCCTTGATGTTGAGGGCCACAGCGCAAATGGTACCGCTTCGACCATCGGGTACCAATGTCGATCAGATGCGTCCAGCGAGAGCGCCTTCGGTCTCGGCGATCAGCGATTCGAGGAGCTCACCGGCGACGCGGTGGGTGAGGAGCGGCGCTCCCTGCCCCGACCACAACGACACCGTGTCAGTGCGGCCTACGGCGCGGGTCGCCGCGTAGACCGGAGCGAGAAGGTAGCCCTGGTACGGGTAGGGGGCGATGTCGGCGGGGTCGGTGAGCAGCTCGTCGCTGAGGCGGTTGCGCACACCCCGTGCGAGCCGGCCGCTGAACGCCCGCGTCAGGCGCGTGTTCCGGGCGGCGGGGCTGAAGAGAACCGCTCGGTGCTCGGGGCGTGCGGCAGATTCCTCGGTGGCCAGAAACGCGGTGCCGATCTGCACGCCCTCCGCTCCGAGGGCGAGGACGGCGGAGATACCGGCGCCGTCGGCGATCCCGCCGGCGGCGATTACCGGGGCACGCACCTCACCGACGACGATGCGTACGAGCGGTAGCGTGCCGAACAGCGAGTCTTCGGCTGCGGCGAGAAAGGCTCCACGGTGTCCGCCCGCCTCGAGCCCGGATGCGACGATCAGATCAACCCCGGCCTCATCGAGCGCGACGGCCTCGTCGGGGGTTGTGGCCGTGCCGATCGTCGTGATCCCCGCTTCACGGCACCGCGCGAGAACGTCGGGTTCCGGCACGCCGAAGACGAAGCTGAACACCGGTGGCGCGGCGGTGATCAGAGCGTCGACCTGCTCGTGGAAGTCAACGAAAAAACGTTCGGGGTACGGCGGAGGCTCGGCTCCGGCCGCCTCGTAAACGGGGCGAAGGCGCGCCACGGCCGCGTCGAACCGTTCACGGGTCATCTCCGCCTCGGGAAGGTCGTGCGTCGACACCCACAGGTTCACATTGAACGATCCCTCGATGGCGGCGCTCATCTCAATGACCAGCGCGGTGATCTGCGTCGCGTCCATGAAGTGCGCGCCGTACGACCCGAGCCCGCCGCCGTTGCTGACGACCCGGGCGAGGTCGATGCTCGAAAGGCCACCCCCGAAGGGTCCGAGGACGATCGGATAGCGGATGCCGAGGCTCTCGGCGACACGGGTCCGGGGCCATGTGTTTGCGTGGGAAAACGTCATGGGCAGGACGATAGATGCGGCCGGGTCAGATATCTATTAGTTACCAGTGGCGGATGGGTAACCTTCGGCCGTGATCCGCTATCGCCCTCGTCGCGTCGCCCCGCCCCCCGAGGAGTGTCCGCTCACCGAGTGCATGAGCATCCTCGGGGGGGCCTGGACGCCGAACATCGTCTGGTACCTCAGAGATGGGCCGCGGCGTTTCAACGAACTGCGGGGAGACGTCGTCGGGATCTCCGCGAAGGTTCTGTCGAGCCGCCTCCAGCGCCTTACGGCCGATGGCGTGATCGAACGACACGTGATGCCTACCAGCCCGCCGACCGTCGAGTACGAGCTCACCGAACTCGGCCGCGAGTTCGTTCCGGTCGTCGAGACCATCGTCAGCGTCGGCCGGCGATTGAAGGCGCGACGGGGTGCGGTTGGTGACTGACTCGGAGCAGATCCAATCCGAACTCTGGTTCGAGCGGTACCTGCGCGATAATGGGTATGCGGCTGGGAGACGCATGAACCGGATCTCGGCGGATCGAAGAGGCCCGACTACCTGATCGAAAGGGTCAGCGATACGGCTGTCTGCGAGGTCGAAGAGTTCACGACCGTCGCCTTCGGGGACCACCTGCAGTCGGTCGGGTCGGGAACGTTGACCCTGCCCCGGATGCGCGCGTCACGCCGATCCGAGCAACGGTGAAGAACGCCGCCGCTCAGCTGAAAGCGGTGAAGCCCTTAGGCCATCCTCGTGTCGTCGTTCTCGCGAACCCCCTTGGTGCCTTCGTTGCGCTCGAGGATGTTTGCCAGGTGATCTTCGCGCTGTACGGCAATCCGACCATGTCGGTCCTCGTCAACGACACGGGCAGTTGCTCCACCGCCGCGTGGGCCAGGACGCGGTGGCCGCCTCGGCGGCAACCACTCCCACATGAGTGCAGTAGTCACCCTCCACCACAGGATTTACGCCGAGGATTTGTTGGCGGGAATGGGATGCGAGTTGTTGGGCCGCCCGACCCGACGAGGAGCAACGTCTGTTGGTGGATATGCACGCCGCGACCCGGGTCAGCCTCCCCTAACTCGCTGCGAGGTCAGACGCAGAACGGTGCGAGGCGGTCCCGGAAGACGACGATGTCTTCGCACGAACGATCGAAACGCAGGCGGCCTTTGACGGGACCGCGGTCCGCGTGCCGTCGGCCTTTGTCACCGGCCCACGTGACGAACGTTGGGCGGCCGACGCAGACGGATGGGCGCGAGTTCGACGACGCCGACCACCCAACTGTGATCGGCAGGTAAGGGGGAGGTTCGGGTCCATGAGGGGGGCGTTGTGATGCTTCGCGATGGGCCGGGGCGGGGCGGTGGCGCCGATAGCGTCCTTCGGGATGCCCATCACACAGCGTTTCCTCAGCCGCTCCATCGCCGCCGCCGCGCTCGTCGCGATCTCCGCAACACCGGCCTTCGGCGCCCTCGAAGTCGGGGTCTACCAAGACAACCCGCTCACGGCCCTTCGTCCTTTGGCCAAGGCCTCTGCGCCGCCGGAGGTACTGTCGGTGTACGTCACCGGTGGCAAGATCGTCGGGCCGAAGATCCTCAAGCTCGCCAAGACGCGCAAGATGCGCCTCGTCGTCAGCTGGATGCCCGACGCCGGCAAGAAGGGCGTCTCTCAACGCCCGTACGGCTCGCGTGCGGTGCTTCGCGGCAAGTATGACGCGTCGCTGAAGCTGCTGACCAAGCAGATTCGGGGTCTCAAGCCCGCGCCGATCCTGCGCCTCATGCCCGAGATGAACACGCCCTGGTACGCGTGGTCGGGCACGGCGAAGCTCAACGACGCCGGAAAGTACGTCGCCGCCTGGAAACGCGCGCGGGCCGTCGTGCAACGTACCAAGGGCGGGACCAGCATCCAGTTTCTGTGGGCGCCGTACGCCCGCAGCATTCCCGAGCAGCCGGCCAACACCTTCACCGATTACTTTCCTGGCGCCGACCAGGTCGAGCTGATCGGGGCGAGCGGCTACAACTTCGGTGCGACCGCGGGCCTTGCGTGGACCACCCCTCGGGCGCTGTTCGCCGACTCCTACCGCGAGCTGCGCGCGCTGGCGCCGAAGCCGTTTTGGATCGCCGAGACGGCATCGACCGGTGTCGGGGGCGACAAAGCCGGTTGGGTTTCGCAGCTGACCAGCCTTCCCCAGGTGTTCCCCGATCTTCAGGGCGTCGTTTGGTACGACGTCAAGGAGCCCAACGGCGATTTTCGCCTGCAGGAGAGCCCGACCATTGCCCGCGCATTCGCCGACGTTGTGAGGGGGTAGGAGATGGCAACCAAACTTGCCCGACCCAAGAAAAAGAAGCGCAAGGTGCCCACGGTCGCTCCGGCGCCCCTCGGGGCTCACCGTCTCAAGCGGCCAAAGGCCGGTGGTGCCCAGACCCCGATGACCCAGGCGATGGTCGACCGTATGTTCTGGCGGGCGGGCTTCGGCCCCTCGACGGCTGACCGCACGACCTGGACCGGTAAGAGCGTCGGGCAGCTCGTCGAATGGCTCGTGTCGGCCCCACAGGGGGCACTTACGGGTGCCGAGCCGGTGCGTGCCGACGGAAGCCCGCTGAAGCCGACCGACAGCGACACCGACCTCGTGCTCTCCTGGGTCGATCGAATGGTTCGCGTGCCGAACCCGCTGGTCGAGCGGATGACGTTCTTTTGGCACCGCCACTTCGCGACCTCGCGGGCGGATGTCTCGCCTCCTCAGCTGATGCTCCAGCAAAACGCCCTCCTGCGGCGCTATGCCGACCTCGGCGCGAACCCCGATGCCACCTTCACGAACCTCGCCTACGAGGTCGGTGAAGGTCCGGCGATGCTGCGGTTTCTCGATGGAGAAGACAGCACCCGTCGCAACATCAATGAGAACTACGGCCGCGAGATCATGGAGCTCTTCTGCCTCGGGGTGGTCGACGCCGCGGGTCAGCCGAACTACAGCGAGACCGACGTCAAAGAGATCGCCAAGGCCACCGCCGGCTGGCAGATCGACGATGACGACCCCGACAACCCGATCGGATTCTTCAACGCCTCGCGCTCGGTGCTCGGAGCGAAGAACCTCCTCGGGCAAGCGGCGGACCTCAACCACCGCACCGCCATCGACGTCGTCCTGGCCCACCGCGCCCACGCGCCGTATCTGGTTACCAAGCTGTGGCTCGAGTTCGTTCCGACCCCGCCCGACACCGCGACCCTCGGTGACCTGGTCACGCTCTATCTGGCGAGCGGCCGAAAGATCCGCCCGCTCGTCGAGCGGATACTGCTTCACCCGCGCATCTTCGAGTCGCTCGGGGAGCCCAACCTCTTGAAGCCCCCGATCGTCTACTCGGTCGGCCTCATGCGCCAGCTCGGGCTCTCGATCAAGGACAACCGCGTCTACGACGCGCTTCAGGCCCAGGGGCAGCTTCCCTACTTCCCGCCGACCGTGGCGGGCTGGGAGGGTGGCCTCACCTGGCTGAACACGAACACGTCGTTGACGCGGTTCGGCCTTGCGCAGCGTTTGGTGAGCCTGCCGGAGAAGAAGCCGACCGACGTCGCGGTGGAAGCCGCTGACGCGGCGGTCGCCCGCGCCCATACGGAGGTCGGCGCACCATGGATGGCCGACGGCACGAAAGCGGCCCTCACCGCGTACGCCGGTAAGGCACCGGTCAAAAGCGCCACGGAGCGCGATGCACGACAGCGCGTTCTGCGCGCGTTCATTCTCGGCGGCCCTGACGCACAGGTGATGTGATGCCCGATCTCGAAGACCTTCTTCCCGGTATGGACCCCGAGGTGGCCGAGCGGGTCGCCGTCGGATGCGCCGATTGCGCGCGATCGGACAGTGCCGCCTCGGACATGACGCCGATCGACCAAATGCCGATTCCCGTGGAGGCCCTGACCGGCTTCTCCGATGGTGTGCCCCTGCTGAGCGGAGGCGAGGCGCGGCCCGGGCTGCGGCGCGCGACCTTTCTTCGTAACGGCGCCATCGGCTTCGCGTCGGTCTACGCGGCGAGCAAGATCGATTGGACCCGAGCATTCGAGGCCGCCCAGGCCGAGGCCCAGGGCGCACCCACCCAGGTCGTGATGATCTTCCTGAACGGTGGCATGGACGGCCTGAACGCCGTCGTTCCGACGGAGGCCGGTCAGTACGCGACGTACCTCGCCAAGCGTCCCGGTTTGGCGCGGGTGCTCGGACCTTCGACGGCGACCGCCGTCGGCACCACCGCGCTTCCGAACACGAGCGGCGCGTTCAGTTTCGCCAATGTCGGCGTCACCGGGACCGCCAACAGCGGCGCACTGAAGGGCTTCGACTCGATCTACGGCGACGGCCTCGGTGGGGTCGGATCGGACCTCGCGATCTTCCCGTCCACCGACTACAACCCACCGAACCTGTCGCACTTCGACAGTCGCGAATACTGGTTCTCCGGGGCACTTCAGAAGATGACGACAGGGTGGCTGGGGCGTTGGCTCGACACCTACGGCTCGCTCGACAATCCTCTCCAGGCGATCTCGCTGGGATCAGGAGTGTCGAAGCAGATTCGCGCGGCCAAGGCGCCCGTGAGCGCGGTCTCCTCGCTGAACGGGATTCAGTTCTCCGTCGACGGGGTTTCGGCCAACACGGCCAAGCCGACGGACGAGATGGCCGCGTTGGCGGCGGTTCCGGTCGGCGCCGGCAACGATGCGCTGTCGCGTTCGCGCGGCGCCTACGGGCAAACCGTGCAGGTGTCGCGCTCCCTGTCGGGCCTTGTTCCCGGTGCCGCGCCTCCCGGATATCCCGCATCAGATCTTTCGACCCGGCTGCAGCTCGCCGCGAACCTGCTCTCGGCGAACCTCGGAACCCGCGTCATCACCCTCGACTGGGGGTCGTTTGACACCCACAGTAGTCAGATCCAGTCCCAAGACCCTCAGCTCAAGGTGCTGTCGGCGGCGCTCGCGGCGTTCAAGGACGATCTCACCGCCCGCGGCATCGAGAACCGTGTGCTGACGGTGGTGTTCTCGGAGTTCGGCCGCCGGATCGAGCAGAACGAGAACGGGACCGATCACGGGGCCGGCGGGCTGATGATGGCCATGGGCTCGTCGGTGGTCGGCGGAATGCGGGGCGAGCTGCCGAGCCTGGCGAGCCCCGACCGCAACGGCGACCTCGTCGTGACGACCGATTTCCGCAGCGTCTATCGCAGCCTCATCGGCGAATGGTTGGGCGGCGATCCCGGGCGCATCCTCGGCGACGTCCCCGCGCTTTCGGGGGCGCTCGTCGGATGAGCCGCCCGGCGCGAACCGTCGGGGTTCTTTTCGCCATCGCCCTTGCCACCGCGGGGGCGGCCGTGGCGGCCCCCCGGATCCACCGCACGACGCTCCCTCCGCCGGTTCCGCTTCCCACCAGCCTCTCGGTCGACGAGGACGAGTGGAGCGTCACCCCGTCGAAACGCCTGGTCGCCGCGGGCACCGTGAAACTGCAGATCTACAACCGCGGCATGGACGACCACGACCTCACCCTGGTCGACAGCACCGGCCAGACCCTGCGCGTCGACCTCGCCCCGGGCGCCTCCGGTGAGCTGACCGCGCGACTCGCCCCCGGCCGCCACAAGCTCTACTGCTCCATCCTCGGCGGCACTGCGGCGTCGCACGAAACCTTCGGAATGGTCGAGTACATCGACGCCCAAACCGCCCCCGCGGCGACGCTCTCCAAAAGCCGGACAAAAACCCGTCGCTAGCAAGCGACGGCTCCCGGTAGCCTTGTCCGATGCCCGCAACCACGCATCGATCGCTCGGCGGGGCCCTTGTCGGTGAACACCTCGCGGTCCTGCGCTCCGTCAGCACCGCTACCGGGGACTTCCGGCGGGCCGTCGCGCGGCTCTCGACCCTCGTCCTTTCCGCGGCCCTCGATGATCTGGATGGGACGGTGGGGGAGGTCACGAGCCCCGTCGGGCCGGCGGCAACGCTCCGGGCCGGGCGGATCACCGTCGTGCCGGTTCTCCGCGCGGGTCTGGGGATGCTCGAGCCCGCGCTGAACCTGTTGCCCGATTCCACTCGGGTGGCCTTCGTGGGGGCACGTCGCGATGAGGCCACGCTGGAGCCCTCGTTCTACCTCGACGCGGTACCCGCAGATCTCTCGGGCGACGACGTGGTGATCCTCGACGTGATGATCGCGACCGGCGGCTCGCTCGCCGCGACGATCGAGGTCGTGCGGACGCGGAATCCGCGGTCTCTCCACGTTGCGGGCATCATCGCGGCGCCCGAAGGGCTCGCGCACATCGCCGGCCTTTTCCCGGACGTCCTCGTGACCGTCGCCGTCGTCGACGACCACTTGAACGCATCGGGCTTCATCGTCCCCGGTCTCGGCGATGCCGGGGATCGCCTTTACGGAACATGACCGAGGGCCGTGGATCGGCGCTCGTCACCGGGGCATCGGCGGGCCTGGGCTGGGCCTATGCGATGTCTCTCGCCGAAAGGGGTCACCCGCTGATCGTCGTCGCCCGTCGGGCCGACCGGCTCGAGGCGCTCGCGCAACTCGTCCACGACCGCTTCGCCGTCACGACGACGACCGTCGTCGCCGACCTGGCGACGAAGAAGGGCCGCGCGCTCTGTCGGGCGGCCGTCGATGCGGCTCGTCCTGCGCTGGAGGTCGCTGTTGTGAACGCCGGGTTCGGTTCCCGCGGGCCCCTTGCCGAGCTCGATCGAGAACGTGAGGTCGCGATGGTCCAGCTCAACTGCGTCGCGGTGACGGACCTCGTCGCCCATGTCGTCCCCGGGATGGTCGGCCGCGGTCGGGGAGACGTTGTGGTTGTCAGCTCCGCCGCGGCCTTCCAGCCCGTCCCGTTCATGGCCACCTACGCCGCGACCAAAGCCTTCGAGCTGCACCTTGTCGAAAGCCTTGCCGGTGAGCTGGCCGGGACCGGTGTGCGAGTCGTGGCGGTCTGCCCAGGGCCCACACGGACCGAGTTTTCTACCGGCCGGGAGGAGTCGCGTTGGCCATGGATGTTCCCGCTGGACGAGGCGGGCCCGGTTGTTCTCGCCACCTGGCGGGCCCTCGAACGCGGGCAGACCCGGGTGGCCACGGGTGTCGTCGCCCGCTCCGCCGCCCTTGCCGCGCGGATCGTGCCCTCGAAGATCCTCCGTCTCGTCGCGGCGATGACACACAGGCCCGGTGGCGATCGTTGACATGTCAAAAAGATGGGTTCATCCTCTTTGCATGGCCCTGATTCAAGTTCGCAACGTCCCCGACGAGATCCATCGCACCGTTAAAGCCCGTGCAGCGATGAAGGGCGTCTCACTGAGTGAGTACGTACTGCGGATGATCGTCGAGTCGGCCGAGCTGCCCACGGCCGAGGAACTCGACGAGCGGATCCGGCGGAGGGGGCCGAGCGGCATCACCACCGAACAGATCTTGGCCGCCCGCGACTCCGGTCGGAAGTACTGAGCCGGGTCATCGACGCCTCTACCTGTGTGGCGTACCTGACCGGAGACGCGACGCAGGCCGAGCGGGCCTCGATACTTGGTGCGGCGCATGCGCCCGCGATGCTTGACATCGAGGTTACCCAAGCGCTTCGCGGCCTACTGAGGGCACACGCGGTGAAGCTGGCGGTTGCCGAGCGTTGCCTGAGCGAGTTGGAGGCGCTCGTCGTGCGGCGCCACCCGCATGCACGGGCGCTGCTTCGCCGTGCCTGGGATCTTCGGGACATTTGCTCCGCGTACGACGGACTCTACGTCGCCCTTGCCGAGGCGCTGGACGCACCCCTTGTCACCCGCGACCAGCGTCTGGGGCGAGGAGTTGCCCACCTCGTCGAGGTGATCACCCCTTAGCGTCGGCGTGGTGAACGGGACCGCTGTCACGGGAGGCACGGGCCGGGCGGCGAGTGCTGTGGCTACTCTCGTCGCCCAGAAATCGGTGACGCGACTCGCCGGAAGTTGAGGCCGATACAAGGACCCGGCGCCCTCGCCGAGAAACGCACCCGTGAGGCCCCACCCGCGGTAACCTCGACTCGCAGCACATGACGACGACCCTCATCCCTGCGCTCTGCGCGCTCGTGGCGTTCGCCGCGACACTCGGAGCCACGCCGCTCACCTCCCGCATCGCTCATCGAATCGGGGCGATCGACCTGCCCTCAGGCCGGCGCATCCACACCCGGCCGACGCCCCGACTCGGGGGCCTGGCGATCGTCGTCGGCGTGATGATCCCCACGCTCTACTACCTGCCCGACGACCCTGCGATCCGCGGCCTCGTGGTCGGTGCCGCGCTGATCGCGGCTCTCGGAGTCGTCGACGACGTACTGGGGGTTGATCCCCCGGTGAAACTGCTCGCCCAGATCGCGTGCGCCTGCGTGCCGGTCTCGGCCGGGCTCACGATCGACCACATCACCCTGCCCCTGCTCGGCGTCGGAGACCTCGGCGCTTTCCAGTACCCGGTCTCGGTGCTCTGGTTCGTTGCGCTGGTGAACATGATCAACTTCATCGACGGCATGGATGGTCTTGCCGCCGGCGTCGCCGGTCTCGGCGCAATCAACCTGGCGATCATCGCGGCATCCCTGAACCGGGCCGACTCGGCGATCATGGCCGCCTCCATCGCGGGGGCATGCGCGGCGTTCCTGTTCTTCAACTTCCATCCGGCACGCGTCTTCATGGGCGACACCGGGGCGATGTTCCTCGGGTTCATGGTCGCGGGCGTGGCGATCAGCGGGGTGATGAAGAGCACCGCGACCGTCGCCGTCGTGCTGCCGCTGCTCGTGCTGGCGATCCCGATCCTCGATACGTCGTTCGTGATCATGAAGCGCTTGAAACACGGCCTTCCCGTCTACGGGGCCGATCGCAGCCACTTCCACCACCGCTTCTTCACGATCGGATGGGGGCAGCGCAAAACGGTGCTCGCGCTCTATGGCTGGTGCGCGCTGATGGGCGTGATCGCGCTGCTGATCCGCTTCGTTCCCTACCGCGACCCGAGCGGCGGGCTTTCCCTCGTGGGGGTCTCGGTGCTGGGCGCGGCAGGTCTCGCCGGAGTGGCCGCGGCGCTCTATCTGATCTACGTCCTGGAGATCCTCAAGTGGCGCAGCACCCCGGTCGTCACCCTGGTTCGGCAGGCGCGCGCGCCCCGTGGCGACGAGGTTGCGGGGCGATCCCGCTGACCCGGGGTCGAACGACCCGGCAGGAATGCCTTTCCGCCCTGCCGGCCATCTGGCAGACTGCGCCCCGCCCGCTCGACGGACCGTCCGTCTGCGGGCCGTAACGCATGGACCCTGAAGGAGCAGACTCGCAGCACGTCGCCGCAGCACCACCGCCTCCTGCGCTCCCGCAGGCGGCCGCCTTTCTCGCCTCCGGCATCGGAATCATCGTGGCGGTTCTCTCGCTACCGGTGGTGCTCGTGCTCGATGGCCCGATCGCGGGCTGGGTGATGGGTGTCGTTCTGTGGTCCCTGAACTGGGGTGGGCAGATCCTGACGACCCGGGTCTCGCGGTACGCGAACGCGACGACGGCCGTCGGCATGTCGGGGATCTCCTTCATCTCGCGCGCGTGGCTGACCGCGATCGTGCTCTTCATTATCGCCCTGAAGTACGACGAGACCGTTGGACTTGTCGCCGCCGCGGTGTTCTTGGTCGCCTTCACGCTCGACCTCGCCGGGCGCACCGTTCTCTTCGCCGTCGGCCAGCAGCAGCGCAAGGAGACGTCTGAATGAGATTTCCCCTGCGCGCCTGGGCGTGGCTTGTCGGCCTCGCGCTTCTCATGGCCCCGGCCGTCGCCGCTGCGGCGGGAGAGGGCGAGAAGGAGTTCGACCCCTCCCTCGAGTTCCAGCTCGATCCATACGTGAACCTCGACTTCGGCTTGATCGACATGTCGATCAACAAAGCCGTCGTCTACCTGTTCCTGTCGTCGGCAATCGTGATCGGGTTCGGGCTCTTCGTCGTGCGCAAGGGCATCTCCGACCGCCCCAGCGGTGCACAGAACGTCATCGAGATGGCCTACGAGTTCGCCGAAGCGCAGATCGCGCGCGCCACGCTGCCCGCGAAGGTCTTTAACCGGTACTTCCCGTACCTCGCGACACTCTTTCTGTTCATCGCGGCCAACAACCTCATCAGCTTCATTCCGTTGCCCGTCTCGCACGAGTCGGGCACGTTCGGTTCATTGCCCGATCTGGGGCTCTACGCGGCAACCGCGAACATCAACGTCACGCTCGCGCTGACACTGATCACCTTCATTGCCTACAACTTCGAAGGGGTGAAGGCGCACGGGCCGCTCGGCTACCTCAAGACGCTGGTGCCCGAGGCTCCCGGCGCGATCAAGCCGGTGATTTTCGTGCTCGAGCTGCTGTCACAGATCCTGCGCCTGGTCAGCCTGTCGGTGCGTTTGTTCGCCAACCTGCTCGCCGGCCATCTGCTGATCATCATGTGCGCCGGCTTCACGGTGCTGCTGGGCAACTACGCGGGCATCGCGGCGATTCCGGTCGGCGTCTTCTTCTACGCGTTCGAATGGGTACTGATCGCCGGCCTGCAGGCGTTCATTTTCGCGATGCTCTCGGGCATCTACATCGGCTTTGCTGTTGAGTCGAGCCACTAACCACAAGGGGTCCTGTCGTGGCACTTGAAGGCAATATCGTCGACGCCGCAAAGGCGATCGAACTCGGTCTGGCAACAGGCCTCGGAGCCATCGGCCCGGGTGCCGGTGTGGGTTACCTCATGGGTAAGACCGTCGAGGCCGTGGCGCGTCAGCCCGAGCTGCGCGGCGAGATCATGTCCCTGATGTTCCTGGGCCTGGCTCTGACCGAGGCCATCGTGTTCTACGCCCTGCTGATGGGCTTCGTCGCCTTCTTCCTGGTCTAGGCAGATGCCCGTTTCGCTCGTCGAGGTCACCGCGCAGCAGTCGGCTTCCAGCCCGCTGCTGGAGGCAAGCCCAGGTCTGATGATCTGGACCCTCCTGATGTTCGGGATCACGTTCTACATCATGAGGCGCTACGTCTTCGGACCCGTCGGCGCGGCGATCGCCAAGCGCCGCGACGACATCGCGGCGAGCATCGACGAGGCCGAGCGCAGTCGCGACGAGGCCACCGCCCTGCTCGACGACTACAAGGTGAAGCTCTCCGAGGCGCGCAAGGAAGCCGACCAGCTGCGTGAGCAGGGTCGCAAGGAAGGCGAGCGCCAGGGCGCCCAGCTCGTGACCGCTGCCCAGCAGCAGCGCGACCGGGTGCTGTCTGACAGCGAATCACAGGTCAACGCGCAGGCGCGCCAGGCGGCGTCGGATCTGCGTGATCAGGTTGTCGATCTGGCCCTGTCGGCCGCCGGCAAGGTGTCGGGTAAGACCCTCACCGATGCCGATCACCGTCGTCTCATCGAAGAGGCCATCGACCAGGCGAACCTCTCGTCGGTGAGCAACAACTAGTGAGCGTTGCCGACACCTACGCCGACGCCCTCTACGAGTCGGCCCGCGACAAGGATGCCGTTGCCGCGGTGCGTGGCGACCTCTCCGATTTCGTCGCAACCGTCGACGGTTCGCCCGAGCTGGCCGCGGTTCTCGCCAACCCCGAGATCGAGACGAAGGCCAAAAAGGCCGCCGTCGAGGCCCTCGTGAAAGACGCCACCCCGCTGGTGGGGAACTTCCTGCAAGTCCTGATCGACCGCGGCCGCATCGAAGAGCTGCCGAGTGTGCGTGCAGCGTTCGAGGCGCGGGTCACCGCGGCCGAGGGCCGTATCGACGTGCAGGCGGTCACCGCGGTTCCGCTCGACGACGCCCTGCGCGGCAAGTTGATCGCCCGCATCGAGAGCCAGACGGGTCTTTCTGCCGTACTCACCGAAGAGGTCGACCCGGCGATCGTCGGCGGCCTCGTTCTTCGCGTCGGGGGAATGGTGCTCGACGCCTCCCTGCGCGAGGGCCTCGCCGGCATGCGTCGCACCCTGTCGCGCGCCGCAATCGATTCCGCCGTCGCACCCGCAACGGCCACCTGAACCACCCCGACGTACGAGAAAGGCTGCGATGAAGCTTCGTCCCGACGAGATCACCAAGGTCCTGCGCGACCAGATCGAGCAGTACCAGGGCCAGGTTGATGTCGAGGAAGTCGGCACCGTCCTCCAGGTCGGTGACGGCATCGCCCGCGTTCACGGCCTCACCTCGTGTGTGGCGCTCGAGATGCTCGAGCTGCCTCACGGTGTGACCGGCCTCGCGTTGAACCTCGAAGAGGACAACGTCGGTGTGGTGCTCCTCGGTGATGACGTCCTCATCAAAGAGGGCGACCAGGTCAAGCGGACCGGCAAGGTCATCCAGGTTCCCGTTGGCCCGGCCCTTCTCGGCCGGGTCGTCGACCCGCTCGGCAACCCGATCGATGACCGCGGCCCGATCGTCACCGAGCACTACCGGCCGGTCGAGTTCAAAGCTCCGGGTGTGGTCCAGCGCCAGCCGGTGAAGGAACCCCTTCAGACCGGCATCAAGGCCATCGACGCGCTGATCCCGATCGGCCGTGGTCAGCGCGAGCTGATCATCGGCGACCGTCAGACCGGCAAGACCGCCATCGCGGTCGACGCGATCATCAACCAGCGCGGTCTCGGGGTGCACTGCTTCTACGTCGCCATCGGCCAAAAGGCCTCGACGATCGCCCAGCTGGTGGAGCGCCTGCGTGCCGCCGGAGCGATGGAGTACACGACGGTCATCGCCGCGACCGCCTCGGCCTCGGCGCCGCTGAAGTACCTCGCCCCGTACTCGGGCTGCGCGATGGCCGAGCACTTCCTCTACAACGGCGAGCACGCCCTGTGCGTCTACGACGACCTCTCTAAGCAGGCCGACGCCTACCGCCAGATGTCGCTGCTGCTGCGGCGCCCGCCGGGCCGCGAAGCCTTCCCGGGAGACGTCTTCTACCTGCACTCCAGGCTCTTGGAGCGCGCCTGCAAGCTGAGCGACGCCCTCGGTGGGGGCTCGCTGACGGCGCTGCCGATCATCGAGACCCAGGCCGGTGACGTCGCGGCGTACATCCCGACCAACGTCATCTCGATCACCGATGGGCAGATCTTCCTCGAGAGCAAGCTGTTCTTCTCGGGTGTGCGTCCGGCGCTGAACGTCGGTATCTCGGTGAGCCGCGTGGGTGGTTCGGCGCAGGTCAAGGCCATGCGCAAGGTGGCGGGCCGCATGAAGCTCGAGCTGGCTCAGTTCCGCGACCTCGAAGCCTTCTCGCAGTTCGGGTCGGAGCTCGACGCCGCAACCCAGAAGACCCTCGCTCGTGGCCAGCGCTTGGTCGCCGCCCTCAACCAGCCGCAGTACGCGCCGTGGCCGGTCGAAGAGCAGGTAGCCATCATGTACGCCGCCAACCAGGGCTACCTCGACGGCGTCAGCGCCGCGGAGGTGCCGCGCGTGAACCAGGCGATTCGTGATGCCCTGCAGGAAGAGGGCACGGTCCTCGCCTCGATTCGCGACTCGAAAGAGCTCTCTGACGAGTCGTCGAAGGCGATCGACGGTATCGCCGAGAAGGTTTTGCACCAGTTCGGCGCCGTCCCGGCCGCCGCAGCGGTGCCCGAGGTGGTCGAAGAAGCCGCGGCTGAGGCAACGGCCGTCGCGTGATCGGTCACACGACCACCCACGCGACGCTCTAGCCGATGGCGAGCAGCAGAGACATCAAGCGGCGCATCGATTCGGTGCGCGGTACGCGCAAGATCACCCGCGCGATGGAGCTGGTCGCCTCCGCGCGCCTACGCCGAGCTCAGGACCGGATCGAGTCGCTGCGTCCGTACGCGACCTCGATGCGGCGGATGATGTCCCAAGCCGCGCGTCAGAGCGGCAGCCTCACGGGGCTGCCGCTGCTCGACGAGAGGCCGGAGGTGAACCGCGCGGCGATCATCGTCGTGACCGGAGACCGTGGCCTCGCCGGAGCCTTCAACGTCAATGTCCTGCGCGCCGGCTTCACGGCTGCTGACGAGCTCACCGCCGCGGGAGCCGCCGAGGTCGTCTACGTCGGAGTGGGCAAGAAGGGCGCAGGCACGCTGAGGTTCCGCGGTAAGACGATGGAGCGCTCGTACGAGGGCTTCTCCGCCGCACCCAGTTTCGAAGACGCCTCGCAGGTCGCCGAGTTCGTCGTCGGGGAGTTCCTCGAGAAGCGCGTCGACCGTGTGCTGGTCGTCTACAACGCCTTCAAGTCGATCATCGAGCAGAAGGTCACGGTTGAGCAGCTGCTCCCGATCGAGCGTACGCAGGTGCTCGACGAGGGTGAGCAAGAGCAGGAGTACTCGAAGTCGCTGGCGCTTTTCGAGCCCGATCCCGACGAGCTGCTGAAGCGTCTGTTGCCGACGTACATCGACACGACGATCTACCGCGCGATGCTCGAAAGCGCTGCGTCAGAGTTCGCGGCCCGGCGGACGGCGATGCGCAACGCGTCCGACAATGCGGCGGGTCTGATCGATGATCTGACGCTCGTCATGAACCGCGCCCGGCAGGCCGCAATCACTCAAGAGATCCTGGAGGTCGTGGCCGGTGCCGACGCCCTCGAGTAACACCACGTTCGGGCCATCGCCCGCTGTCGAAGGAGAACTGAACGCGCATGGCTGATACCGCAACGAACACCGGCACGATCCTCGAGATCAAGGGTGTGGTGCTCGACATGCACTTCGAGGGGGTGTTGCCGAACATCTACAACGCGCGGGAGATCCCGCGCGAAGACGGCGGCACGCTGGTGGCCGAGGTGCAGCAGCACCTGGGCGACAACAAGGTGCGCGCGGTGGCCTTCGACACGACCGATGGTCTGGCCCGCGGCACCGCTGTGCACGACACCGGTGCTCCCATCACCGTGCCCGTCGGCGATGCGACCCTCGGCCGCATCTTCAACGTGCTGGGTGAGGCGATCGACGAGGGGGGCGATGTCGAGGCAGCCCAGAAATGGCCGATCCACCGTCCCGCCCCGCCGTTTCACGAACTGAACCCGACCGAGGAGATCTTCGAGACCGGCATCAAGGTCGTCGACCTGCTCGCCCCGTACGTGAAGGGCGGAAAGATCGGCCTGTTCGGTGGTGCCGGCGTCGGCAAGACGGTGCTCATTCAGGAGCTCATCAACAACATCGCCCAGGAGCACGGTGGTCTTTCCGTGTTCGCCGGCGTGGGTGAGCGCACCCG
>JANLSO010000022.1:0-2264 GCA_031362405.1 Thermoleophilia bacterium | reverse complement strand
TCGTGACCCGGGCGGTCAACGAACTTCAACGCGCGCAGGATGAGACGAGCCGCGAGGAACTGGAGTCCCGAACTGACCCTGATACACCCCCGTGTTGGCGGTTAGGGCCTGTCACGGAGTCGCTGGAGGACTGACCCGGTGAGTCGACTCAGGCGCCTCCAAGTAGGCGAGAAGGGCGCGCCTGACCAGTTCACCGGTCGTAGCGCCCTCGTGCTCCGCGCGGTCATCAAGGCGTCGCCGCACGTCTGCGTCGAGGCGCACGGGAACAACCTCGGAGGGGCTCTCGCCCTGTGGAGGCCGGCCGCGCCGAACGAGGCGTTCCGGGGGATACCCGCGCTCGGCTTCGTCGGCGAGCTGCTCAAGGAGATCGTTGCTGAGCGGGATGCGGCACGACGATCCACGGTTCGGTGTGGTCACGGCCTTCTCCTCACAGGTGGGCTCCGCCTCGCCGGGTAATGCCATCGAAGAAGCCCGGGTCCGGCAGGTCATCCGGCAGTAGATGCACGTAGGTCGCCAGGGTGAACGCGGGGGAGTGGTGACCGAGCCACATCTGGACCTGCTTGGCGTTGGCGCCGTGGCGAAACAACAGCGTGGCGCAGGTGTGTCGCAGCGTGTGGAAGCCGGCCCACGGAACCCCGGCCTCCTCGGCCGCCGGCTTGAGGACGCGGCGGAACACGTTCTCTCGCCTCATCGCCGTGCCCGTGCGCGTCTGGAACACCGGGTCCTCGTCACCCGAACGACCAACCAAAGTTCGCAGTTCGGCAAGGTCCCGGGCCATGACCGCCGACAGGGGGATCTCGCGCCGGCCGAAGCGGCTCATCGGAGCGTCGATCGAGCCGCGATAGTCGCGTCGGCGGATCCGCACCCAGCCCTCGTCGAGATCGAGATCTCCCCAGCGCAGCGCGACCAGTTCACTGATCCGAAGGCCCGTGTGGGCCAGGAAACGGAAAAGCAACCGCCACTGATCGGGCGTCGCGGCGAGCAGCGCCGACAGTTCGCTCTCCGACAGAGCCTTGACGTGCCCCTCGTCATCCGGGTCCGAGGCGGTCTGCGCCAACCGGATACCGAGCGCCGGGTTGGTCCGAATCAACCCCTCTTCCACCGCCGTCGCGAGAAGAGCCCGAACCGGGGCGAGCACTCGTCGTACCGTCGCCGTGCTGAGACCCTTCTCGCTCAGCTCCTGTGTGAACTTCTTGACGTCTCGCGGCTCGATCTCAGAAAGCCGGCGGCTACCGAAGAATGGCGCGGCGTATCGCGTCAGGTCACGCGCGTAGTCGGCTTTCGTGGCGACCCTGATTCCCCGGCTGGTGCGTCCCTGGTAGGTCGCTATCCACTCCGCCGCATAGTCGGCGAAAGAAACGCGAGAAAGAGCGCGAAACTCGCCACGCGCGACGTCGGCACGCAACGTCGCCTGGACGACCTTCGCCTCGCGCAGTGTCCTCGCGGCCTTCCACCGCTGGCGCCCTTGCGGATCGCGATAGGCGATGTCGTAGCGCTGCCCCCGACGGTAGATCCCGGGCGAACTCGTCCGAATGCGCTCAGTGGACATGTGCTGAGGCTAACCCTTGTGGTTCGGCGGCGGCCAGCTCAGCCGCATTGGGACCGCCCTCGCCCATCGTTCGCTGTCCGTTCCACTAGGCCCGTCCGGCGGGAACGTCACCATGTGACCGATGGCCAAGCTCCCTCCTTTGACGCGAATGAACTCGAAGAGATATGCCACCGTCTGGGCGACACGATGACCGGGGGCAAACTCACCGAGCTGCTTCGTGAGGCCCGAATCGAGCAACGCTCAACCGAAAGCACCAAATGGCGTCGCCTGCGTGACGACTTGGGCGCGGGCCAGCGACGTGATGGCAACGGCAACGCTGTTGCGCGTTTCATCCAGCTTGCGATGGCTCCGGTGCGTTTCGGGGCGGACCCCGCGGCCTTCGAGGAGCATCGGGAAGCGCTCAACCTGAGCCTCGCCCATGCCGGACTCAGCATCGGCAAGGACGGCAAGCTAAAGAGTATCCCGGCGGCTACGACACTCAGCGAAGCCCAACAACGCGCGCGAGGCCTGAGAGCAAAGCTCGCGGAGCGGGGCGTTCATCACGACGTGCTCGCTGCTTGCCGAGCGGAGCTCGTCGACGAGAACTACTTCCATGCGGTGCTCGAGGCCACCAAGAGTCTGGCGGAGAAGATCCGCAACCTCACAGGCTTGGGCGGTGATGGTGCCCCGTTGGCAGACCAGGCTTTCGGGCTCGCGAAGGGCACACCTCCGCTCG
>JANLSO010000006.1:0-2191 GCA_031362405.1 Thermoleophilia bacterium | reverse complement strand
CAGCACGAAGACGACGCTCGCCGGCAAGGTCAACCTGCAGATCCTGCGCAAGGGCAAGCGACTCGCTTCCTGCAAGGTCACGGCGCGTGCCAATGAGGTCGTGACCTGTCGTCTGCGGGTGCCGAGCCGGTACGCCGGAACCGCCGCCAAGCGCAAGAAGCTGACCATCGTCGCGAGCCTGAAGCCGAAGGCCGGCGGCAATGTTGTGATCAGGCGCGCCTAGGGCTCCCACACCCCCGCAACGGCCACTCGTTGCGGGGGGTCTCGTGGTAGCGTCCCGGCTCGATTTGGCGGACGTTCCCACGGAGAACCCACGTGTCGGTTGACGATAAGCGCCGGCGCCTCACTGAGCTGCGTGACGAGGCGCGTCACTCGGGCACTGAGGCGGCGGTCGAGCGCCAGCACACCCGCGGAAAGCTGACCGCCCGCGAGCGCATCGACCTCTTGCTCGACGAGGGCTCGTTCACCGAGCTCGACATGTTCACCCGCCACCGTGCCCACGGCTTCGGGCTGGAAGACAACCGCCCCTGGGGCGACGGCGTCGTGACGGGCCACGGCACCATCGACGGCCGCCGGGTGTACGTCTTCAGCCAAGACTTCACGGTTTTCGGCGGCAGCCTCGGCGAGGTCTTCGCCGAGAAGATCGTGAAGGTCATGGACCTCGCCGTAAAGATGGGCTGCCCGCTGATCGGCCTGAACGACTCGGGTGGCGCGCGCATCCAGGAGGGCGTCGTGTCGCTGGCCGGCTACGCCGACATCTTCTTTCGCAACGTCCGCGCCAGCGGGGTCATCCCTCAGATCTCCGTGGTGCTCGGTCCCTGCGCGGGCGGTGCCGTCTATAGCCCCGCGATCACCGACTTCATCTTCATGGTCCGCGAGACCAGCCACATGTTCATCACCGGGCCGGAGGTCATCAAGACCGTCACCGGTGAAGACGTCTCGATGGAAGATCTCGGCGGCGCGCAGTCGCACGCGACCAAGTCGGGCGTTGCCCACTTCGCCGCCGACTCCGAGGCCGACTGCCTGGCGATGGTGCGCGAGCTGTTCGCGTTCATCCCCCAGAACAACCTCGAGACGCCGCCCTTTGTCGCGACCGACGACCCGCCGGACCGCGTCGCCGACGAGCTGGCGACGATCGTCCCCGACCAGCCCACCAAGCCCTACGACATGAAACGCGTCATCGAGCTGGTCGTCGACGACGAAGACTTCTTCGAGGTCGCACCGCTGTATGCGCCGAACATCGTCTGCGGTTTCGCGCGCTTGGCCGGGCACTCGGTCGGCGTGGTCGGCAACCAGCCGAAGTCGATGGCCGGCGTGCTCGACATCGACGCATCCATCAAGGCCGCCCGGTTCGTGCGGTTCTGCGACGCCTTCAACATCCCGCTCGTCACCTTCGTCGACGTTCCGGGCTTTCTGCCGGGGCTCGCCCAGGAGTACGGCGGGATCATCCTGCATGGCGCGAAGCTGCTCTACGCCTACGCCGAGGCGACGGTTCCGAAGCTGACGATCATCACCCGCAAGGCCTATGGGGGCGCCTACGACGTGATGGCCAGCAAACACCTCGGCGCCGATTTCAACGCGGCGTGGCCGACCGCCGAGATCGCCGTAATGGGCCCCGACGGTGCCGTGAACATCGTCTTTCGCCGCGAGCTGGAGGCCGCTGCCGCCAACGGTGGCGACGCGGCGGCCCGACGCGCCGAGCTGATCGACGAATACAAAGAGCGCTTTGCGAACCCGTACATCGCGGCCGAGCGCGGCTATGTCGACGACGTCATCGAGCCAGAAGAAACCCGCGTCTGGCTAATCCGGGCCCTGGATGCCTCGCTGACCAAACGTGAGCAGCGCCCGCCGCGCAAGCACGGAAACATTCCGCTGTGAGATCGATCTTCGTGGATGCCCGCCCTGACATCGCGGCGGCGATCTCCGCCGCCGTGGAAGCGACTTTGGCGGACGAAGCGGCCACGCGGCTGCCGACAGCACCGCCGGCCGTCTCGGCCTGGAGGCAGGCCGGAATCACAGAAGCGACGTCGCCGATGTCAACAACCGGTGCTGGGCACCGGTTGTTGACATCGTTCGGCTAACGACGAACGAAGGGCACGGGGTGTTCACGATGGTCTTGGTGGCGAACCGCGGCGAGATCGCGATTCGAGTGTTTCGGACGCTGCGCGAGATGGGCATCGTCTCGGTGGCC
>JANLSO010000206.1:0-8857 GCA_031362405.1 Thermoleophilia bacterium | reverse complement strand
GTGGTGGTGATCCTCTCCGATGGCTGGGAACGCGGCGACCCGATGCTCGTCGGCCGCGAGATGGAACGCCTGGCGCGCCTGGCCCACCGGATCGTGTGGGTCAACCCGCGTGTCAGCGCCCGCGGGTTCTCGGTGAGCGCCGGCGGCATGGTGGCCGCCCTGCCCCACTGCGATGCGCTTGTCAGCGGGCATAGCTTTAAGGCGCTCAATGAGGTCGTCGCGGCGATCGGGGCGGCCACATCACGCGGAGTCGACGCGCCTCCCCCCGTGAATTCGGTCGACGAACCGGAGCCCTGGGCCAGCGCGACCCCGATGCCGGGTAGCTCGGTGGCGATGCCGAGCGGCTACGGCCCGAGCAAGGGCAACACCACACCGGGATGGTCACGTGAGTAAAACGTGCATCTACCCGGGATGCGAACGCCCGGCCGTGCCCCCTCACCCCCAGGGCGGCCCACAACCCGCCTTCTGCGACCTCGACGACCACAACGCGCTGACCGCCCATCAGGAGCGCCAGCGCCTGGCAGCCCAACCGAAACCCGACAACGAGGACACCAATGGCTAACGAGGCCTACCGCGCCGTCTTTTTGCGTGTGCACCCGACCGGCAAGATGGTGCTCAGCCTCACCACCGACGCCGACGGGAACGAGCACGGGTACGCGCAGGTCGTCGCCACCGCACTCGGTGTTCCCGCGCTCGACGTAAAGGTGGTTCCCGCCGACACCGACCGGTTCGGCGTTGGCCACGGCTTCAACACGGTCCCTTCCGGGGGCACACCGGGAGCGATCACCCGCGCCACAGAGAAGATCCGCGACAAGTCACGGCTGCTGGCGGGAATGGCCCTCGGGACCGACCCGGCAGAGCTCAGGTGGTTGAACGGGGCGTGGGTGCACGGAGACGGTGTCGACCGCACGCAGATGAAGACGATCGAGGATCTCGCGCTCTATGCGCACGGCACCGGCGAGCTGCCGCCGGGTGTCGAAGGAGGCCTCGACGCGCAGAGCGTGTACTCCGACTAGATTCGTGCCGGGACGGGGATTCTGGGCGACGCTGAACTGCGGATGACCTCTTCACCCGGGGCCGGTGACGACTTCGACCGAGACTCTTGGGACCGGCGCTGGTCGCAGGCGCTGCGCACGGGCGCGCACGCGGTCGCCCAGCGCCCCCCGAACGCGCACCTGCTCGCCGAGATCGCGGACCTACGCCCCGGTCGCGCGCTCGACGCGGGCGCCGGCCATGGCGCCGAGACCCTCTGGCTCGCCACGCGGGGATGGCGGGTCACGGCCGTCGACTTCTCCACGACCGCCGTCGAGTACGCCCGATCGCGGGCCGAAGGCCTCGGCGCTGACATCACCGAGCGCATCGAGTGGATCACGGCCGACCTCGCGACCTGGATGCCTCCGCCTGAGCCCTACGACCTCGTGGCCTGCCTGTACGTCCACGTGGCCGGATCGGTCCCGGCGATGGTCCGGCGGCTGGCTACGGGCGTCGCGACGGGCGGGGCCTTGCTGCTGGTCGGCCACCAGCCCATCGATCCGACGACCGGCACACCGACGCCCGCGGCCGGTCAGGTGCAGGTCTCGGTCAACACCGCCCTCGCAGCGCTCGAGCCCGACGGCTGGGAGGTCGTCGCCGCCGAGAACCGTCCACGCAAGGTGGCCGGCGGCGGTATCGACGCCGTGGTGCACGCGCGACGGCTCGCATGACCTTCAACGAGAAGCCCGCTGGGGTGAGCTTGCGTTCGGCAGTGACGATCGCCGTGGAGGTGTCCGAATGAGCCGCGCCCTCGTTGGTCGGATGGGCCGGGCCCACCGCGCACGCCTGCGTGTCGCGCCGGGGATGGAGCGACGCTCCGCCTCACGAGCCGGAGTTCGACTGATCAGCCTCGATTTCAGGCTGTCGGCAGACGAGCCTCGAGCCGGATCTCGACGTCATTGGCAACCTTCAATGCGCCGAACAGGGTGGAGTAGGGCTTGATGCCCCACTGCGTCTGGTCGACGACGACCGACGCCTTCAGCGCCCCGTCGGCGGCGACGGATAGGTCGAACGCGATCGGGCGGGTCGTGCCGACCAGTGTCAGGTCGCCCTGCACCGCGTACCCGCTGTCTGCAGGAAGCACCTGCGTCGACCGGAACGAGACTCCCTGCTTTTTCAGGATTTCGTCGTCGATCGTCTTGGCGATGTCGGCCTTGTCGTTCTCGGTGAGCGCTTTCAGCCCGCCGGAGCCCTGGCGTACCCGTAGAGATCCGCCATCGCCGTCGAGCCGGATGGTGGATGCGGCAGGGTCGGCACCAACCTCGAAGGTGGCCTGCCAGGAGGTCACGTGGATGACCAGATCGTGACCCGCCTTGGCCGCTTTCCCGGTGCGCCCGGTCCTCAACGAGAGGATTCCATCGGCGGGTCCGAGACGATAGGTACTTGTCGGAATCGGCACAACCTCAGCCTATAGTCCACACAGCCAGACCGGACCCCCCTCCTCCGCAAGGACGGCGAAAATGGCAGTTGTGCTCGACCATTCCTTCACCACCGCGCGATCGCTCGACGACAGCTACGAGACGATCCTCGACCTCGGGCTCACCGTGCCATGCGTGAAGGGCGCGACCATTACCGGGGTCATGGGACCAGAGGCCGTCACAGCCGAGATCAAGATCAAGATGGGCGCGATGTCGATGAAGTTCACCGGCACGGTGGAGATCACCGAGAAAGACCCCGACGCACACAGCCTGGTGATGACAGTCAAGTCGCGCGAGCACGGGGGTCAGGGCTATGCCAACGCCGACGTCACCTTCCAGCTTCGCGAGGGTGGCGGGGAGATCCACACCAACGCCAAGATCACCGGCACCGCCGCCTCGATGGGCGAAGGGGTGGTCGGTGGCGTGCTCGACGCACTCATCGAGGACTTCAGCGGAAAGGTCGGGGCGCTCTGACGCGCCAGGCCTGACGATGGCGAAGATCGTGATGCGGCACATCCGCCCGGGTGAGGTGCCCAAAGACGGCGGCACCGCCATTCAGGACGACGCGGACCGGCCGGTCTTCCACGGCAACGGCACCGACGACTACGTCTGCGTCGAGTGCGGCAACCTGCTGGCCGAAGCGATGGACCCCGCGGTAATGACCAAAAAGGTCCGCATCCGCTGCGGAGGCTGCGCGACGGTGAACGTCGCGATCACCGAGGAGCCCGAACCACCCCGCCCCTGAACGGATTGTGGGGCGGATCACCGACGTGGGAGGATCGGATTTCGTTGCAGCCACCCTCCAGCGCCGAATGACTCGCGACGTGCTCGCGCCGCTTGGTGTCGCCGTGCTCGCGGCGCTGGCATTCACCACGTTGATGCAAACCGAGTGGGCCCCGCTGGTGCACCACACTCGCATGCGGTCGCCCCCGCTCTGGACGGCCTCGGGTGATGGTCGGGTGGAGCCTGATGGTGCTTGCACTGATGTTGCCGGCGGCGACCCCGCTCATCGCCCGCACGGCCCACGGGCGCGGTCTCGTGATGGCCGGTCTCTCGGCGTCTGGCTCGCGGCGGGTCTCGCGGCGTTGATGCTCGCCCTCGTGGTCGTGAAGTGGGCGCGGTGGCGATCGCTCCGCTTTTGCTGGTGCTCGCCGGCGCCTACCAACTCTCGTCCTCCAAACGGCTGGCGCTGTCCCGATGTCGCGCCCACATGCGTCATCCGCACGAGACCGGAACCGACCCCACCGGTGACGCGCTGCGCTCAGGAGTGCACCACGGCGTCCTTTCGCTGCGGTGCTGCGGGCCCCTGATGGCCGCGACGGCGCTGGCAGCCGTTGGCGGACTCGGGGTGATGCTCGCTCTCGGAGTGCTCGTGGCCGCTGAGGAGGCGGCACCAGCGGACGGGCGGCTGCGGATACCTCTCGGGCTTACGGTCATTGCGATCGGCATCGCCGGCACGGTGGGTTGAACCCGGGGCCCGCGGCGTCCGGCACGGCCCGGAGGGCGACAGCGAGCGGCCTACCCTCGTCGCGCCGCGTCGTATCCGGCCACCATGCCCCGGTGCATCACCCGGTCTCCCACGACGTCGGCGTGGTCGCCGCGGTGCAGAACGCACGCGTTGTCCCACATCACGACATCGCCGGGAGACCACGCGTGGCGATAGGTGTTCTCGGCCGTGGTCGAGTGCGCGAAAAGAAGCGCGATCATGGCCTCGGCGTCTGCCTGCGACATCCCGCTGATGGCGACGCACCGCGTCGGGGTCGACATGTAGAGGGCGGTGCGCCCCGACAGCGGGTGCGGGCGAAACACCGGGTGCTCGGCGGCCGTCTCGTCGTCGTCACCCAGATCGAGGCCCGTCACCACGTGCCTGATCGTCCGACCCTCGAGGGTCTCGCGCACGTCAGAGGGCAGCGTTTCGTACGCGCGGTACTGATTGGTGAAGAGGGTCTCGCCTCCCCGCGAGGGGATCTCGACCGCGCGAAGCGCGGTGTAGGCCGGCGGGTGACGTACGTAACTGGTGTCGACGTGGAAGGTGCTGCGCGGAGGCGTTGTTCTTCCGACGTTGCTGACGACGTTCAGGTCGGGGAAACCCGGCGCGGCGGTCTCACCCTTGGTGAACGCCAGATCGCCGAACGACCTCAGGAAGGCAACGAAACCGGCGTCATCGATGTGCTGATCGCGAACGATGAGGACGCCGTGCTGGGCGAGCAACTGCCTCAGCTCGGCGACGTGCTCAGCGCCTACGCCGTCGAGCGACAGCCCCGTCACCTCGACACCGATGGGCTCATGTACGGCGTGGTTCATTGCGTCACCTCAGCTCCGTGCAGGGCGTTACTCACCGCCATTTGGAATAGCGCATCCGTGGGAATACCCGCTGCGTTGGCCATCGCACAGATGACACTCTGCTCGGCGAACGAGCAGTAGAGCCCGGCCTCGATGAACCACGGCCGGCCGCTCGGGTCGATGCGGAAGTCGAAGAGGCTGTAGTGCCGGCAACCCAATGCCACATGGCAGAGCTTGGCGAGATCCCACACTCTCTCGGTGACCGGATCGCCGGGATCAACGATCCACGACCGCGCAGGCCCCTTCGAAACGAACTCGAGCTCGCCGTCGTGGTCGAGGCGCAGCTTGTCGTCGTAGCTGCGGATGGGCCTTCGCGCGCTATCCATGCGGTATTCCTCGAGGGGCAGGCAGACGAGGTTTCCGTCGTCGACGACGATGCCGCACCGCACTTCGCGACCGAGCTCGATGTAGGTCTCCACAAGCGCCTCCTCTGCATGAGCAAGAGCGTCGTGCAGGGCGCTCGCGTAGTCGGCGCGGTCACGTACGAGCCCGACGCCGACCGAGTTATCCGCGTTCATGGGTTTGACCACCGCCGGTGGCCCGATCGACGGATTGCCGCCGTGGCGGACGACCTCCCCCGCCGGCACATTGACACCGGCTCGGGCGACGACGGCGCGCGTTCGTTGCTTGTGGCTCGCCAGCGCCATGACATCAGGCGTGTTTCCGACGTACGGAACTCCGAGCAGGTCGAACAGCGCGCGGTAGTGGGTCATCCCCGGCACGCAGAACATCTGCGGCACCATCACGTCGATGTTGAGCACCGCGAGGCGCGCGACCGCCTGAGCGCACGACATCGATCGTGCCGACTCGATCGCCTCGTCACTGAGATCGGCCGGGAAGCGCCAGCGCCGATTAGGGGTGATGTAGGCGATGTACGTCTCGTAGCGCGCCGGATCGTCGGTGGCCTGGAGGCACCCGCGTGCGTACAGGCGAGACAAATCGCAGAGCAGCTCGCTGACCGCGGAGCCGGCCACATGCAGCACACGAAGGGCCATGCGCTAATCCCCCGCCGGCTCGACGAGTTTGCCGATGTTGAAGTCGATCCGGTACCAGTCCTTGCCTCGGCGCAGGTTGTCGACCAGCAGCCAAGGGATCTGCGCATGGTGGACCATCAGGAACGGAAGTGGGTCGGCCCAATCGAAGATCGCGTCCTTGCCACGGGCGATCGTCCTGAACGTCCGCCCCACGGCGAAGGGACGTGTGAGCAATCGCCAAAGCTCGTTGTAGAGCCAGTAGGTCGGTCGGCTCGAGCGCAGCGGCGTGAGCTCGGGAACGCCGCTTTCGAGGTATGCCCGCGCGACGCCGGGGTGGTCGTAGAACATCGTGATCGCCGAATGGGTCCGGGGGTTGCACTCGATGGCAAAGAGGCGCCCGTCGTCGGCCTCGATGAAATCGAACGAGACCTGCCCCGTCAGGCTCAAAGCACCGACGAAGTGCTTGACCCACGCCTCGATCTCCGGCTTGTCGACCATCTCGTAGTTGAGCTGGAACGCCGACGACCGGCAGCAGCAATGCAGCTGCACCTCACCATCGCGGACCGTGCTGTGGGTGCAGTACTCCTGCCCCGAGATGAAGGCCTGCATGATCCAGGGGTTGGTCTCGCAGATGGGGAGCGGCTCAAGGAACGCCGTCATCTCGGCCGGGGTGTCGCGCGGAAGCGTGGTGAGATCGAGTCGCCGGATCGGGTCGTAGGCGATGCTTTTGAGGATGTAGGGCTGCTCGTGCGCCGAGAAGTCGAAGTCGATCACCTGCTGCGGCTCGGTGATGCGGTGGGTGTCGGGCACGCGCAGGCCCAGCGAGCGGGCGATGGCCGAGAACTCGAACTTGTCGTCGAGCCTGCGCACCATGTCGGCGTCGAGGTGCAGCACCTCGCAGTGCGGTGACAGCACCCGCTTGGCCTCGGCGTCGTGTTGGCTGGCCGCCGGGCTGCACACCGGCACGTAGACGTCGACCGCCTCGGTGCGCACGAGCTCGAGCAGTGCGGCGGCGTAGCCCGTCGCATCCGAGGCGGGCACGGTGTGGAAGCGACTGACCGAGCGGGAGAACCGATGCCCTGTGAGCCAGTATTTCTCGGACTCGACCAGGATCACTCGGTGGCCGGCGCGATGGAACGAGCGGGCGAGCTGCAACGCCTTGGTCATCTTGCCCCCGCTGACCAGGATGGTCTTGGGGTTGGGCGCGACGGCCCGGGTGTCCTTGACCAGCAATCCCCTGAGGAGCGCGACCGCGGTGAGGGCAGCGTTGAAGGGCAGCGCAATGGTCAAAAGCAGGAGCGTCGCGACCGTCTTCGGTGCGGCCGGCATCGCCACGGCCCTACACCCGACAGATGAGGGTAAGCCCATCCCGTAGCGGCAGCAGCACCTGCTCGACACGCGGCTCGTCGACGAGCGCCTGGTTGAACGCCGCGATCGCGACCCCGTTGGGCGTCGACTCTCCCGATGTGTAGGGCGTGCCCTGCATCAGCGTGTTGTCGACACAGATCAGGCCGCCTGGTGCGAGCAGGCCCGTGTCGAGAAGCACGTTGACGTAGTCGATGTAGCCCCCTTTGTCGGCATCGACGAAGACCAGGTCGAAGGTCTCGCCGGCTGCCGCCAACTCCGCGAGGGTCGACAGGGCCGGGCCGACCTTGACCGTGATCTTTCTGCCACTGGGGGACTCCGCGAAGCATCGCTCGGCAAAGCGGGCCACCGATGCGACGAGCTCACAGGCGACGACCTCGCCGTCGTCGGGCACGGCTTCGGCCATCGCGAGGGCGGAGTAGCCGGTGAACATCCCCAGATCAAGCACACGCCGGGCTCGCGCGATCCTCACGAGGAACTTCAGGGCCTGGCCTTCCACATGCCCCGAAAGCATCTCCTGCTCGAGGTTGCGTGCTCCTTCGGCCCCGGGATGCAGGCTCCAGTCTTCGGCGGCGGTGCGCGCGGCGAGCGAGCGCAGGGCCGGCGATTCCGGTGTCGTGCAGTGGCTGAGGTACGGGTCGAGCCCTGCCGCGAGCTCGCATGCCGCCCGCAGGTCGGCCTTTAGGGTGGAATCGGCGCCGTCGAGGGCCTCCAACCGGAGACTCACCGACGTAAGGGTTTCCGCCAGGATGCCCAACGGGGTGACCGGCCTCGGCACGGCGGCAGAGCCAGGAATGGGAACGATCTGCGTGGAGGGCATGGGTCAGGCCGGTTTCCCGGCCGCCTCCGCCGCGAGGAACATGTCCTGCCCGTCTCCCTCTCGGGGGGAGCTTCGACAGATCGCCTTGTGGATGGCAAGGATGTCGTCGAGCTCCACCGCGGGCAGCTCGTTGATGAAAAAGCAGGTACCGATCGGGCGCGGCACGGCCGCGCGCAGCAACCCGTCCCGGGTTTGGGTGATCGACTCCGTCGCCTTGCGGATCAGATCAGGGGTGAGATACGGGCTGTCGATGGCGAGGCCGAGGCTGCTCATCACCCTGAGGATACGATCGCGATCAGAGGGCGAGATGTAGCCCCGTTGCTCCGCGAGGGTTGCCGAGAGCGCCATGTCGATGTTGACCGCATGGCCGTGCAACATGGGTGTCTCGGGTGCGAGCTCCAGGGTCGGGCTCCAGGTATGCCCGTATGCGATGGCGCGATCGAGATCGAGCTCGTGCAGGTTCGGGACCTCCAAACGGAGCATCGTGTCGATCGCGTCGTAGGTCACCCTGTGCGCCACCTCGCGCAGCGCGGGGGTCCCATCGACGTAGCCGAAGCGTGTGCGCAGAAGCTCTTCGCCATGGCTTTCCAGCAGATCGAAGATTCCGCTGTTGGCGACGACGCCGATCTTGATCAGCTCGGCCATGCCGTTGCGGACCTGAGCCTCAGGCAGCGTGCCCAGGAACGAGAAATCCAGGATCACTTTCTGGGACGCGTGATAGGCACCCAGTCGGTTCTTCAGGTGCCCGTGGTTGACCGCCACCTTGATCGCGACGCTGGCGTCGATCAGCCCGATGAGCGTCGTCGGCACTCGGATGTAGTTGGTGCGGCGGCGGTACGTGGCACAGGCGAAACCGGCGACGTCGGTGGTGAGGCCGCCGCCCACCACGAGCACGGGCTCCTTAC
>JANLSO010000164.1:0-45738 GCA_031362405.1 Thermoleophilia bacterium | reverse complement strand
ATTGGCTTGCTCCTTCGTCACACCGCAATACGAATCCAACAGGGCATGCAGCTGGGTGTGATAGTCGTCGAAAGCGGTATCGACGCCCTTGCCGCCTTTGGCCTTGGCTGCCGAGGCCTGTTCACCCGCTTGGGTGTCCGGGCCGGACAGCTCGGCCGGCATTAGATGCCCGTCGAGGTAACCGCCACGATGAACCGCCCGTCGAAACGCGAATCGCGGCTTTCTGTGGCGCGGTAGCACTGGTCGGGATCTCTGAACACACCGGCATTGTCACATTCTCGACGCCCGCTGTCTGGCGGAAATCAGACGCCGCCTCTCCTCTTCCCAGAACAGCGTCGGGTGAATGGTAGGATACTTTTCATGACGCGAGTAAAGATCTCCGCCACCCTCGCCCCCGAGCTGATCGCCGAAGCACGCGCAGTCGTCACATCCGCCTCGCTCTCGGAGCTCCTGGATCGGGCCCTTGAAGCGTTGGTCGAACGGGAACACGAGCGGCGCTGGCTCGACGCGCACGACGGCGATGAGAGCGACCTACCGGGGATGGTTCCTATCGACCTGAGCCACATCCCCTGGGACGAGGGGTGACGCCGCACCGTGGCGAGATTTGGTGGGCCGATGTACCCGGCGACAAACGCAGGCCGGTGCTGATCATGACCCGAGAGCGCTTCATCCCCCGCCTCGGTGCCCTCCTTGTGGCGCCCATCACGACGCGGGTCCGTCGCATTCCGACCGAGGTTCAACTCGGACCGGAACACGGTCTTCCGCGCGTGTGCGCGGCCAACTTCGACAACGTTCTCACTCTCCCGAAAACGCTGTTGAGTGAACTCATCTCGAGGCTCGACCCGGAGGTGCTCGGCCAGGTGTGCCGCGCATACCGATTCGCCGCAGACTGTCCCTGAGCCGCGCTGATGTTGACAACGTGACATAGCGGCACCACGTGTCGGGCGGTTCGAGGTGTGCGGCGCGCCGGCGTGGGTTCGGCTCGCGGATCGCATCCTGAAACGCGCTCTCTCAGCGCCCCTTGGGAGCGATTCGGCCGCTACGAGGCCCGCGTCACGGAAAATGGACCCGCGTCGCGGGACATGATCCGTCGGATCTCCGTCTGGTCGGCCGACGACGGCAGCGACCACCCGGCCAGGAACTCGTAGCGCTCAACCGCGGACGTCGAGTGAGCCCCGCCGAGGAACTCAAAGTGCTCGGCGGTGACCATGGCCGGGTGGGCTTCGCCGCACGCACGCGCCAGGGCGAGGAGCTCGCGGCGCAGCACGATGACGTAGTTCGCCAGCCGAACCGACTTCAGCTGTGGATCGAGCCCGCGCTGCAGCCGAACCGATTGCGTTGCCACGCCGGTCGGGCATCGGTCGGTGTGACACCGCTGGGCCTGGATGCACCCGATCGCCATCATCGCCTCGCGACCGACGTTCACCATGTCCGCACCGAGGGCCATCGCCAGGAGACCCGACTCGGGCAGCCCGAGCTTTCCGGAGCCGATGAAGACCACGCGGTCCTGCAGATCACGCAGAGCAAACGCCCGGTACACCCGGGCCTGGGCGATGACGTAGGGCAGCGCGACGTGGTCGGCGAAGACCAGAGGCGCCGCCCCGGTGCCGCCCTCTCCACCATCGACGGTGATGAAGTCGATGCCGCGGCCGGTCTGGAGCATCCGATCGGCGAGTAGCTCGAAGAAGCCAACCTCGCCGACGGCGGCCTTGATCCCCACCGGCAGGCCCGTCGCGTCGGCGATCGTCTCGACGAAATCGAGCAGTGAATCGACGTCGTGAAAGGCCGCGTGGTGATTGGGGCTCTGGCAGTCGAAGCCCATGGGGATTCCACGGGCGTCGGCGATCTCACGGGTGATCTTGACCGCCGGAAGCAGGCCTCCCACGCCGGGTTTGGCACCCTGGCTGAGCTTGATCTCGATGGCTCGAATCGGCGCGCGTTCGCACTGTTCGACCAGGCGAGCAAGGCTGAAAGCCCCCATTTCGTCGCGACAGCCGAAGTAGGCGGTGCCGATCTGGAAGATCAGATCGCCGCCGTGCAGGTGGTGGATCGATAGGCCGCCCTCACCGGTGTTCTGAAGGCACCCGGCCTCGGCGGCACCCGCGTTCAGCGCGTGGACGGCGCGTGCAGAGAGCGAGCCGAAGCTCATCCCGCTGACGTTCACGATCGATGCAGGCCGAAACGCGTGGCGGCGTCCTCGCGCCGCGCCGAGAACCTTCGCGCAGGGAACCGGCGAGTCAACGGGATCCCCACCGACCGGGGTCGGGTGCGGGAATGTCGCGTGCTTGATGATCATGTACCCCGGCGTGCGCTCGATGTCGTTGTCGGTGCCGAAGCCGAAGTAGCTGTTTTGCCGCTTGGCGGTGGAATAGACCCACCGGCGCTGATTGCGGCTAAACGGGCGTTCTTCGTCGTTGCCGGTGACGATGTACTGGCGAAGCTCCGGCCCGACGGCCTCGAGCATGTACCGCAGGTGCCCGATCACGGGGAAGTTGCGAAGGATCGCATGGTGGCGCTGCGCGAGGTCGTACACCACAACCCCGACCAGAACCACCAGCACAACAAGAAGCACGATCACCCAGATCGGCACCGCCGGCCGCCCTTTCGTCGCTGCCCGCCCGCGGCTGCGCGCGTACGGCAGTATGGATCGCGCGTCGGTCCGCGCGAAACTGAACCTGCGGGCGCCACTTGGAGAGAGGGAGTCGCAATACCCGAGGACCGTCAGTCGATGCTGCGCACGTCCTTTTCCCGGGCGGTCACCGAGGGCCGGCTGCGAGAGGCCGAGGAGATGCTCCGCCGCCACCGCGCCGTCGAAGGGCCGGGCCTCGATGCGGCCCACTCGTTGAGGATGGCCGGGCGTTTGCTCATCGCCCAGGGCGATCCGGCCGGGGCGGCCGATGCCCTGGAGGCGTCCGTGAAGGCCTGCGACGGCGTCGGCCGCAGCGACCAGCTCGCCGATGGTTGGCTGACCGACCTCGGCGCCGCGCAGACGGCCGCCGATCGTGCCCCCGCCGCAAAGCTCACCCTCGAGCGCGCCGTTGAGCTGAGCACCCGGCTGCGTGGCCACAACGACTGGGGCACCGTCCGCGCCCTGCGCCTGCTGGCGGGTGCGAACCGCGCCGCGGGTGACCTGCCGGGCGCGATCACCGCCCTGGCGTCGGCGGCGGCCGGAGCCCAGGCCGCCACACCTCCCGACACGGGCATCGCCGCAATGGTCACCGCTGAGTGGGCCGCCGCTCTGCGCGCCGCAGGCCGTGACGACGAGGCCCGTCGCGTCGCCGGGCCCGCTCCCAGTGCGACCACGGCAGGCGCGCCGGCCGCCGAGACCCCTCCGCCGCCGGACGACCCCGCCGCCCGGGCGGAGATCCTCGAGAAGGCGCTCGCCGAGCTCGATCACATGGTCGGCCTCGCGGGTGTCAAGGCACAGGTAAAGACTCTCACCGACCTGTTGGCGGTCCAAGCCCGCCGCAAGCAGGCGGGCCGGCGGACGCCCGACATGGCGATGCACCTGGTCTTCAGCGGCCCTCCCGGGACCGGCAAGACCACCGTAGCGCGGCTGATGGGCCGGATCTACCACGGCCTCGGCCTTTTGACGTCGGGGCACCTGATCGAGGTCGACCGGGCCGGTTTGGTCGCCGGCTTCGTCGGCCAGACCGCCACGAAGGTCGATGAAGCCGTGCAGCGTGCCCTCGACGGGGTGCTGTTCGTCGACGAGGCGTACGCCCTCGCCCAAGGCGGTGAGAACGACTTCGGCAAGGAAGCCCTCTCGGCGCTTCTGAAGCGCATCGAAGACAACCGCGACCGTCTGTCGGTGATCCTCGCCGGCTATACCGACGAGATGGCCCACCTCCTCTCGACGAACCCCGGTCTGGCAAGCCGTTTCCCGACCCAGTTGACGTTCGCCTCGTACACCCCGACCGAGCTCGCGCAGATCTTCCGGGGGATGGCCGGAACCTTCGACTACCGCCTCAGCGCCGCCGCCGATGCACGCCTGTTGGAGATCTGCACGCGCTGGCACGCCGAGGCCGGCCCCGCGTTCGGCAACGCCCGTGCGATGCGCAACCTGTTCGAGGATGCCATCGCGGCGGCGGCCTCACGCGTCGTCGACACGCCCGCGGCGAACTTCTCGCTTTTGGAGCCCGCCGACCTCGACGTGGCGGCGCTCGCGACATAGCCACCTCGCGGTCCATTCCCACCACGGCGTGGTCGCAGACGGGATCTCGCTGGACGACCCGCCCGTTCGGGCTCGCCGTGCTTGTCGTCGGGCTGTGGATTTTCGGCACGGGCGAGGCGATGCTGTTCGTGTCGCGTCTGGGCAACACGCCGTGGACCGTCTTGGCGGAGGGGTTCTCCGACAACAGCGCCCTTTCGGTCGGGGCCGCGACCTTCGTGATCAGCCTCGCGGTACTGCTCTTGTGGATCCCGCTCCGCGAGCGCCCGGGATTGGGCACCGTGTGCAACGCGATCGTGATCTCGGCCGCCCTCGATGTGATGCTCGCGGTGTTCCCCGCGATCACATCCCCCGCGGCCCGCGCGGCGATGATGCTGGGCGGGGTGCTCACTCTCGCCTTCGGTGGCGCGCTCTACCTGACCTGCAACCTCGGCCCGGGCCCACGCGACGGCCTGATGACCGGCCTGCACGATCGGCTCGGATGGCCGATCGCGGTGGTGAGAACGGGGCTCGAGGTCTCGGCCTTGCTGGCCGGCTGGCTCCTTGGCGGCACCGCCGGGATCGGAACCGCGGTGTTCGCGTTCGGCGTCGGCCCGGCCCTTGCGATGTTTCTCAGGGCCGTGGGCCGATGGTCTCCCGGCCGATCCTCAGGCCAAGGGCGGCAACCAGCGCCACGAGGGCGGTGAGCTCACCCCGCTACTTTTTTTCGTCTAGTACCTGGCAGAGAATGCCTCGCGTGCCACCCCACGACCCACAGCTCCTCAAGGGAGCTTTATCTCTTCTATTGCTACATCTACTTGCCGAACGCGAGTCGTACGGCTACGAGCTGGTGCAGCGCCTGCACGCCATCGGGCTGAACGATGTGCTCGAGGGCACCGTCTATCCGGCCCTTGCCCGCGTCGAGCGCGAAGGTCGCGTGAGCGCACGCTTGGTGGCCTCGAACTCCGGCCCCGCCCGCAAGTACTACCGACCGACCGCAACCGGCTACGCGGCGCTCGCCGAGGGCAGCGCCAACTGGGCGTCGTTCGTCGACACCGTGGGCGCCGTGTTGCGTCGACCCATCCCCGCCGAACCGCTCGAAGGAGGCTGACATGGCCCCGCGAAAGCTCATTTGGCTCGATCGCCTGCGCGTCGAACGCGCCGTGTGGTCACTCGACCAGCAGCTCGACGACCTGCCCCGCGCCACGCGGCTCTCAACGCGCCGCGAGGTCCGGGAAAACCTGCTCGCCGCCGCACACGACATCGGCACGACCGCGGCGCTGCGGCGGATCGGCAGCAGCCGCCAACTCGCCGACGGTTATCTGACCGCGGAGTTCGGTAGCGGCCCCCGCCACTCATGGATGGCGGCTGCGTACTTCGCTGGTCTCGTTCCGCTCGTCCTCACGGCAGCGCTAACCGAAACCCAAAACGCCTTCCGCGACAGGGTCGTTGCCGAAAACGCAACGGCCACCGGCACCTACACGTGGGACGGCATCAGCCACCTGCAAAGAAGCGTCGCGTTGACCCTTGAAGGCGGCAGCACGACCTCGCTGACGGGCGGCGACTGGGTTTCTCAGCCGCTTGTGTGGATCCTCTGGATCGTCGGCACAATCGTCGTGGGGCGTTTGTGGCCCTGCTTCCCACCTGGCGCCAGCGACACGCCCGCACGCTCACGGCGGACTGACTACCGGCCCGCGGACCCGTCGAGGCGGATCTCGAGACCGAGGGCGGCAACCAATGCGGCGATGGTGGTGAGCTGGGGGTTGGCGGTCCCCCGCAGGGCCGCCCGCACGGTGGATGGCGCCAGGCCCGCGCGGCGAGCGAGATGCGGGTAGGTCAGGTGACTGCGCAGCCGCTCGGCATCGATTGCGGTGACGATCTCGCCGACCATCTCCCGTACCCGGCGCGGGTCGGCGGGTGGTTCGATGCCGATCCCCAGGGAAAGCTGGCGCGGAGCGCTCACCGCGGCACGAATCGGACCACGCGCCCCGAGACATAGAGCGACAAGTAGAGGGCGCCGTCGGGGCCGATGGCGAGTGCCAGCGGGTCGAACTTTCGAAAGCCCGAGGCGAAGGGCTTCAACCGGGCCCGATAGCCCGTCGATGTCGGCGTCAGTGCGACGCGCTGGACGTTGCTTGTCGCCGCGCTCGCCGAAAATGACGAGCCGTTGTTGGCAACGAACGCCGAGAGGCCGAAACGGCCGAAACTCTTCGCCGCGGCGACACCGTCGGTCGATGCGTGCATTGCCGTTTCGGCCAGCGGAGCCGTCGTGCCGCCGCAACGCCCGCGCCCGATTCCCCAACACCGTGGGAAGCCAAGAAATGGCGCCGACCCGGCCGTGCGCACCAGGTTCAGCTCATCCGGCGGGAGATTTGGGCCGAGATCGTCACGGCCGTTCTCGGTGACGAGCAGGTCCGGGGTGCCAGGGATGAACGCGAGGCCGTACGGGTTGCGCAGGCCGCGCGCCTCGACGCGGATGTTCGCGCCGGAGGAATCCATCGAGAAGACCACGGCCGAAAGGCGATCGGGGGCGGCCTTCGCGTCGAAGCGACTGCCGTTCCCGACGTAAAGGCGCCCGTCGGGCCCCGGCACGATCGCGTCGATCGTGTGCCGACCGACCGGAAGGTCTTTGACGACGACCCGTTTCGCGGCGAAGCGGCGGCCATCGAACCGGGAGAACGCCGTCACCTGCCCACGTCGCCGCGCGACCGCGGCGGCGGAATCGTCAAACGGGGTGACGTGGGTGACAAACAGTTCCCCGTCGAGCCACGTAAGCCCAAGGGCGAGGAAGAGGCCCTTCACCACCTGGCGTGGCGCCGCGCCCGATCTCGGGACGAACCACACCCCGTTCGAGGCCGTCGCGCCATTGCCTGCCGAGGTCATCCACATGCCGCCGGTCGCATCGAACGCGATCGCGGTCGGCTGCGGCACCCCGCGTGCGACCGACTCGCTGCGAACGCCCATCGGGCTCGTAATCGCCGCGGCCGGTACGGCCACGATGGCCAACGCGCCGAGCACGACGGCAAGGACGGTACGGGCACGGACGGGGCTCGACGGCATCCGCGCGAGGGTACCGCGCACGGCAGCGCCGCGCAGCCCGGGGCGCCGAAACGGTCGATAGACTTTTCCGGGCGCGAACCGGCGCCGTCCACCACACCGAAGGACGAGCATGGGCGCGATGCGTAAACGCAGTTGGCTGGCCGCAGCCGGCTGTACCGCTGTGGCGATGGCCTCGGGTCTCGGCCTTGCCGGATGCGGCTCACCGGGCGTAGGAGACGTCGAGAAGAAGCTCGCCTCCGAGTTTCCGAAAGAGGCCAAAAAGCAGAAGGCGGACATCGCACTGACCGGAGATGTCGCGTGCCCTGATGACGCCTCGGTGAAGAAGGGTGCGAAGTTTGCGTGCACGGTCCCCGCAACGCAGGCGGGCAAGAAAGTCGTGATCACGATCGGCGTCGTCATGACCGCCGACGACAAGTTCAACTACAACATCGCGAAAATCACACCCGCGACAGGCTCGGCCCCCGCCCAAACGACAACGAACGAGCGGACAACCCGGTAAACGGGGTTAGTGCGTCGCCTGCCAGATCCCCGCGATGGCGTAGAGGGCGACCACCAACACCGCCGACTCCACGATCAACACGGCAATGAGTCGCGCGAAACGGCCCGGTGGGTACAGATCGCCGCGGGCGTCGGCCACGGTGAAGAGCAGCCGGGCACGGTCTTTGAGGGTTACGGGTGACGCCACACGGCAAGATTACCGGGCACCCGCGTACCATCTCCCGCGTGAGCGTCGCGCACGAGATGGTCGATCGCCGCGGCGCAGCCCAGACGGCGCTGGTCTCGGTCGGCGCCGCCATCGTGCTGATCGCGATCAAGCTCGTCGCGGGCATCGTGAGCGGCAGCCTGGCGCTGATCTCGGAGGCCTTGCACTCGGGAACCGACCTCATTGCCGGCGTGTTGGCGTTCCTTGCCCTTCGGGTGGCAGGTCGACCCGCCGACTCCGAGCATCCCTACGGGCACGGGAAGGCCGAGCACCTCTCCGCGATTCTGGAGGGGGCGATCCTTGTCGGTGCCAGCGTCTTCATCGTCGCGGAAGCCGTTCTGCGGCTGGTCAACGGAAGCGGTCCGATCACGACCTCCTGGTGGATCTACGCAGTTCTCGGCCTCGTGATCGTGATCGATACCCTGAGAACGATCTCCTCCCATCGCGGCGCCCAAAAGCACAACAGTGCGGCTCTCGCGGCCGGCGCGGTGCACTTCGCCAGCGATCTTGCCGGCACACTCGCAGTGACTGTCGGCCTGCTGCTCGTCGATGCCGGCTACGCCTGGGGAGACTCCGTGGCGGCCATCGCCGTCGCCGCCCTGGTGCTGACGGCGGCGGGGCGGCTGATGTGGGGCAACGCCGGCATCCTGCTCGACAAGGCTCCTGTGACCGACCTCGCGCGGGCCGAGGAGGCGCTCGCCGGCCTCGCCCCCGGAGTCGAAACCCGACGGCTGCGGTTGCGCGCTGCCGGGGGCCACCATTTCGCCGATGTCGTCGTCGCCGTCGCGCCCGAATCGGCCCTCGGCCAGGCTCACGACGCGGCCGACGCGGTCGAGGCGGCCCTGCTTGCGGAGATCCCGGGTATCGACGTCACCGTCCATGTCGAGCCCGCCACCGCACGTTCAACGTATGAACGCGTGCTTGTCGCGGCACAGGCCGTTCCCGGAGTGCGCGAGGTCCACAACGTGCGGCTCGTGCAGGTCGCCGGCCAGACCGAGGCCTCCCTGCACCTGAAGCTGCCCGGCGATACCCCTCTCGCCGATGCCCACGACGCCGCTGACCGCGTCGAGGCCGCCGTTCGCGCCCGCGCCCCGGAGGTCGCCGCCGTGCGAACCCACATCGAACCGCTGACAGAGCCCTCGGCGGGCAAACCCTCCTCGTCGGCGCAGCTCGCGGCGACCGTCCGCGCGGCGGTGGAGGAGGGCGCGAGCGGTTCCGTCACCGAGCTACGGATGGTCGAGGTCGAAGGCGGCCTGGTCGCCTACGTCACGGTCGCCCTCCCCGGCGCCCTGCCCCTGGCCGACGCCCACGCCCGCGCCGCCCAGGCCCGCCGTCGTGCACGCGAAGCGGCCCCCGACATCCGGGACGTCTTCGTCCACACCGAAAGCGCGTAGGGGGCCCTAAACCCGGGGCTGCACCCGGAGATCAAAAGCGCCGCGTTGCGACGTGGCCGTTCGGCCAGGATGGCGTTTAAGGCCGCCTTACGCGGGAGACGCACGTGGCGCTAGTCGCGCTCGATGGCGCTGACGATCGCCCGGCTGAGCTTCTGCGACGTGACGTCGCTTACAAGGCCGAGACGTTTCAGGCGTCGCCAGGAGTCGCCGAACGGCGGGTAGTCCATCACGCTCGCGCCCATCTCGGTATCGGGCACGACGCCCACTTCGACGACGGTGGTGCCGATCGGAAGGCCTTTGAGGTCGGCGCGTAGGCCGGACGTGAAATGCGTGAGAGCCGCTTTGGTGGCGCTGTAGACGGCGGTTCCCGGTAGAGCCGCGTAGCCGGCGAGCGATGAGACATTGACGATGTGCCCCCTGCCGCGTCCGATCTTCGGCGGCACTACCTGGCGGGCGAGCTCAGCCGGGACGATCGCGTTCGACGTGAACAGTTGCTCGATGTCGTCCGCGCTCACCTCGGCGAAGGCCCCGACCAGATCGACGCCGGCGTTGTTGACCGCACGTCGACCGGACCGCCCCCGGCCGCGGTCCGCGCAATCAGGTCGCCGCGCGCCACGCGGTCGGTGAGGTCGCAGGTGATGGCCCAACCGCCGGTCTCACGCGCGACCGCCTCGAGCGCGCCGGTGCTGCGCGCAATAAGCGTCAAGGTTGCGCCTTTCGCGGCGATTTGCCACGCGAGCTCGGCCCCGATTCCGCACGAGGGCCCCGGTGATCAGAACGTGAGCATCGGCCAGATCCATCGGACTTCTCCAGAGCGTTTGTTCTTGCGTCCCGGGCACCGGGGTTCGCCGGTCTTCTAACCTGCCGCACGTGAGTGACCGTTTCGATGTGATCGTCGTTGGTGGCGGGCCGGCCGGGTCGACGGCTGCCTACCGGTTGGCCGCGGGTGGCGCGTCGGTGGTCGTTCTCGATCGGGCGCGGTTTCCGCGCGATAAGCCGTGTGGCGGTGGTGTCACGGTTCGCGGGGCGCGGATCTTGCCCTTCTCGATCGAGTCGGTCGTCGAGAGCGTCGTCGACACCGTCGATGTGCGGATGAGCTGGGACCGGAAGTTCGACATCACGGCGCCCGGGCCGGCGGTGCTGATGACCCAGCGGCGGCGACTCGATCATTTCCTTCTCCAGAAGGCGGCCGAGGTCGGTGCCGTGGTACGTGAGGGCGTACGTGTGCGGGAGATCGACAGCAGGCCGACGGGGGTTACCGTGCGGACCGATGCCGGCACGATCTCGGGCTCTGTGCTGGTCGGTGCCGATGGGTGCAATGGCGTGAGCCGTCTCGCGGTGAACGGCTCCGACGGCGACCGCACCTACGCCGTCGCGCTGGAGGGCAACCTGCCCCGCGACGGGCGCGCACTTCCGGGCTTCGACACCGAGCAGTACACGCACCGGGCGCTTCTTGAGTTCGGCACGGTTCCCGGTGGATACGGCTGGATCTTCCCCAAGGGCGACCACGTCAACTTCGGGGTGGGTGGCTGGTTCGAGGAAGGCCCACGGATGCGGCACTACCTCGCCGAGCTGTGCAAGGTCCACGGGGTAGACATCTCCCAGCTGCGCGACGTTCGCGGGCATCGCCTGCCGTTTCGCGAGCGCGAGTCCCGTTTCGTCAAAGGCCGAGTGCTCCTCGTGGGTGATGCCGCCGGCCTGGTCGACCCGTTCTCGGGCGACGGCATGTACGAGGCGTTCCTGTCGAGCCGCGCGGCGGCGCAGACCGTTCTTGCCACGCTCGGCGGCGAGGCGTCGTCGCTCGAGGCGTACGAGTCGCTCGTGCACCGCACCCTGGCAACCCACGTGGCCAGCGCGTGGGCCGGAAAGCTCGTGATCGAACGCTTCCCGAGATTCGGCTACTGGTACGTGCAACGCCCGAAGGTCCGGCGTCGTGTTCACCGGCGCATTCGCTCAAACGACAAGTCGCCGCGGGGACCGATGAAGACCTTTATCGCGGCCCAGATCGGCGCTGCCGCACGGCACGCCCTTGGCCCGCGAGCGCACGGAAAACCGCCTCTCGGGGGCGATTCAGCGGGATAGCCGGCCATAGGTAAAACCGCTACTTAATGAGTGGTAGGGGAAATGCCGATGCAATCGGTATGGCCTTCCCCCTTCCCGTCTTGACCACCCGCAGGATCCTCGCCATCGCTGCGGCCGGGATCGCGGTGGTCGGGATCTCTATGGTCTTCTTGGCAACTGGCCGCATCAGCCTCGAGATGGGCGCGGGAATCGCCTGTACCGCGAACATGCTCGGAGGAATAGTGGCTTTCGCCGCCTACCTCCGCTCGTGGCGCGGCACACTCGGTTACCAACGCGCAGTAAGTCGAACCATCGCCGTCGCCTGCGCGGCATGGAGCACGGGATGCGGTCTCTACATCGCCTTTCTGCTTTCCGGTGGTTCGGTCCTGGAGCCCGCGGCGTGGTCTCAGGCCGGCTTTCTGCTGGCTTACCCGTGCTGGTACCGAGTGCTGTGGCTTCTACGCCAACCCGTGGTTGGCATGAATGGGGTCGGTCGAGTCAGCACGCTGTCTATTGAACTCGCCAGCACAGGCGTCTTTGCTGTCCTGGCAATCGGCCTGCTCTGGTACGCCCCGCTGCCGCCCGGCACCAACATCGCCTTGCTCGTTCCGGTTGCACTTGACATCGTTCTCGTGGCGGGGCTGTGGCATGCGGTTCGTCGCGCCTCCCTCGATCGGGCCTCGGTCTATCCCTGGCTGGCAGCAGGGTTTGTCGTACTTCTTATCTGCGACGCTCTTTCGAGTTTCCTCATCGCGCGCGGCGCGGTGGGCCTCCTTGGATTCGCTATGGCGGGATACTCGGTGGCCCTGGCTCTACTGGCCCTGAGCGCCGGGCGAGAGATTCGCGCCCGCGAAAGCGCCCGCTCAGGTGAGCGAGTCACTGGAGCCATCGGCGCAGCCGGCCTCGCCGGCGTTGCTCCTGCTACGGCCCTCGTGCCGGCCGCCGGCGTATCAGCACTCTGGGTCCTGGGCGGAATACTCGCTTTGCGTATGTACGACCTCATGGCTACCCAAGGCGGATCCGATCAAGACGCGCTCACCGGTCTTCTCGACGAACGCGCCTTCGGCCGGCACGCAGGTGGCCTGCTCGCCGGGGCGTCCGGGCGGGAGCCAGTCGCACTTGTCGCCGTCGATATCAACGAGTTCGGCCAGTGGAACTCCGTTAACGGCTTTGCGGCTGGGGATGATCTTCTCGCTGATATCGCCGAACGATGTGCATCGACGACCCTCGGGCCGGGGACCTGGGGACGCATCGGTGCCGACCGGTTCTGTTGGGTCGGTCGCGTGCACGACGTCGACCAGGCGCGGGAGTGGACCCGCGCGTGCGTCGACTCTGCATCGTCCGCGGCCGACGGACTCACGGCACGTGGTGCGTGCGTTGTCTGTCCCGACGATGCCGCGACCATCGCGAATGCGATGGCCGCGGTTGATGAGTCGCTCACGGCCGCAAAGGAGTCGGAACGCTCGATGGTTGCCTTTGACCGAGGGCGACTCGACGGCGCCGCCCACGAGGGCACATACTCCGCATCGTTCCGCACGCGGCGCGACCGTGTCGCCAGCGTGCTCGCCGACCCCTCGGCCATCAGGACGGTGTTTCAACCCATCGTGCTCCTGACCGATCTCAGCGTCGTCGGTCACGAGGCTCTTTCCCGCTTTAATCGCGACCCTCAGCGAGGCCCTGACATCTGGATCGCCGAGAGCCAGCAGGTCGGCCTCGGCCTAGAGTTAGAGGCCGAGTGCCTCCGGCGTGCGGTTACCTTCCACGGTGAACGCCCCCCGAACACTTATCTGTCGATCAACGCGAGCCCCCAGCTCATCATGTCGGGCATGCTCCACCGCGACCTCCCCAATGGGCCGCTCGACTGGCTACTTATCGAGATCACCGAACACGATCGTGTGCGTGACTACGTGGCTCTGGCCGACACCCTGGCGGACCTGCGCGAACGGGGAGCGCGGGTTGCGATCGACGATCTCGGTGCCGGCCACTCGACGCTACAGCACCTGATGCGGCTCGGACCGGATTGCACCAAGCTCGACCGTTCATTGGTCGAGAGCATCGACTCTGACCCGGCCAAGCAAGCCCTGGTGCGTTCGATGGTGGCCTTCAGCAGGGAGCTGGGTTCGTCTCTTGTCGCCGAAGGCATCGAGACGCAGGCAGAGCTTGCCTGCCTGCGCACTCTTGAGGTGGGTTACGGCCAGGGCTACCTCTTTCGGCATCCTCTCCCAGGATTTTTGGCACAGATCGATTCCGTGGAAACACGGACGGCGGCCGTCCGGACAACGAGTCTCTCCCTGGCCGAAGCTGCGGCGACCGTGACTCAAGAACGGAAGAAGGGCTGACCTACGCGGCGACGGCACCGGGAATAGTTGCCACCGGATACCGCAGGTCGGTCAGCCATTCCGGATCCGACTCGAGCACGAGCTCGCGCATGGCGCGACGTGTCGGGCCCGGCCCGACACGCAGACCGTCAACAACCTGTGACGTCTGCGCGGACATCAACACGGCAGGCTCACCGTAGAGTGCTGCGACGTCTCCGCGGCGCTCCAGCGAAAACACACTTGAGTAGAAGCGTTCCTGTTCCGGTGCCACGGTGATCACCGGCCAAAGATCCTCATCGGCCTCGTTCAGGTAGCGGACCGACACGGCCATCATCGACATCGCGATCGAACGTGTCAGTGACCGAAAGTCCCGCTCGACCGTGAGCGAGCCGATCTCGACGATTCGGCCGCGTCGGCGCAAGTCCACGAACTCGGTGGGAAACGCGCCGTCTGACGGCGAGCCCCAGGGACCGTCGGGTATGCAGGTCAGGGCGCCGGCAGGCTGTCCATCAACCGACGCGAGGATGAATGCCGCGCCCGGCGTGAGGTAGTGCGGGATCATTCGTCGGCCTGATGGGTTTGGCGCGATGTAGCCGGACTCGACAAACCCCTCGTAAACGACCTGCATCACCTGATCAATGTCGGCGAGACGATCGGAGATCGTCACCGTGATGACCTCGCTCACGCGGTCACGCCTGCCGAAGCGGTGGCGAGATAGCGGGGCTTGTGGCTCCAGTCCCCCGCGGCGTGGTGGGGATATGCGCCCGCAGCGTGGACCACAACCTCCACGGCTACGCCCGTTACGTCGGCGATGCGGGCCGCGAGCCCGCTCGGATCGAAAGACGCTGCGGTCCGCGCTTCGACGTCGCACCGGATTCTTCCCGACGGCCCTTGGCTGAGGCGGAAGCGTCCGGTCACCTGCTCGGCGCGATCCTCGTCGGCGAACAAAACCTCTTTCACGGCCTCGATGCGGAGAGGACCGGATGGCGTGAGCAGTGCTTCTCGGCGCCCGGCGAGCGCAACGACCGGGCCGTTGATCGGTGTACCGGCGTTCAGCGCAAGCTGGCTGATTTGATCGGCGTCGAGCACGCACGCCGCGTCGCCGAGGTCGTAGCGCACCAGCGGCAGGGCGCTGTCATCGAGGGCGGTGATCACCAGCGTCGGCGGGCTATCAGCGTGGTCACGCTGCTCGACAACCAGACGCTGCGAGTCGTACGTCAGCAGCGACGGGACGTACGCCCCGAGGCAGAAATCTCCCCACGTGCCGATCCCTGCCGCCGCGGGATCCCCCATCAAGGCACGGCGTGCCGCACCCAGGTCGGGCGTCTCGAAGAGCAGGTGCACACCGATTTCGGCGGCGCCGAACGAGACGGAGATCATTCCGGGATGAATCCCGAGCGTGTCGGCGACGTACGTGCGCCACGACTCGGCGACCCATTCTCCCCCGGTGAAGATGAACGTGCTCGGGCGCTCCGAAGACGCATCGCGCCACAGCCGCGCCAGCTCGGCCAGAAAGAGCGGCTCGCCGACGAGGACCACACGGTCGAAACGTGGCGCGACCTTCACCAATAGGCCAAGCGCCATCTCCAGGTGCACCGACGGCGTGGCGACCGTCGCTAATCGCGACGGCACGGCGACGCCCATCGAGAGAGTGTTCACGAGCAGTGTTGGGCTGTCGGGGCCGGCACCGAGAAGGGTAAGCAGACCGTCGACGCGGTCGGCCGTCGCAGCGTGATCGCTACGTGTTGCCGCGCCGAGCGAAAACAGCCCCGTGTGTCCACTGGAGCTGATGATCTCGGCGAGACCGGTCACTCCGGGAGTGGCCATCCAGTCGAGAGAATCTCCGCCGAAGACATCGGCCTTCTCGACGAACGGGATATCGCCCCAGGAATCCACGGCGGCAGCGGTGTAGCCACGGGCCGCAAGGAAATCGCGGTAGCCCGGCGACGTGTCGACGGCCCGGTGGAAGGCGCTCCACATCGCACCGTGAGGTGCCTCGACCAAGAGTGAGCCCTGCCCCATGCCCTCGGTTCGCGACTGCCGTTCCACAGACGCACGCTCCTGCTCGATTTCGCCATCCCGACGGTCGTGGATCCTAGGGCAGTGGCGACGACGGCCTCAACTCCGCGCGCGAGGGTTGAGCAGACGCCAGACAGGCCGAATGTGCAGACCGTGAACGTCCTGCCGCGGGTTGACCCCATCTGGGTGATGTGCACTACGGGCTCGGGCTGCCGGGGCGCTTCTCGATGCTCCTGTCGACGGTCGCGCGTCGACCGACCCCTGCTTGCTGCAGCTCCGAATCTCGAGCTTCCTGGCGATCTGGCGCCTGGCCGCTTCTCGTGCCGACACCTTCGCGACGCGCGACCTGCCCGACGATCCGCTGGTGGCTGCGCCCTGAGGAGGTGGCAGTTGAGCCCACGCTCGGCGCGTACCCGAGTGGGCGGGTGCCGCCGCGCACCTCGGCATCCCTCAGGGCCTCCAGCGCAGCGCGAAGTTCCACGGTACGGCGAAGCGCTCGTCGGTGATCCACAGGCCGCTGACGGTCAGCCCGGCACCGATCAGGGCGGCCAGGATCCCGTCGACGCCGAGGGTCGTGAGGTCGAAGAAGTCACGCATCCCAGAGGTCCCGAGAATCGCGCCGTAGCCGAGCAGCAGAACGCCGCACATGATCGCCACCAGGCGGGCGCGCTTGCGGTTCGAGGCCTCCAGCACCAGCACGAGGTAGAGACCGATGATCGTCAGGGCGGTCACGGCCACCGTGCGGGCCTCTTCGAGGGGCATGCCGATCACATTCAGGCCGATCAGGAAGGCCGCGACGACGCCGAGCCCCGACGCGACGCCGGCCGGCACCGAGAACCGGGCGACGTCACGTAGGAAGCCCTGTGTGCGCCACTCCCCCGAGCTCGGCGCAAGCGCCAGCACGAACGCGGGGATCCCGATGCACAGTGTGGAGACCAGGGTGAGGTGGCGCGGCAAGAACGGGTAGCTCGTCGGGCTGAGGCCCACCGTGAGGATCAGGAACGCCGCAATCACGGCCTTCGTGACGAACAGCTTGGCGACCCGCTGCAGGTTGCGCAGCAGTTTGCGACCCTCGGCGATCATCGGCGGGATCGCCTCGAAACCACCCTTCACGAGAACGATGTCGGCGATGCTGCGGGCCATGTCGGCGGCGCTTCCGGGAACGAGCGCTACGCGCGCGGCCTTCAGGGCAGGCACGTCGTTGACACCGTCGCCGACCATCGTCACACCCAGCCCGGCATCGGTGAGGCACTGGACGATCCGGCGTTTGCCGTCGGGCGAGACCCGCCCGCAGACCCCGGCGGCAAGCACCGCCTCACGCAACTCGGTCGGGTCGTCGGGCAGGTGGCGGCCATCGACGGGTGGCCCGCCGATCGCAATACCGGCATCGGCGGCGATCGCCGCGACGGTCGCGGGGGCGTCGCCGGAGATCACCACGAGGCGGACGCCTTCTTCTCTTAAGAAGCGGACGGTCTCGACGGTGCTCGGCCGTAGTTGCTCGGCGAGCACGATCAGGCCGATCGCGATCAGCCCGGCGGGCGGCGGATCGTCGGGCCCCGGAGTGACGAGGCCCCGCGGCGACTCGGCCAGGGCAACAACGCGGCGACCGCTCGCGCCCTCGACGCGGGCCCGCTCAGCGAGTTCGTCGTCGGGCGCCAGGATGAGATCCGGGGATCCGAGCACCAGGGAGCGCCCGCCGATAACCTGGCCGCTCCAGCGTCGTCGCGACGAGAACGGAACGACATCGCCGACGACACCGGCCGTCGCCGGGTGTTCAACGAGAACCGCCGACAGCAGCGGGTCTGCCTCAGCGCTGGAGGCGGCATAGAGGCTTGCGGCCTCGGCGATCGCCCCCTCGTCGAGCCCCACGGCGGGCACCAGCTCGACGAGGCGCAGAGTGTCTTCGGTCAGGGTGCCGGTCTTGTCGAGGCAGACGACGTCGCTGCCGCTCAGCGCCTCGATCGCCGAAAGTTGCTGGGCCAGGGCCCCACGTCGGGTCATTCGCAGCGCAGCCACGGCGTACGTCAGGCTGGTCAAAAGGATCAGCCCCTCGGGCACGAGGGTCACGACACCCGCTGTGGCCTCAGAAACCGCCTCGCCGAAGCTGATGTTCTGGCGCGTCAGGGCGACCCCAAAGGCGATGCCAAGCGGAATCATCGCCGCGACCGTGATGAGCAGCAGCCGATCGATGGCCTTCTCGAGCGGGCTGCGCTCGTGGCGGAACTCGCGAGCCTCGCCGGCGATCTTCTGCGCGTAGCTGTCGTCGCCGATGGCCGTGGCGACGAACGTGCCCGAGCCCTCTGACACGAACGAACCGGCGCGGATCTCCTCGCCGACACCGCGGGGCACCGCCAACGATTCTCCGGTGAGCACCGACTCGTCGATGGCAAGGCCCTGCGACCGCACGACGTCACCGTCGGCGGTGATCTGGTCGCCCGGCCCGAGCGCGATGAGGTCGCCGACAAAGACATCCTCGACCCGCACCTGGTGTGTGTTGCCGTCGCGGATCACGTTCGCGTGCGGGGTAACCAGCGCCGCGAGGCGATCGAGCGCCCTCTTGGCGCGCAGTTCCTGGAGGATGCCGAGCCCCGAGTTGCCGATGAGGATGATCAAAAACAGGGCGTCGCGCCAGTCGCCTGTGCCGAGTGTCAGCGCGCCGAAGACAACGAGGATCAGGTTGAACGGCGTCAGCACGTTCGCGCGGATGATGCTGCGCGTCGACCGGCTCGTCGCCCGCGACTCGACCTCTCCGCGGAGGGCGATGCGGCGGGCGGCCTCGCGTTCGGTGAGCCCAGGGCTCAGGGTGGCGGGCATTCGGGCAGTGGGTGGGCCGTCAGACATCCGTGTGGGATCCTTCCACAGTGCTCGGGCGGCGACGATGTTTCACGCCTCCCGCATACCCTGAAACCAGCCCCACACACGAACGGCCGCTAGGTTCCCCGGAGTGAGAGCCCACTTCTACCTGGCCATGGCGATTGCCTTCGCGCTTTTCGCCGGCATCCTCGGCGTGCTGCGTTTCTGGAGCGACAACCCCGCCGCGGCGCGTGGATCGGCCGTTCAGATCGGTATTCAGGACGACCGCCTGTCCGGCCCCCGACCCGACGTGACCGTCGCCGATCGCCTGGGACTGGTCGATGACCTCGGGGCAAAGCTCCTACGCGTCGATCTGCGCTGGGATCTGGTTGCGCCCGGACGTCCCGCGAAGGCTACCGATCCTGCCGACCCCGCATACAACTGGGCCCACTATGACGCGGTCGTCGCCGGGGCGCGCAGCCGTGAGATCCGCGTTCTGTTCACGCTCTGGGGCACACCGGCCTGGGCCGTCGACCCAACGGTGAGACGACCTGAGGGCATCGATGTGCGGGCGGTTCGTCCGGCGCGTGCTAACGATGTCGGCGCCTTCGCGACGGCCGCCGCCCGTCGTTACGGCCCGCGTGGAGTTCATCTCTGGGAGGGTTGGAACGAGCCGAACATCCCCTTGTTCCTCTACCCCCAGATCGAGCGTCGAAAAGGCGGCCCGGGCTTTGTGGTCACCTCGCCGCGCACGTACTCGGCGATACAGAAGGCCGTCTACAGGGGCATCAGCAGCGTTGATCGTGCGGCGATCGTCGCCGGGCTCGTGACGGCTCCCGCCGGAGATCCGTTCCCCGCGACGGCCGAAAGGGGTTCGGTCACACGAGTTCCGCCGCGGGTGTTCCTGCGCGCCCTCAATGCAAAGGGTCTGCGGCCTCCGATGGACGCCGTCTCGCACCATCCCTACCCGCTTAAGCCCCCTCACCCGATCTTTGCGGGCGCATCGTACATCGACGTCTACAGCCTCTCCCAGCTGACGGACACCATCGACTCGGGCTACCTCGCGGGAAAGCCCGTGTGGCTGACTGAATTCGGTGTCGCCACCGCAAAGACACTCAATCTCACCTACTTCCGTTCACGCCCCGTTCAGGCCGAGTACCTGACCGACGCAGTTCGGCGCGTACGCGCCAACCCGCGCGTGAAGATGTTCATCTGGTACCTCTTGCAGGACCACCGCGACTGGAAGTCGGGGCTGCTCGAACAGTCGGGCGCCAAGAAGCCTGCCGCGAAAGCTTTCGAGGACGCCGCTCGCGGTCGGTAGCGCCAGATGCACGCATCCGAGGGCGGGGCGCGCGTGGTGCTCCACCCCCGGATGGATCCGTGTGTCTATGCGGTGGCGGTGCTCGACACGGGCGCAGGCTTTGCCGTGGTGACGACGGCCCGCTTGCTCAGGAGAAGGAACCCGAACCCGATCTTCGCCGACAGATCGAGTACCGCGAACACGGCGACTTCCGTCGTCAGACTGATGGCTCCCGTGCCCTCGGTACCGAGCAACCACACCACCGGATAGGCCGACCAGAGGACTGCCGTCAGGCCCGCGAGGCGTGTGAAGAGCGCGGCTACCTCGGGCCCCTGCGTCGTGGCCAGCGCGAGGAACCGACCGACGAGAAGCGCCAGCAGCGCGATGAACGAGGCGGTACTGACGGCAAACCAGATGTAACGGTCGTTGCCGACGGTCAGGCCTGCGACGAGGCCGGTCGCGATCATGTGCACGTTCAGGCCGAGCAGCCACATCGTGAGCCGTCGACCCGCACCCGCCAGAATGGCGAGGTCGAGCAGCAGCAACGGCGTGGTGATGACCCAGTCGATGTACCGTGCGAAGAAGACTTCGTCGCCGTCGATCGTGACGACACCCTGCCCGAGAGCCATCGCCAAGTAGGCGGTGGCCGCGATGAACGCGATGAAGAAGGTGATGAGGACGAAATCGGCTTCCTTGCCCTCCGAGCGGCGGCCCAGCACCAGGAACGCGAGAGCTCCGAGCGACATTCCGGCGGTACCGATCCAGAGCCAGGTGGTCACGATGACCTGCCTTTCGTTGAACTACGACTGAGTTGCGGGTTCAGGGGTCGCGTCGGCGGCCTCGGCCTGCGCGGCGCGACGGTCGAGGATCGTGCCGATGATCGGCAGGGCCACCCCGGCAGACACGAGGGTGGTGACAAACGCGCCCGCGATGAAGAGTTCCGGGCTGTTCATCGGTTCATTCCGCGCGGCAGCAAGAACGCCCCGAGGCTGATGATCGACGGTACCCAGACACCGACGAAAATGCCCTCGAGTTCGCTACCGGAGAACCACAGGGATACCGACAGCACGAACGACGCGAACGCGGCGGCGAGGACGAGGCCGCGTGAGATGTTCTCGCGTCGATGACGTGCGGCAACGAAGTCGCGAGATGGCATCGTTTGCGCTCGTGCGCCTTCTGCGGAGAATTGGCTCATGGATTGTTTTCCTCGGATCCGTTGGTCAGCTCAACATTAAACAGAACCTAGACAGATCTGTGAACGCTGTCGAGTGCCATCGGTCACTCGGCACCGCCATAAGGCGGCGGTGTGCCGCACTGCCGCCCACACATCGGCTCCACTACTTCGACAAATCTGTTGACATGCGGCATGCTTCCTCGGTGTCGCGACCTCCCGATCACCGCATCCAGATTGGCGAGCTCGCCCGCAGGACAGGCGTCAGCGCCCCCCTCCTGCGGGCCTGGGAGCGGCGCTACGGGCTCCTTCAGCCGCTGCGAACGTCGGGCGGCTTTCGTACGTACGGCCCGCTCGATGAAGAGCGGGTCCGGGCCATGCAAGTGCGAATGAACGCCGGGATGTCCGCGTCGTTGGCGGCCGCGGCGCTCACCTCCGAGGGGCGCTCGCGAGAGCTCGACGCGCTCGTGGGATCCCAACCGGCGGCGATCCGCGCGACCCTCAGCGCGGCCTTCACGCGCTTTGATGAGCGGGCCGCCCACCGTGCACTCGATCGGCTGTTCGCGACGTTCAGCCTCGAAACGGCACTGGTGGAAGGAGTTCTCCCTTCCCTTCAGAGCCTCGGTGTCCGCTGGGAGGCCGGCGAGGTCTCGATCGCCGAGGAGCACTTCGCGACCGCGATCGTGCGCGGCCGGCTTCTGGCTTTGGCACGCAACTGGGGCGACGGTGGTGGGCCACGGGCTCTCCTCGCATGCCCTCCCGCTGAGCAGCACGACCTCGGATTGATCTGTTTCGGTCTCGGGCTTCGGGAGCGCGGGTGGCGGATCACGCTGCTCGGCCCGAACACCCCGATCGACACCCTTGCCGATGCGGCCGATCGTCTTGAGCCTGCCATTGTCATCGTCGCCGCCATGCACGCCGCGCTCTTGGAGGGCGTCCAGGCCGACGTGGCGCAGCTGGCCCACCGACATCGGGTTGCCGTCGCCGGCCCTGGGGCCAGCGCGGCGTTCGGGCGCGCAACAGGAGCGTGGTGGGTTAGCGGCCCGCCGATCGACGCGGCGGCGTCGGTTGACAACATGATCCGCCAGGATCAGCTCACCACGACACGCGGCGCCTGACGGGACGCCGCGCCGGAGCGCGGGTCACGCACCGCCTCGCGGCGGGCGATGACCTTTGAGTGTCTCCGTTTCCCCGTCGCACCGCTGCGATGGGGGTTCTCCCTCTCGCGGTCGCCGCGGTGCGCACCCAGACCGAGGTCACCGACCCGACGCTGGTGGCGTTCCTCGATGACTACCTGTGCGGCACCACGCAGGCGGGTTTCGGCGGGTTCAGCGGGAACTTGGCGTGGCACCGCGGTCGTCATAGAGGCCGTGTGGACGACGACCGATGGGTCGAGATTCCTCGTGATCGCTGTGAACCTGGCCTACCCGCTGGAAGGTCTGATCCTGCTGTCGCTGGTCGCGGCGGCGATCGTGGCGGCCGGGGCGCCGCCCAGCGCTCTCATGGGCTCTGCTTGCCGGGGGGCTCTCCGAATTCGCCGCCGCCGAAAAGTGCCTGTGGGAATCGCCACGACCGACGCCCCGACCGGCCTGGCCAATCGATGCTGCCTGCTCGACGACCTCCAGTTCGCGAACGACGGTGCCGGTCTCGCCCGATGGCGCTCGTGATCTTCGACCTGACGGATTCAGGGGATTCAACGACCGCATGGGCCACCTCGATGGCGAGGCCCTGCTGAAGCGCCTCGCGCACCGCCCTGCGGGTCGCGTCGAGGCGTCGGCTCGGCGTACCGATTGGGGGGTGATGAATTCTGCGCGTTGGTGCCGGCCGACGGTGCCGACGTGGATGAGATCGCCTCTCGGTACGCCGAAGCGCGGGCGAAGACCACCCCGACGCACTAATCACCTGCTGGGCCGACGCCGCGTTGATCCCCGACGACGCCACCGATCTGCGCATGGCGCTTCTGGTCGCCGACGGGCGGATGTACGTCGACAAGGCGTCGCGCAGTGCCGGACGACGCGACGGTGATGTCGCCCGACTCAACCCCGGGCCCATCATCCCTGCAGGTGGGCCTCGATGAACCAGAGATTCTTGTCGATCTCCCGCGAGACCTCGGTGAACAGGTCTGACGTGTCGATGTCACCGAGATCGGCCGTGACGTCGATTCCGGCACGAACCGAGCTGCCGAACGCGGCGTAGCGGTCGGCGAGGGCCTCCAACGAGGCCGTACCGATGAACGCTTCCGCGGGGTACTCGGCCAGTTGGGTCGTGGCGGCCGCCTGTCGGAGCGTCCCGTCGGCGACCCCGCCAAGGGCCGTCGCCCGCTCGGCGATCAGGTCGACGAAGCCAAGAACTCCGGTGGCGAGGTCGTCGTACAGCTCGTGCAGGGAGATGAAGCCCGGCCCTTTGACGTTCCAGTGGGCGTGCTTGGTCTGGGTGTAGAGATCGAGGCAATCGGCCAGACGGGCGTTCAGCAGCGCGATCGCGTCGCGTCGCACATCGTCGGAAAGGTTGTTACGCGTGGCAAAGGTGGCCATCGCCGTCTCCTTGGGTCTGTCGAGCGAACGGGGAGGTCAGGGTATGACAGCCGCGCCCGGGAAGTGAGGTGAGCGGGGACGTACGCTTACATCTGATCGTCACCCACCCGGAGATGGCATGCGCGCAACGCTTCTGCAGTCGGTCTTTCCTCAAGACACCAACTCGCAAGGGACGCTCTTCGCCGGCACCCTCGTCGGATGGATGGACCGGGCCGCCGCCTACGCCGCGATGAGGCGCGCCGGCACCCAGGTGGTCACCGCCGCCATGGAGGAAATCGTCTTCCGGGTACCGATCCGCCAGGGAGACCTCGTCGAGGTCGATGCACAGGTTGTGGAGGAGGGCCGCACCTCGGTCCGCGTGAAGATCGACGTCTGGCGCGAACGCATCGAAGACGGCTCGCGTGAGCTGTGCGTTGCCGGCCATTTCACCTTGGTCGCGGTGGGTCGCGACGGACGCCCCGTGGTGATCTCCCCGAAACGCCCTGATCCCGACCCGGCCTAGCGATCACTCGGTCGCGGAGAGAAGCCCCACCGGGCCTGCTGCATCCCAGCAGACGGGCTCCACTGGGAGCTCGAGGGTGACCTCGGGGATCTCCAGCTCGGCCGGCCCAGGCCCCGAGCGAGCCAGGGGTCGCGTAGTAGCCCACGACGCGCCCCAACGGCAGCCCCGCGTCGTGTGCGAGGCGGGCCGACGAGCGTTCCGCGCCGGGGGCCTTCGACGAGACCGAGCGGAGCATGCACCGTCACGATCTGGGCCGGCCGCAGATCTCGGATCAGGGCGATCCGGGCGCGGGTCTTCGGCTCTGATGCCGCCGCCGGCGCGGGAGCAACCGCCTGTGCAGACCCCCAATCGCGGGTCGGAAAGTCACGGTTCAGGTCGACTCCGTCACACGGGTCGGTGAGAGGCGCACCGCCCGCTCCCCGCCGGTGGGCGTCAGGATCGCCGACTCGGCCCGGGAGAAGAGGGGCCCGCCCGCGACCGGTGACCAACCGCACGGCCGCCGAGTCGTCAGCGGCAAGCCGAACCGATACCCGGCACGCCCGGTCGCAGGAAACTTGGATTTGCCGGGGGGTGCGCCCCGATTCCGGTGGCGCAGAAACGCTCAGGCCGGGCGGGGCCAGGATCATCCGGCGCCCTCGACGTAACTATTCACGGCGTGGATCGCTCTATCCTCGAGGAATGTCCAATGAGCCCGCGACCCCGCGCGACGTTGAGAGCCCCGCCAAATCCCCGCGGGCAGAGGTCGTACGCGTCGTTGAGGTCCGGCCGAGGTGGCAAAAGTTCCTCGTGATCGGCTGCGCCGTCGTCGGCGCCGCCGGCGGGGCGGGCAGCCTCGCGCTGCAGCTCACCCAGGACGACATCGTTGCGAAGGTCGATCCGATCTCCCAACTGGCGAACCGCACCAACAACGGCATCAACCGGGTCGACCGCGTGAGCCGACGCATCGAAGACATCATCGCGGGCCTCCCCGCGACGCCGCAGCCTGCGGGATCGCCCAAAACCGAGACGACATACCGCGTCGGCCCCTTCGTCATCACCCGCAGCGACCGGCGGATCGAGATCGGTGGCACCCCCGACACGCGGCGCGCGCCCTAGGAAAGGCGCTCCATTCGCAGCAGCACGACCTTCCCGAAGGTGGTCGGCAGGGCCTCGATCTTCCTGATCGCCGCGCGCATTGATCGCTCGACGGTGCGATGGGTCAGCAACACGATGTCGGCGCGAGCCTCCTCCCCCGGCTCTTTCTGCAGGGCGGCGTCGATCGAGACCTTCTCATCGGCGAGAATCCGTGTGACGTCGGCCATCACGCCAGGCTGATCAATGACGTTCAGGCGCATGTAGTACGAGGTCTCCACCGCCTCGATCGGCAACACCGGAATCTCGCTGAGCTGATCGGGCTGAAAGGCCAGATGCGGAACCCGATGCCCCGGGTCGGCGGTGATCAGTCGAGCAACATCGACGAGGTCGGCGATCACCGCTGACGCCGTGGGTTGTGCACCCGCACCGGCGCCGTAGTAGAGCGTCGGCCCGACGGCGTCGGCCATTACGAGCACCGCGTTCATCACGCCCTCGACGCTGGCGAGCAGCCGGTTCTCGGGGACGAGACACGGATGAACGCGCAGCTCAATACCGTCGTCGCGGCGGCGTGTTATGCCGAGCAGTTTCAGCCGGTATCCGAGCTGCTCGGCGTAGCGGATATCGGTCTGCTCGATGGCGGTGATGCCCTCGACGTAGGCGTTGTCGAACTGCACGGGGATGCCGAACGCGATGGAGGCCATCAGGGTCAGCTTGTGGGCCGCGTCGATCCCCTCGATGTCGAAGGTCGGATCGGCCTCGGCGTAGCCGTTGGCCTGTGCCTCGGCCAAGGCGGTCGTGAAGTCGATGCCGCGGTCGCGCATCTCGGAGAGGATGAAGTTGGTGGTGCCGTTGATGATCCCGGCGATCCACTCGATGCGGTTCGCGACCAGGCCCTCGCGCAGGGCTTTGATGATCGGAATTCCGCCCCCGACGGCGGCCTCGAAGGCCACCACCACGCCCTCGGCGTGCGCGGCGGCAAAGATTTCGTTGCCGTGCACGGCGAGCAGGGCCTTGTTCGCGGTGACGACGTTCTTGCCGTGTTCGATCGCGTCGAGCACCAGCGTGCGGGCGATGCCGTACCCGCCGATCAGCTCGACGACGATGTCGATATCGGGGTCGCGGGTCACCGCGTACGCATCGTCGGTGACCTCGACATCGCGACCGGTGATGCTGCGCGCCAAGTCGAGGTCAAGGTCGGCGACACGGGTGACCACGAGTGGCCGACCAACCCGGCGCGTGATCTCCTCCTCGTTGCGGCGCAGCACGTCGAAGGTGCCCCCGCCAACCGTGCCGATACCGAGTAGGCCGATTCGTATGGGCTTCACGCAGATCTCTCCGACCGTCGACGACTCGCGGTGGCAACGGTACAGGCGCGCTTGCCGAGCAGGCAGCCGTGAGTGAGACTGCCCGGCCTATGGAACTTGTTCTCATCCGCCACGGCGAAACCGAGTGGACGATTAACGGGCGCCACACGGGATCGACCGATCTCGACCTGACCCCGCATGGCCGCGAGGAGGCCGCATCGCTTGTGGCTGTGGCGTCACGTCTGATCCGCCCGACCGACGGTGAGAGCGTTGTTTGTAGCCCCCGGGCTCGGGCCCAGCAGACCGCCGCGCTCGGGCTTCCAGGGCGCACGTCCACGATCGACGGCCGCCTCGCCGAGTTCGACTACGGCGACTACGAGGGCCTGACCAAGGCCGAGATCCTCGCCCGTCAACCCGGCTGGGATATCTGGCGCGACGGCTGCCCTAACGGCGAAACCCCCGCAGATGTCGGCCGGCGCGCCGATGGCATTCTGCGCGACTACGCCGGACGCACGCGCGTAATCACGGTCTCCCACGGACACATGAGCCGCATTCTTGCCGCCCGGGCGCTTGGCCTCGGCCCGGAGATGGGGCGCCTTTTTACGGTCGATACGGCGTCGCTGTCGATCCTGCGGGACATCGGCGTTAAGCCGGTGATCGCCCTCTGGAACACGGTGGGCTGATTCTCCCGCGGTGGGCCGGGTAGGATCCCGCGCCGTGGTTCGTCGCATTCTCTTCGCCCTGCTCCTTTTGGGGCCGATCACCGTGGCCGCCGAGTTTGCGGGCGCCGGCAAACTCACCCTCTTCGTTTTGGCGGCGGTGTCGCTCATGCCGTTGGCCTGGTTGATCGGCGAAGCAACCGAGCACGCCGCCCATCACACCGGGCCCGGTGTTGGCGGGTTTCTGAACGCCACCTTTGGCAACGCTCCCGAACTGATCATCGCCCTGCTGGCCGTTCGCGAAGGCCTGACCGACGTCGTACGCGGCTCGCTCGTCGGCTCCGTCGTCGGAAACCTGCTGCTCGTGCTGGGGCTATCGCTTCTGGTCGGTGGCAAGGGCACGCTCGACCGACAGTCGTCGCTGACCTCCCTCGGGCTCTGCGCCGGGGCGGTGGTGCTCTTTTTGATCCCCTCGATCGCCGGCTTCGAAGGTGACCCTGACCGTCAGTCTCTTGCCTGGGTCTCGCTGCCGGAGGAGGTGGTACTCCTGATTGCCTACGTGGCGATCACGGTCATCGCACTGCGCCGCCATCGCGCGATGCACGTCCACGCCTCCGACGACCCCGCCGCAATGCGGGGTTGGTCGTTTCGGACGGCGCTTCTCGTCCTGGGCGGGGCAACGATCATCACCGCCCTGGTCGCCGAGGTGCTCGTGGGCTCGCTCGAGGAGTTTTCGTCCCAGGCGAACCTGTCGGACTTCTTCGTTGCCGCGGTGATCGTCGCGATCGTCGGCAACGCCGCCGAGCACGGAGGCGCGCTCGTTGTGGCCGCGAAGGGCAACATCACCCTCGCCGCCGAGATCGCCCTGTCGTCGGCGGCCCAGGTCGCGGTTTTCCTGATCCCGGCCGTGGGGGTTCTCTCGTTTCTCTTCTCCCCCCTGACCCTGTCGTTTCGGGTCGTCGAGTTGGCCGCCTTGGGGGGCGCCGTTGCCGGCACGGCCCTCATCCTCTGGGGAGGCCAGTCGAGCCGCCTGCGCGGCGGGCTGCTGCTGACCGGCTACCTCGTGGCCGCCGTGGTCTTCTTTCTGGTGGGCGACCGACCGATCTAGACTTTCGCGGCTCAACTGGGCCGGGCGATCACCGCTCCTCACGCCCTTCGGTGCGCGCGCAGACGTCACAGCATCCCGGGCTTTGCGGCGATGCGCTCAAGTGGCTCGGGGTGCGCAGCACATCAGTCCGGATCGTGCCGGCGTCGCGTCGAGATGGGCGAGGAACGCGCGGTGCCCGACCGGCAGTTCGGTCAGCCCGACGAGCAGTGCGCCGGCCCGCTTTGCCCGCCGCAAGCTCCTCGAGTCGGGGGCCACGACCTTGAGATGACTCACCTACTCCTCAGCTACCGCAAACGCCACCGGCCAGCCGGCGTTCCTGAAGATTGACGTGAACGTGCTCGACCGCCTTGCGGTGCTGCCATCCTCGCGAGGCCTACGTGGTGAAGCCGGCACACCGCACGGACCTCCGGATCCGCGCGGACGATGACGGCCCAAAACGACGACGGGCCGCGCGTGGCGGCCCGTCGAAGTCGTTCGCTGCGGGCTGGCTCAGTCGTCGTCGTTTCCGCCGCCGTGCTCGCCGTCACCGCCACCCTCATCGCCGCCGCCGTGGCCTCGGCCGTGGCGGTCGCCTTCGTTGTGCTCTTCGCCGTGATCGCGGTCTTCGTCGGCTTCCTGCTCGTCGCCGTTGGCGCTGGCGCTGGTGAGCTGGAACTGGTTGTCACACGGCGCGCTGGTCGTCGTGCTGAGAACCTGGTTGACGTGCAGCTCGACCTCTTGCCCGGCCGCGAAGGTCGGTGCCACCGGCGGCGTCGGAGCCGTCGTCGTGGTTGTGGTCGTGCCGGTTGTCGGAGCAACCGGGGGCGTTGTTGCCGAAGCAAGCTTGACGAATGCCGTGAGGCTGAGATCGTGTTCGCCGACGCTCAGGGCGAGCCAGCCGACCGGCAGATTGGTTGAGGTCAGGCCCGTCACGCAGCCGGTCGCCGGATCGACCGTCGGAGCGGTCGTTCCGGCGCCGACCGTCTTGACCATGCCCTCGAGCTCGAGGGTCCGCAGCGGAACACCGTTGACGACGGTGACGTCTTCCCCGTTGAGATCGCCCTTGGGGTCGATCTTGACGTCGACGCTCACCGTCGAGCCAACGCCGTACTGGGGCGTGACCTGCAGAGAGTTCTTGCCCGACCGGCGGCCAAGCCGGATCATGAAGGTGGTGCCCGGCCCGCTGAGGGCGATGGCCCGGCGACCGATCTGGGCCGCCACAACCCCACGCACCGTGGCCCGGCGTGCCTTTCCGACGACGGTCAGACGACCGGCAAGGGTTCCGTTGCCCAGTTGCCTCACCGCCGTGACGCGCACCCGCGAACCCTCGCGAACGCGGTTCGAGTGAAGGGCGAGCAGTCCGCCGCCCTGGGTCGCGACGGTAGCGGTGGTCGACTGCGCCCGGTAGTCGACGACGACCCCGCTGGTGGCCGGGGCCGCCACAGCGGCTTGGGCGGTGACAGTCGCCGCAGCTGCGGCGGCGATAAGGGCCCCGCAGGCAAGCTTTCCTCGACGCATCGATGAAATCCCCTCGTTGGTTGCGCGTGCCGTTTGACGGCCCGTCACTCACACAACGATCGAGGCTTGGATTCCTTACGTCACCGACGTCGCGTCAGCCGGCGAGCATGCGATCGAGCTTCAGGGCCGGGTGGTCGTTGGCGATCCGGTCGAGCTGGAACTGAGAGCGGAAAAGGGCGACCCGCTCGCCGCTGCGGCGCTCGAGCACCTCCACGCCGAGTCGGGAAAGCGCCGACGCGCCGGCGTCGTCGGTTTCACGGGCGACGAACTGCTGCGGAGGATCTATTACGGTCGGGGCGCCGAACTCGCCTTCGAGGCGCGCTTTGGCGACCTCGAGCTGCATCGGGCCAACGACGGCGAGCACAGGCGACTGGTCACCCCGATCGCGATGACGCAGCACCTGGACGACTCCCTCCTCGTCGAGGGCGTCAAGGCCCCGGCGAAACTGCTTGTACCGGTCGGTGTCGCGGCTGCGGGCCACCGCGAAGAACTCGGGCGCGAACCGCGGCATCGGCGGAAACTGCACCGCGGGGCCGTCGTGCAGAACATCGCCTGGGCGCAGATCAGACGCGTTGACCAGGCCGATCACGTCACCCGGGAAGGCTTCCTCCACGGGCACGCGTTCCTGGCCGAATGGCTGATGGGCGTGACGCATGGCAAGAGGGCGCCCGCTGCGTTCGTGGTAGGCCGCAAGCCCACGCTCGAACCGCCCCGTGCAGACACGCAGGTAGGCGATCCGGTCGCGGTGGCGGGGGTCGGTGTTCGCCTGCACCTTGAAAACGACCCCACTGAAGGGTTCATCGAGGCCGCGCACGGCCCCATCGAGGGTCACCCAGCCGGACGGCGGCAGGCCCAGATCTTCGGCGACCTCCAGCAGCAGGCGCACCCCGCAGTTTCCAAGAGCCGAGCCAAAGAGCACGGGGGTTGAGCGCCCGGCGGCGAAGTCGGCCGGGTCATGGTCGGCGCCGACGCCGTCCAGAAGGGCCAGCTCGTCGTCAAGGACCCGCCGCGCATCGGCCGGCAGGTCAGCGTCATCGAGCGCTACGGGCGCAAACTCGTCGGAGCTCGCCCCGTGGACCGGCCGGTCGTACCGGATGAACGTGCTGTCGCGGCGATCCACGATGCCGAGGAACACGCCTTCGTGGAGAACCGGCCAGGTGATCGGCGTGGGCCTCAGCCCGATCTCGCGTTCGATCTCGTCGAGCAGTTCGAGGATGTCGCGCGCGGGGCGATCGAGCTTGTTGATGAACGTGATGATCGGCGTCCCGCGGGTGCGGCAGACCTGGAAGAGCTTCAGGGTCTGGGGCTCGAGCCCCTTGGCCGCATCGATCACCATCACCGCCGTGTCGGTGGCGGTCAACACCCGGTAGGTGTCTTCCGAGAAGTCCTTGTGGCCGGGGGTATCGAGGAGATTCAGCACGAACCCACGGTGCTCGAAGCGTAGGGCTGCGGACGTCACCGAGATACCGCGCTGGCGCTCGATCTCCATCCAATCGGACCGGGCGCTGGCCCGGCCGCTCTTGGCACGCACCGCACCCGCCAGCTCGATGGCCCCGCCGTAGAGCAAGAGCTTTTCGGTGAGAGTGGTCTTCCCGGCGTCCGGGTGCGAGATGATCGCGAACGTGCGCCGTCGCGCCGCCTCGGTTGCTGCTTGGCCCACGTGACTTCTCCTGCTGGCGGCGACCCGGCCCGGGGGCGTATCCATCGAAGCGGGCGACGGGGGTCGAACCCGCGACCTTTGGCTTGGGAAGCCAACGCTCTACCAACTGAGCTACACCCGCACGGGGACCGGAAACTAGCAGAGACCCCGCAGCCGCCCGTCCCGGCCGGGACCTCAGCGCCTCGCACCAGCGCACCCGGACGCCTATGTGCAGATCGCCCGCGTGTAGATCTGAGCGGCGATCAGGATCGTGATCACGCCAAAGCCGGCGGCGACCAGAACCGACCCGACCTGTTCTGCGGTGCTGATCTCGTTCTGGGCGACCCGGATCCGGACCACAAACGGGGCGACCGGCGGCACGAACGTCGCGACGCGGGCCAAGGTGCCTCCCGGGTCGGAGGTGACGAACACGCCGAGGCCGAATCCCACTTGCACGAGCAGGGAGATCGGGGTGATCGTCGACGGGAGATCCTCCTGGCGCGACACGAGTGCCCCGCCGGCGGCAAACAGTGCCGCAGAGATCACGTCGCCGGGGGACGAACCAGAGAACAAGCGCACCGAGCATCGGCGGCGACGGGACGTACGGCTGCCAAAAGCACCTCGACAACCCGCGACGACGTCTCCTCGACGACCCCAAAGCGACCATCACGGCGATCGACAGAATGGATGAGAAGAGGACGAGGACACCCGCGAAGGCGATCCCCTGCCGCGAATCGCGCTCGGCGGCCTGTGGATCGGTGGCGCGCACCGGCACGGGGGCCGGGTAGAGGGCGGCGCGGGCGCGGGCGCCGTCGACACCCGCCTGGCGCAGTGCCCCTTCTGCGCGGACCCGCTCGGCGGCCGCACGGGCGGAGAACGCGCGGACAGTGATGCGGGCATCCGCCGCAGCCGCATCGCGCGCCGCCCGATCGACGATCTGTCGTGCCTCGGCGCCGACGACGCCAACCGTCGCGGTGTCGGGTCCGCCACCCACGAGGCTCGGAACGATCGCGAACGCCAGCACCAGCACGAGCGTGATCAGCGTTCCGATCAGAAACGACCGATCGGCGGCGCGCTCGCGAAACTCACGCTCTGCGACGAGCCGAACCGGGTCCATTGCTCACCGCCTTCGTCGCGCGGGGCTCCACGGCCTCTCGGAAGATCTCCGCGACGCTCTCACGCACGCGCGCGAACGTGACGACATCACCCGCGGCGCGGGTGATGTCGAGGATTGCCTGGTCACTCGCGCCAGTGGTCATCTCAACGACGATGGCGCGGCCCTCGCGCGCGACAATGTTCGCGTCGCACGTGTCGCGCCACCACCCCGGATCGGCGTCGACTTCGACCCGTACGCGGCGGGCCCTGCCGCTGTCACGCAGCTCGCCCACACGCCCGTTCGCCACCAGCGAACCGCGGTCGATGATCGTCACGCCGTCGCAGAACCGCTCGACCAACTCCAACTGGTGGCCTGAAAACAGGACGGTCGCTTCGGCCCGGGCGCGCTCGGCAACGGCCTCCCGCCTTACCGGGCGTTACATCCGGTCGGGCGCCTCGACGCCGAGAAGCGCGAGCCCGCAGCGGATCTGATCGGCGGTCGCCCGGACCAGATCGAGCCGAAACGCCTCGGTCGCGGGCGGCTGGCCGACCACCTGGCAGCGGTGGTAGAAGCCGTGGAGGTCACGCGCCAGGTCTTTCAGATGCGCGACGACACGGTGCGGGGCACGCCGCTCGGCGGCGTCGCGCAGCACGTTCGGCCACTCGACGAGCCGCAGCACGAGATCCCGTTCGGACTCGTCGAGCTCGTCGGGGATCGCCCCCGGCGTGGCGGTGACGCCCTCCGCCTCGGCCTTAGTGAGAATGCTGCGACAGCGTGCGTGGGCGTACTGCACATAGTAGACCGGGTTCTCCTGGCTGCGTTCCCGGGCCAGGTCGAGGTCGAGCTCGATGTTCGTCTCGTGCGACCGCTCGACCAGGAAGAACCGAGCGGCATCGACTCCGATGTCGTCGAGTAGGTCGGCGAGGGTCACGAGGGTGCCCGCGCGTTTGCTCATCTTCTTGGCCTCACCGCGTTCGAGCAGGCTGACGAGCTGCAGCAGCACGACCTCGAGTGAATCGGGCGCGTGCCCGCCGACGGCGAGTACCGCGCGCAGGCGGTTGACGTAGCCGTGATGGTCGGCACCGAGGATGTCGATCAGCAGCCCACCCGAGCGGGCCGCCTTGTCGAGGTGGTAGGCCACGTCGGAGGCGAGATACGTCGGCGCTCCGTCGGCACGGACGAGCACCCGGTCCTTGTCGTCGCCGTACGAGGTTGTCCGGAACCACACTGCCCCGTCGTGGCGGTACGCGTCACCGGACGCCTCGAGCGCAGCGACCCCGGCCTGCACGCGCCCTTCGGTATGAAGGGTGCTCTCGCTGAAGTAGCGGTCGAACGGGGCGACGCGAAAGCGCTCGAGGTCGGCCTGGATTGCCGCCAGCATCACCTCTCCGCCACGCCGCCCGAAGAACTCGACGACCTCGCTGTCGGGGGGCGACACCCGCCCGCGGTAGGTCTCACCCACCTCGTCGTGAAGGGCTCCGGCGACCGCGTTCACGTAGTCGCCCTGATACCCCCCCTGCGGCAGATGAGCCTCCTCGCCGATGATCTCCGCGTAGCGTGCGGCGACCGACCCCCCGAACAGGGCCATCTGGCGGCCGAAGTCGTTGACGTAGTACTCGCGCGACACCGGCTGCCCAACGAACGCAAACAGCCGCGCGAGGCTGTCTCCCAGAGCAGCGTGGCGGGCATGGCCGACGTGCAGCGGGCCCGTCGGGTTCGCCGAGACGAACTCCAGCAGGATGCTGTCCGCCTGCGGCGTGCCGCGGCCAAAATCATCACCCTCCGCGACGACTGCGCCGAGCGCCTCGACGAACCAGGCTGGCGCCAGGGTGAGGTTCAAGAAGCCCGGCCCCGCGACCTCGACGGACGCCACGAGCCGCTGGGCATCTGGCATCGCACGAAGATTTTCGGCCGTCTGCTCGGCGATCTCGCGCGGGGCCCGACGCGCCTGACGCGCAAGGGCCATCGCCAGTGGGGTTGCAAGATCCCCATGCTCTCGGTGTGCGGGCGACGTCAGCTCGACGCGGTCGGGCGTGACCCCCACGGCCGCGGCCGCCGCGTCGGAAATGAGCCGTTGGAGAACCTCGAAAGCGTGGGTGTCGGGCACGCGAGCCACCTTAGGGCACACGCAGAATCAACGCCGTGACCGCGGAGACCCGCCCACAGGTAGCGAGAGTTCATGTGGGCGGCCCTACCTGGGTGACACCCCACTGACCGCAGACTTCTGCGCGAGATTCTCACCCGAGGCGGGATCGAAGCAGTAGATCTGGGCCGGGTCGATGGCAAGTCGCAGGGGCGCCCCGGCGCGCACGGAGGCGCGTGGGTCGATACGAGCCGTGAAGCTCGCGCGCTCGTCGACGAGCAATGAGCCGTCGTCGCCTTCTTGCGCCGCGGCGCGTACCTGTTCCGACTTCACGCGAGGAGCATCGATAGGGAAGATCACGTTGGTGTCGGACCCCAATTCCTCGATCACCGCCGGGATCACCTCGATGCTCGGCAGGCCCGCCGCAGCCAACTCGACCACCTCGAAAGCCTCCGGCCGGATACCGAGCACCACCGGCCCGTCGTCGGGACGCACGCCCCCCGGCGCGAAGGGGATCGTCAGACCCGCAAAGCGGACGCCGGCGTCGGAGACGACCGCCTCGACGAGGTTCATCGACGGAGAGCCGATGAATGCCGCCACGAAGAGGTTCTTCGGCTCGCGGTAGAGGTTCTGGGGCGTGTCGACCTGCTGCAACAGCCCCTTGCTCATGACGGCAACCCGCTCGCCGAGGGTCATGGCCTCGACCTGATCGTGGGTGACGTACACGGTCGTCGTACGCAGCCGCTCGTGGAGTTTGAGCAGCTCGGCCCGCATGGTCACGCGTAGCTTCGCGTCGAGGTTCGACAGGGGCTCGTCCATCAGGTACACGGCGGGCTCGCGCACGATCGCGCGGCCCATCGCAACCCGCTGGCGCTGACCGCCCGACAGGGCACCCGGCTTGCGTTCGAGTAGGTCGGTGAGGTCGAGCAGGGCGGCGACCTCCTCTACTCGGCGGGCGATTTCCGCCTTGTCCATCCGCGCGACGCGCAGCGCGTAGCCGAGGTTGCCGCGCACGCTCATGTGCGGGTAGAGGGCGTACGACTGAAAGACCATCGCGATGTCGCGCTCGCGCGGCGAAAGGTCGGTGACGTCCTTGTCTCCGATCACCAGCGTTCCCTCGGTGATCTCCTCCAATCCGCAGATCATCCGCAGAAGGGTCGATTTTCCGCACCCCGACGGCCCCACGAGCACCATGAACTCGCCATCGTTGATGGCCAGGTCGATGTCGGACACCCCGCGGGTGCCGCCCGGGTAGACCTTCGACACCGACTGCAGCTCGATCTTGGCCATCGTGGCGCCTCCTATGGGTTCGGGGTGTGCGGTGCGTCCAAAACGAGCGGGCCATCGATGACCAGCCCCGGGGGAAGCCGCGCGGCGAGTTCCTCGGCATCGAGGGCCAGCCGCGGGTCGATCTCGATGTCGTAGACCGGCGCACCGTCGGCCTGGCGGGGAACAACCACGCCCGCGGCCTCCAGCCAGCGCGCGAACCGCGCGTTTGCATCGCGACGGCAGGTGGCCGACGAGTCGGGTCCCTCGGCGTTCTTGATGGGTGAGAACTCCTCCGCGCGGTCGACCTGCGCGACGACGCTCGTACCCGCAATCGCCAGCACGTCAAACAGAAACGTCTCGAATTTGACCGCGTTCGGACGATCCGGAGCCACTACGGCCCCTGCGTAGGTCGTGTGGGGCACCGCTTTGACGGCGCGGTGATGGGGCAGGGTGACGTGCCGTGCGACGACGTCGTCGAGCAGGGCACGAGCGATGGAGTGGACATTGATCGACCCGGCCCAGAGAAGTGGTTCGCCCTGCGCGACACAGGCCGTCGCAAGGCTCGCGGGCAGATCGATGTACTCCAGAACACACGTGCGGCCCGCGATCGCGGCGAACGTGCCTATCGGCTCCTGCGGCGTGCTCTTTCGCACCGCAACGCTGGCGATGTCGGCCTGCCGCACGAGACGCAGCCCCAGCAGCTCGGGTCGTGCGATCGCGGTGAGGGGGTTGTCGACCTGGAAGGTGAACACCGACTCAACCCCGTCGGCGGCCATCTCGGCGAGGGCACCCGCTCGCCCCAGCGCACCGATTACTCCCCCGTGGCCGTCGGGCGCCAGCGCGAGGGTGTCGGGCGCGCGAAGAAGGAAGTCGCCGTTCACTGCATCGACCACCGGCAGGGTGCCCTGCACCACGAATCGGATGCTCCGCTCCCCCAGTCCGAAGAAATCGTGGCGCGCGAAGAGAGCGCGGGTCTCGGCGTCGTTGGCCGGAGAGGTGAGGACGTACCAGGCAAGGCGACACCGATATCGCGTTCGGATCGCGTCGATCGCTGCCGCGTGGCGCCAGAAAAGGCTGCGCCCGGTAACCGGCGCGTACGGGAATGCGCCCTTGGGCCCGGAAAACCCGAGCCGCGACCCCTGCCCTCCGGCCAGCAGCACGACCGCCACGGATCCATCGCGCAGATGTGCCTCGCCACGCTCGCGGGCCGTCTCGATGAGGCCTGGGTCGGTCGGTGGCGCGATCAGCGAAGTTATCGACGCCGGCCTCACGTCGTGGAGGTCTCGCGATGGAGCAGGCACCGCGAGTTCACTCACCAGACGCTGCATCAGCGCGAGGTCGACGCCGTCGATCTGCGCGGTCAGACGTGCCCGCACATCGGCATCGCTGCGCTCCAGGTACTCGGCCAGGCGCGTCTGGCCGTGGGCCCTCAGCCGATCGCCGACGGGGGATCGTGTACTCACCGCAGGCGCACCGCGCCCGGTGCCGCGGTGGCGACGAACATCACCGGCGCCGCCCGCTGCGCCCGAGCGAACGCCGCCGTGATCGCCGCCCGGATGGCATCGAGGCGATCGCGGCGTGCAAGGGCCAGTGCGCAGCCCCCGAACCCGGCCCCGGTCAGTCGCGCTCCGATGGCACCGGCGGCGAGAGCGGCGCTCACCGCATCATCGAGCGCGGGCGTGCTGACCTCGTAGTCGTCACGTAGAGAGACGTGCGAGGCCGACATCAGCGGGCCCAGCCGTTCGATCTGTCCGGCGCGCAGGTAGTGGGCAGCGGCCCGCACGCGGGAGTTCTCATCGACCACATGACGGGCCCGTCGAAACGCGACGTCTCCGATCTGCCCGCGAGCCGCCACGATCTGCCCGAAGGTCGCATCCCGCAGCGCCGCGACGCCCAGGGCGGCGGCCACCTCCTCGCACGCGTGGCGTCGCTCGGCATACGCGCCATCGGCGAGCGCGCGCGGGGTGCGTGTATCGATGACGAGGATCGCGAAGCCGGCCTGCGCAAGCGGCAGCGGCACGTGTTCGATCGACAGCGACCGGGCATCGAGCAGCAGGGCATGGCCCTCGCGACAGGCAAGACATGCGACCTGATCCATGATGCCGCTCGGCACCCCCACGAACGTGTTCTCACCGCGTTGGGCGATGCGTGCGAGCACGACCGGATCAGACGGGCCACCGAACAGATCGCGGGCGGCGATCATCACGGCACACGCGACCGCGGCGCTGGACGACAGCCCCGACCCCACCGGCACGGAGCTGTCGAGGACGATGTCGAGGCCGCTCAGCGGCACCCCCTCGACGGCGAGTGACCAGAGCGAACCCACCACGTACGCGCCCCACCCCTCGACGCCGCGCGGCTCTGCCGTATCGAGGTGCGTCGTGAAATCGCCCCGCTGAAAAGAGTGCACCCGCACCAGGCCGTCGGTGCGCGGGGCGGCGGCGAGGGTCACGCGCTGCTCGATCGCGAACGGCAGCACGAAGCCGCCGTTGTAGTCGGTGTGATCGCCGATCAGATTGACGCGTCCGGGCGCCGCCCAGACACCGGTGGGAGGTCGCTCCATGCGCTCGCCGAACGTCGCGGCCACCCGCGCGCCGGCATCGCTCATCAGCTGAGTGTCTGTGCTGCTCGTCATCCGCCGGGCCGGTGGTGCGTGACCGTAGGCCGCTTTGTCGACCTTACGTTGCCGGTGTCTTTCTATCTTGTTACGAAAGTGTTGACAAGTAAGCGCAAGTCGCCGTACCGTGCGCCCATGGAAAGACCCACCGGTGGACGTGATGCCCCTGCGCCTCTCGCCGAGGTACGTCAGGACCACATCAGCGCCCTCGTCCAGGAACAGGGCTTCGTACGGGCGTCGGACCTTTCCAAAAGTTTCGGTGTTTCGACCGTAACCATTCGCAGCGACCTGCAGACGCTCGAACAGCATGGCCGCGTACGGCGTATTCGCGGCGGCGCCGTCCCGCGCTCGGGCGTCCTCACCGAGCAGCCCTTCGAGATCGCCGCCCACGAGCTGGCCGACGAGAAGGCCAGCATCGGCGAGTACGCCGCCGGCCTCGTGTGCGATGGCGACACGGTGCTGCTCGACGTCGGCACGACGACGGACGCCGTCGCCCGAGCGCTTGCGGCGCGCACCGATCTGCACGGTGTCACGGTGATCACCAGCGGGCTGAACATCGCCCTCACCCTCGAGCGTGCCAGCGATCGGATCGTCGTGATCGTGACCGGGGGGACCCTGCGCCCGCTTCAGCATTCGCTGGTGAACCCGCTCGCGACGCTGATGCTCGAGCGGATCAATGCCACGATCGCGTTTCTGGGCTGCAATGGCGTGCACGCCGAGGCGGGGATCACGAACTTCAATCTTCCCGAGGCCGAGGTCAAGCGGGCGATGTTGCTCGCCGCCCGGCGTCGGGTGGTCGTCGCCGACGCGTCAAAGCTCGGCGAGACCGAGGTCGCGAAGGTCTGCGACCTGCATGAGGTCGGCCTGGTCATCACGGATGCGAGCGCCGACCCGGCGATCGTCTCGGGGCTGCGGGCCGCGGGCACAGAGGTCGACATCGCGGGGTAGCCGGCGCGCACCGTGCGCCGTCGGTTGGGGGGCGGGCCGTCGTCGACGGCTCTCAAAACAAGGAGCAACGGCGTTGAAGGACATACGAAAAGGGACGAGCAGCGTTTTCGGGGCGGGCGGCAGGAAGTGGCGCGCGGCCACGTTCATCAGCATCGCCGCGGTTCTGGGTGCGGGCATCGCGGCCGGCTGCGGCGGCGATGACTCGAGTGGGGCGACCACTGGCGGGGGCGGTTCAGGGCCCGCGGCGGGTGAGTGCGCCGCATCCACTGGTCCGGTGAAGTTGAACTTCTGGACCTGGGTGCCGGGGGTCGACAAGGCGGTCGCGGTCTGGAACAAGGAGAACCCCGACATCCAGGTCAAGGTGAAGAACACCCCCGCGGGTAACGCGGGCACATACCAGAACATGTTCAACGCGCTGAAGGCCGGCACCGCGCCCGACCTCGGCCAGATCGAGTTCGACTCGCTGCCGGCGTTCCGCCTGCAGGACGCCGTCCGCGACGTCGCGGCCTGTGGAGCCGCCGACGTGAAGGACGGCTTCGTTCCGTGGACGCTCGGTCAGGTGAGCTTCGGCACCGACTCGATCTATGCGATCCCGCAGGACACCGGCCCGATGGCGCTCTACTACCGCAAGGACCTCTTCACCAAGTTCGGCGTCAAGGTGCCGACCACATGGGACGAGTTCGCCACGGCGGCCGCAACGATCCACAAGAAGGACCCAACCGTCTATATCACCCACTTCCCGCAGCGCGACACCAACTGGTTCGCGGGGCTGGCGTGGCAGAACAGCGCCAAGTGGTTCTCAACCGAAGGCGATTCGTGGAAGGTCACCGTCAACGACCCCGCCACCAAACAGGTCGCCGACTACTGGCAGGGCCTGCTCGACAAGAAGCTCGTCGCGAACCTGCAGGGCTTCTCTCCCCAGTGGAGCAACGCCCTCGCCAAGGGCAAGGTCCTGACCTGGACCAGCGCCGTATGGGGCAGTAACACGATCTCCACCAACGCACCGAAGACGGCGGGTAAGTGGGCCGTCGCCCCGATGCCGCAGTGGAACGCCGGAGACCAGAAAGCCGGAAACTGGGGTGGCTCGACAACCGCGGTGTTCTCCAGCTCGGAGCATCCGCTGGAGGCAACCAAGTTCGCCCTGTGGTTGAACACCGACCCGGTCTCGCAGGCGATTCTCAACAAGGAGGGCGGGCTCTACCCCGCCACGACCGCGGGGCTGGATCTGCCCGCGCTGGCCGGCCCGTTGGAGTTCTATGGCGGCCAGAAGATCTTCGATGTCTTCAAAGAGGCATCGGGGCAGGTCGACACCACGTTCCAGTGGGGCCCGATCATGACCACGACCTACACGCAGCTGGCCGACGGGTTCGGCCCGGTGCTCAACGGTAACGGCACCTTCGGGGCTGTCGTCGACAAGGTGCAGGGTCAGACCAGCGACGCGATCACCCAGCAAGGGCTGTCGGTCGTCAAGTGAGGTAGCGGTACCGGTGTCGGGCGTCGCGGTTCGCGGCGCCCGGCACCGCGCAGGTGCGGCAACTCAGGCACGCTCGGGAGGGGTACATGAGCACGTCCGATGCGGTGGTCGACGCGGCCGCGCCGCGGGTACGGTCGACGCGGCGTCGGGGGCGGCGCTTTTCGCGACGCAACCTGTCGATCATCGGCTTTCTCGCCCCGTTCACCATCCTCTTCGTACTGCTGTACCTCGTCCCGATCGGCTACGCGCTCTACAAGAGCTTTTTCATCATCAAACGCAAGGGGGCGTTCGGCAGCCCCAACGAGGTGTTCGGTGGCCTCGACAACTACAGCCGCGCCATCGAGGACACCGAGTTTCTGAAGAGCATCGGCCGGGTGCTGCTCTTCGGCATCGTCCAGGTGCCGGTGATGCTGATCTTGGCGCTGGTGTTCGCGCTGCTGCTCGATTCGATCTTCGGCCGGTTCAAGCGCTTCTTCCGGCTGGCCTTCTTCGTTCCGTACGCGGTTCCGGTCGTGATCGGTGCGATTCTGTGGGCGTTTCTCTACTCACCGGGCCTCAGCCCGATCCTCGATGGCCTGGGCGCGATCAACATCTCGATCAACTTCCTCGGTGAGGGGACGGTCCTGTGGTCGATCGCCAACATCGTCACGTGGACCTACACCGGCTACAACATGCTGATCATCTTCAGCGCCTTGCAGGCGATCGATAGCTCCATCTACGAGGCCGCCCGTATCGACGGGGCCAACGAGTGGAAGATGGCCTGGCAGATAAAGATCCCGATCATCCGCCCGGCGCTGATCCTCACCGCCGTGTTCTCGATCATCGGAACGCTGCAGCTGTTCACCGAAGCGCAGGTCCTGCGTGACTCGGCGACCAGCATCACCAGCCAGTACACACCGAACCTCGTCGCCTTCACGGCGGCATCGGCGAACAACTTCAACTACGCCGCGGCCCTGGCCTTCATCCTCGCCGTCGCCACGGCCGTCCTGTCGTTCGGCTTCCTCAAGCTCGCCGATCGGAAGGGGGGCGAATGAGCACCGAGGGTCGTTCGCGTTCGGCGGGGTTGACGACCACCAAGTCGCTCATGCCGACGATCGTCATGGCGATCGCGGCGCTCTACTTCCTCGTGCCGCTGTGGTGGCTGTTCGTCGCCTCGACGAAATCACGGGGTGATCTCACCACGACGGCGGGGCTGTGGTTCTCCGACTTCCAGTTCGGCGCAAATGTCTCGGATTTGTTCTCACGCGAGGGGAACATCTACGCCACATGGCTCCTGAACAGCCTGCTGTATGCCGGGGTCGCCGGGGCGATCAGCACGCTGCTCGCGGCGATGGCCGGCTATGCCCTTGCCAAGTACACGTTCCGTGGGCGCGAGGCCGTCTTCAACACGATTCTCGCGGGCGTGCTCGTGCCGACGACGGCGCTGGCCCTGCCGCTGTTTCTGTTGTTCAGCAAGGTCGACATGACCGACACGTACTGGGCCGTCTTCGTGCCGAGCCTGGTCAGCCCGCTGGGCGTGTATCTGTCGCGCATCTACGCGGGGGCGTCGGTCCCCGACACGCTGATCGAGGCGGCACGGATCGACGGCGCCGGAGAGTTTCGGATCTTCTTCACGATCGCGATGCGGCTGATGAGCCCGGCCCTCGTGACGATCTTCCTGTTCCAGTTCGTCGCCATCTGGAACAACTTCTTCCTGCCGCTGATCATGCTGACCAACCAGGACCTCTATCCGGTCACCTACGGGCTGTATGTCTGGAACTCGCAGGCGGCCCGCGATCCATCGCTGACGACGCTCACGATCGTCGGCTCGTTCGTTTCCATCGTGCCGTTGATCATCGCGTTCCTCATGCTGCAGAGGTTCTGGCGCAGCGGCCTGACATCGGGCGCCGTCAAGGGCTGATGCGGCCGGCGCTCCACACGACGCCCCCGAGGGGGCCCCGGTTCCCTGTGGCCCCCTTAAGGGGACCGGGTTGGTGCCCGACGCGGTGACGGACCGCGTCGGGCACCTGAACAACCGCCTCGGCGGACGGATCGCGTTCGGTGGCGATTGGAGCCCCGAGCAGTGGTCGCGCGAGGTCTGGGACGAAGACGTGCGGCTGATGCGCGAGGCGGGCGTCAACCTGGTCACCGTATCGCCGTTCGGCTGGTCGGCGCTCGAACCCCAGCCGGGGGTCTTCGCGCTCGACTGGCTCGGCGACGCCCTCGATACGTTAAGCGATGCGGGGATCTCGGCATGCCTCGCAACGGCAACGGCCTCTCCTCCCGCGTGGTTGGCCCGCACCCATCCAGAGAGCCTCCCGGTGACCGCCGACGGTGTGCGGCTGTCACCCGGCTCGCGCCAGCACTACTGCCCGAACTCGGTGGCCTACCGGGCCGCGACCGTCGCCCTCGCCGGTGCCCTCGCGCAACGGTTCGGCGACCATCCGGCCCTGGCGATCTGGCACATCAACAACGAGTACGGCGCGCACGTCGACGCCTGCTACTGCGACGTCTGCGCCGACGCCTTCCGTGTGTGGCTCACGTCGCGGTACGTCGACATCACCGGCCTCAACGCCGCCTGGGGAACGACGTTCTGGAGCCAACGCTACGGAGCCTTCGAGGAGGTCGTGCCGCCGCGGCGGGCCCCCTACATCGGCAACCCGGCCCAGCAGCTCGACTTCCGTCGGTTCTCGTCGGACTCACTGCTGGCGTGCTTTGCGGCCGAACGTAACGAGGTGCGGCGCGTCACCCCCGACATCCCGGTGACCACGAACTTCATGGGCCTGTTCAAACCGCTCGACTACTGGGCGTGGGCCGACGAGGAGGACATCGTCAGCGACGACGCCTACCCCGACCTCGACGCCCTCGACCCGCACATCGGGGCGGCCCTGGCGAACGACCTGATGCGATCGCTGCGCGGCGGCCAGCCGTGGATGCTCATGGAACAGGCACCGTCGGCGATCAACTGGCGCCCAAACAACCCGCCAAAGCCGCCGGGGTTGATGCGGCTGTGGTCGCTGATGGCCGTCGCGCGCGGCGCCGACGCGGTGATGTTCTTTCAGTGGCGGGCGTCACAGCGTGGCGCCGAGAAGTTCCACTCGGCGATGGTGCCCCACGCCGGTCCCGACAGCCGCATCTTTCGCGAGGTGAAGGCGCTCGGCCACGATCTCGAACGCCTCTCAGGTCTCACCGGCGAGCAGGTGCCCGCCGACGTCTGCATCCTGCTGTCGTGGGACGCGTGGTGGGGCCTCGAGCTCGACTCCCACCCCACCGACCGCGTGCGCATGGTCGATCAGCTTCTGGCCTACTACCGGCCGTTCTGGGACGCCAACGTCCCCGTCGATCTCCGCCCTCCCGACGCCGACCTGTCGGCATACCGGCTGGTGGTGGCGCCAAACCTCTACCTCGTCTCCACCGCCGCTGCCGAGCGCCTGGAGGCATACGTGGAGGCGGGCGGCCATCTCGTGATGTCGTTCTTCTCGGGGGTCGTCGACGAACAGGAGTGCATTCATCCCGGCGGCCTCGCGCCGGCGCTGGCGCGCACGTTCGGGATCCGCCTCGAAGAACCATGGCCCCTCCACGTCGAGGATTCCGTCCCGCTTGCCGACCGCGACGGGCGCACCATGGGCACGGGAACGCTGTGGAGCGAGAGCCTCCACGTTGTCGATGCCGGCGCCGTTGTCATGTTCGCCACGGGCGATCTCACCGGGCGACCGGCGGTGACCCGGCGGGCAACCGGGCCCGGCGAGGCGACGTACCTCGCGACGCGGCCGAATCCCGAGCTGATGGGCACATTCTTGGGAGATGCCGCCGTCCGAGCCGGCGTCACCCCCACGCTCACGACGCCCGATGGAGTCGAAGCGGTTCGGCGTGGCAGCGCGCTCTTTGTGCTGAACCACACTCAGGCTGAAGTTGAGATTGATATAGGCGCCAGGATGACGAGCCTGCTCGATTCCACCGAGTACGACGGCGTGGTGCGGCTTGCGCCGCGCGGCGTGCAGGTGCTGAGGGCATGAGGCCACGCATCGCCTTCATCGGCGCCGGCAGCGTGGAGTTCACGAAGAACCTGGTGGGCGACATCCTGTCGTTCCCCGAGCTCGCGGGGGCGTCGATCGCGCTGCACGACATCGACCCTGAGCGACTCGCCACCGCCGAGGCGATGGCGCGCTGGACCAACGGGGCCCTTGGCGCCCACGCCCAGATCGAGGCGCGCCTCGACCGACGCGCGGCGCTGGATGGCGCCGATTTCGTCGTGAACATGATCCAGGTCGGCATGCACGCCGCGACCCTCGTCGACTTCGACGTGCCGCGCCGGTTCGGGCTGACGCAGACTATTGGCGACACCCTCGGTATCGGCGGCATCTTTCGCGCCCTGCGGACGATCCCGGTCGTCTCCGCGATCGCCGATGACATGGCGCAGCTGTGCCCGAACGCCTGGTTGCTGAACTACACCAACCCGATGGCCATGCTGATCTCGGCGATCTACGACCACGCCCCGGCCACGAAGGTCGTGGGTCTGTGCCATTCGGTTCAGCACACGACCCGGGAGCTGGCAGCGCTCGTCGGTGTGCCCTACGAGGAGGTCTCGTATCTGGTGGCGGGGGTAAACCACCAGGCCTTCGTGCTGCGGTTCGCGCGCGACGGCGAAGACCTCTACCCCCGTCTCGACGCCGCACTCGCCGCCGACCCCGGGATGGATCGGCGGGTACGGGTCGAGAAGTACCGGCGCCTCGGCTTCTACTCGACGGAATCCAGCGAGCACGCCGCCGAGTACGTCTCGTGGTTCATGCGCACTCCCGAGTCGATCGAGCGGTTCCGCATCCCCCTCGACGAATACGTACGTCGTAGCGAGGAGGCCCTCATCGAATACGCCGAGGCCCGGCGGCGTCTGGCCGCCGGCGAGCCCTTCACGGTCGAGCGCAGCGTCGAGTACGGATCACTGATCATCGACTCGCTGGTGACCGGGGCCCCGCGCGTGATCTACGG
>JANLSO010000148.1:0-8410 GCA_031362405.1 Thermoleophilia bacterium | reverse complement strand
GCCCGCGAACCTGCTTCCGGGTGCGTACAAGCTGACCCTCGTCGGCCCCGGCGGGACACTGACCTCGACTCTGACCATCACCGCTCCTCGGGAAGGCGTCGTGTCGGCCAAGAGCCTCACGGCCTCGCGCACGCGGGCGGTCGCGACGTTCCGTTTCGCCGCCCTACCGGCCAAGGCCCTGCGCAGCAAACTGAAGGTGCGCTGGACCCAAGGAAAGCGCGTCCTCGCGACGACCCCGATCGGCTCTGCGACCAGTCTGCGCAGCACGCTCGCCGGTAGCGGGATTCGCGCCGGGCTGCTCACCGCCGAGCTTCGCGCCGGCTTCACGCCCGTGGCAAGGATCAGCAAGAAGGTCCGCTGAGCCGTCGTTCCTGCGGCGTGGTCTCCTGAGATCGCGCCGCAGGACACGTGGCTTTGGTCACGCGCGCTTCTCCCAGGGTCGCCCCGGGTCCCCTGCCGATCGCAGCGATTCGCCCCGTCTCGCACCCCCGCAAGAACCTTGCTGATGTGGCTGTCGCCTGCCCCGACGGCGATCCTGCGCACATCCGCCAAACGGATACCCCACGGGCAATGAATCGATGTACGCCAGTATGGCCTCGCCTTTCGCTCCGCGTCCGGCGGCTGCGCCAACCCGCTCCTCGAAAGTCGCGTATGCGGCAACGACGGTCCCGACGAAGTAGTCGAGCCACGGCCAGGGGTCGTGCGAGCCCTCGTGCCATCCGACGGATGAGCGCCCCAGGGTGCTGTAGAGCTCTCCCTTGTGCCCTTGATGGTCTTCTCCAGGCTGACGTAGCGGCCAACCCCGTATCCCGCCTGGTAGAGCAGCATCAACGTCAAAAGGCGCGCGACCCGACCGTTCCCGTCGAGGAACGGATGGACGCACAAGAAGTCGAGCACGTAGGCGCCTGTCAGAAGCACCCCGTGGTGGTGCCCCGCGGTCGTCGCCGCCACCATCGCCGCGTTGAGATCATCCATCGCTTTCGGGACGTCTCCCATCGGAACCGTCCGGAAGACCTCGTTCCGTGTTCCGTCGGGCGCCACTTCCTCGATGTGGTTGTCGGATCTTCCACGGGCCGCCGGGAGTGCCGCTGAAGCGGTAGAGATCGTGGTGCAGTTGCCGTACCACGTTCGAGGTCAGCGGCATGAACGTGGCGTTCTGGTAAATCAGATCGAGCGCCGAGCGATAGCCGGCGATCTCTGCTTCAGAACGGTTCTGCGGTCGCGTCGTTTCGTTCATGAGCGCGCGTATCCGGGCCGGAGGCGCGGTGACGCCCTCGATGGCGCTCGACGACTCGGCACTTCGAACTCGCGCCACCCGCACGAGGCGATCGAGGGCTCCCGCGCGTTGGGCCCGGTAGAGGGCTTCTCGAACCCGCCCTCGTCGAACCCCCACGCCACCCGTCAACCAACTTCAGACGCGCGACCCTAGTAGGAGCCAGAATTCGCAGAGGTGCTCCCGGACGGTCGACGGATCGAGCGTCGATGGAGATCACCCTTTCCTGCGTGAGAGCCCCAGGCCGCCCCACGGAGTGTGGCCTTCTCGGGTTCGGGGTACAACGCCCGCGGCCCAGGGTCGCCATCGTTTCGCGATTGGGTCGCTCACACCGCAGTCATCCCGTTCGGAGATTGAGCATGAGGGACCTGATCGTCACCGAAAACATCACTCTGGATGGCGTCATCGATGCCACCGAGGGGTGGTTCAACCCCGCCGACGGTGACGAGGACCTCACGGATGTTTTGACCGCCCTTCGCCAGCAGCGCGAAGCAGCCGATGCGTTGCTGCTCGGGCGGGTGACCTTCGAGCAGTTTCGCGGCTACTGGCCGTTGCAGGCCGACGACACGACAGGCATCACCGACTACCTCAACGGCGTCGCGAAGTACGTCGTCTCGGGTACGGTGCACGACCCGCAGTGGACGCGTACCACCGTGCTGCAGGGCATCGACGACGTCCGAGCGCTGAAGTCCGCCGCGGGCGGGGACATCGTGACGACCGGCAGCATGACCCTTGTGCACGGTCTCATCGCCGAGGGGCTCGTTGACGAGTACCGGCTGTTCACGTACCCGGTCGTGCTTGGGCACGGCAAGCGGTTGTTCTCGGACGCCACCGAAGCCTCGCGCCTGCGCCTGGTCGAGAGCCACTCTTTTCACTGCGGCATCGTTCTTCTTCGCTACCGGACAGCCTGATGACCTCGGTGCTGACGAATGAGGGGACCGTGCCGCTCGTTCCCTCCGCCCGGCTGCGCCTCGCGAGTACCTGGAGGATCTCGCTCTCTTGGCGCCTGGCGGACGGTCGTCGTCCACGACCAGGCCGGCTGCGGGAAGTCCAATCACCCCGACAACGATGCCCTCTTGACCAGCGGCACCTGTGCCGAGGAGGTCTGCGCCGTGCGCAACACCCGCGGGCTCGAGTGGTCGACCTGCTCGGCCAATCCCCGGGAGGTTAGCTCCCTCCAGCACGGCCTCGGGCGCCCGAATGGGCTTGCCGCACGACCATGCGCTATCACCACCGATCCGAAGGAGAAGGACCGTGGCCGATGACCCCAGGCAGGTGGCCGAGACCTATTTCAGCGCCTGGATAAAGCGGGACTTCGACACGTTCCGATCCCTGCTTGCCGCCGACGTCAGCTTCCGTGGCCCCCTGGCGGAGGTCGACGACGCCGACGGATGTGTGGAGGGCATCAAGGGGATGTCGGAGATCGTCACGGACATCGTCATCCACCACATGTGGATCGACGGCCCCGACGTGATCACGTGGTTCGACCTGCACACCTCGGTGGCCCCACCGGCGGCCACCGCCAACTGGAGCCACATCGAGGACGGCAAGATCACCGCGATCCGCGTCACCTTCGACGCCCGCCCCCTCGCCCCACCCGACGGGTCATGACTGCCGTGACGCTCGTGATCACCCACTTCACGGACCCGGCCTGTCCTTTCGCGTTCTCGGCGGAGCCGGTCAGACAGCGGCTGCGTTGGCACTACGGTGAGCATTTGACGTGGCAGACACGGATGGTCGTCGTGACGGCCGAGCCCGGCGAGGCGCAGAAACTGGCCCAGGGCGCGCCTGACCTGCAACGCCGTTACGGGATGCCGATCGACCCTGCTCCACTGTCGCGGCCTGCCTCGTCTGAGCCGGCCTGTCGCGCCGTGGTCGCGGCGCGCCTGAACGCACCCGCGACCGAGCAGCCTTTGCTGCGACGCCTCCGGGTCCGCGCGATGCTCGGCGACCTGCTCGACGAACCCGCGACAATCGCGGCGGCCGCGCGTGAGGCGGGCCTCGATCCGGCCGAGCTGAGCCGATGGTGTGCCTCAGCGGCCGTCGAGGAGGCGCTGCGAGCCGATATGCGCGCCGCCCGCACGCCGTCTCGTGCCGCCCACGCGCTCGACCACAAACTCGGCGGCCCGACCCGGGAGCGCCGCTACACGACCCCCAGTTACGTGATCACCCACAAAAACAGCGAACAGACGATCACAATCCCCGGCTTCACGCCGGTCGAGGCCTACGAGGCGGGCATCGCCAACCTCGCGCCCGACCTCCTCCGCCGGCCCGTCCCCGAGAGCGTCGAGGAGCTGTTGAAGTGGGCTGGTGAGCCGCTGGCCACCGCCGAGGTCGCCGCTGTCGCCCAACTCGACCCGGCACAGGCGCGCGTCGCACTCAGCCGAGTTGCCCGGGCGCTCCCCGCGGGCGGCGACTTCTACTGGGAGGTCCGCGGTCCGGACCACGCGTGAAACGACCACTCCCCGCCTGCAGGTTCCACGCGGCCATCGCGGCAGCCCCCTGCTACCGGCCGTCGCGCAATCGGACGGCTATTTCTGTTTGGGTCCTGGCGTTCCTGCGGGGCTGGCCGCGCAGAAGCGCAGGACGCGATCCCAGAGCGTGGCGGCGGCGTCGGCGTCGTACTCGTGCGGTAGCGACGCATCGGTGAACAGATGTCCCGCGCCGGGATAGTCGAACATCTCCAGCGGCCCGTTGGCGCCGCGGATCGTATCGGCGAGCGTGTCGATCTGTTCCTGTTGGCGAAAGGGATCCTTGAGGGCGTAGTGGATCTGGGCGGGTAGGTCGGCAGGCCACGCGGCTGCACCGAGCATCTCGAGCGGCATGGCACCCGAGAGCATCAGCACACCAGCGACCTCACGACGGGTGGCCACATACTCGGCCATCGCCCCACCGTTGGAGAAGCCGCCGGCGATGAACCCGTCGGGGAGATGCTCGACGGCGGCGACAGCGCGCTCCATCAGCGCCGGATAACCAATGTCTTCGGCGAATGCCGACGCCTCGTCGTAGTCGTCGAAGACGCGACCGTCGTACTGGTCGACGACCTCGACCTCATGGCCGCCGGCTCGCAGACGCTGCGCCGCATCGACGACGCCAGGGCGCACGCCCAGCACAGAATGAAACAGGGCGATGTGGCTCATGGCGATCTCCTCTATCGGCGCGGCCCCAGTGAGGTGGGGGCGGGGGCACGCAACCTTCTTACCTAGATTGGTGCCCGTCTCGGGGGCTGCGAAACGCCGGTAGCGCCACTCGACGTACCGGGTCAGACTGTGCCATCGCCTCGTACTCCGTTAACGAACGCGCCCTGGCGCGCGCCCGGCGGCTCATCGACTCTCGCCAGTACGTCCTCGAGAGCGTCTGGGGCGACGTCCAGCCGCGCCCCGACGACGAGAACGCGTTCTTGTCGTCACGTTCCTGGGATGAATACGCCGAATGGCATCTTGGCCTCACGGAGGGCCCCGCGGAGCAGACGAAGGCCAAGTACGCCTTCGTCTACGGCGATTTTCGCCGCGTCCATCGCACGGCCCTGATCGCGTGCGTCTACCGGGCCTCTGAGTGGCATCACAAGGATGTGGAGCTCGCGGCCCACGAATTGCTGCAGCATCTCGACCAGACACGGGCATAGCCCGTGCGGCACCGGTCGCACCGTCCCGTAGGGGGCGTTGTCCGGGTCCGAGTCGGCGCGGGTAGCTGGGGCGTTGAGGCGCGGACCCTCGGCTCTCTACTGAATGCCCTCGTCGGGCACGGACCTATCGGACGAGTCCCCGAACGATGGACCTCGGTGGAGTTTGCTCACAACAGAACACGGGCAGGCATCCATCGGACACGTCGGCGCGACCGACTCCGCGAATGCGTGATACCCGAACCTGAAGGGGAGAAGAACGAGGTGACCGCTGCGAGCGCCGGCGTCGGTGCAGAGGCTCAAGTCCGCGAGTTGGTCGAAGGTTGGGTCGAAGCGATCCGGGTCGGGAACATCGACGCGCGTTTGGCCGGCTACGTGCCGGAGGTCCTGTCGTTCGACGTCGTAGACCCCTTCCAGCGACGTGGCTCGAGCGCCATCCGGGAGAGGCTGGAGGCGTGGCTCGCCTGGTATGACGGTCCGGTCGGGTACGAGATTCACGACCTCAGCGTCACCGCCGCCGACGCTGTCGCCTTTTGCCACAGCCTCAATCACATTTCAGGGACGCTGCGTCAAGGTGGCGAGGTGGATATGTGGGTTCGCACGACGGTCTGCTTTCGCAGGATCGAGGGTCAGTGGATCGTCACGCACGACACACCTCGTCGCCTTTCAACGTGGAAACCGGCAAGGCGTCGGTCGACCTCAAACCCGAGGAATGATCCGCGACTATGCGCGAGGAGCGATCGATGACCGTCACCGCGAACGCGACCCGCATCACCCAGGTCGGTACCGTGTTCGTCCCGGTTGCCGACCAGGACCGAGCGCTCCAGTTCTACGTCGACAGGCTCGGGTTCGAGAAGCGCGGCGATTTCCCCTACGGCGAGGGCAGCCGCTGGGTTGAGGTGGCCCCGCCGGGTTCGGCGATGGCGATCGCGCTGGTCCCGCCGAGCGAGGGTGAGTGGACTGCCGGCGACGAGGCCCGTTGCGCGTTCGCGACCGACGACATCGAGGCCGACCACGCAACCCTCCGCGGCCGGGGCGTTGACGTGGACGCGGAGATCGCGCGCACGGGGACCAGTAGGTCGGGGCTGGTGTCGGTCGAGGTCACCATTCCGGATCCCTTGCCCGCCCAGTTCTTCTTTCGGGACCTCGACGGGAACCGCTTACTGATCGTCGAGCCCGGCTAACCCAGCCGCGGCAAACCGCGTCACCGGAGGGCGACATGCTGCTCGAACATAAGAACGCCATCGTCTATGGCGGGGCGGGATCGATGGGCGGCGCCATCGCCCGCGCGTTCGCCCGCGAAGGTGGGAAGGTGTTCCTCGCGGGTCGAACGTTGTCGGCGCTTGACGCGGTGGCCGAGGAGATCGTCGCTGCGGGAGGACTGGTCGAGACAGCCGAGGTAGATGCCCTCGACGAGCAGTCCGTGGAGGCTCACGCCAGTGACGTCGCCAAGCGAGCGGGGCGCATCGACGTTTCGCTGAACGCCATCAGCCTCACCGCCGTGCAGGGTGTCCCGCTCGTCGACCTGGCCGTGGACGACTTCACGCGCCCCGTCATCGAGGCCGCGCGGACGAATTTCCTGACCGCCACCGCGGCCGCGCGGCGGATGACCGCCCAGGGTTCGGGGGTAATCGTGATGCTCTCCTCCTCGGCGGCCCGTGAATCCGGTCCGCTGATGGGGGGCTTCAGCCTGGCGTGCGCCGCCATCGAGTGCCTCGCGCGGAGCTTCGCCGGCGAGGTCGGGCGACAGGGAGTACGGGTCGTCGCATTACGACCGAACTTCACCCCCGAGACGCGACCCGAGGCCCCGCTCAGCGACCTCCAGCCCCTGGTAGACGGCACCGCGCTCGGGCGCCTGCCCCGGCTGAGCGAGGTCGCCGACAGCGCCGCGTTTCTGGCCTCGGACGGCGCCGGCGCGATCACCGGCGCGGTCGTGAACCTGACCTGCGGTGCCATTGTCGATTAGTCACCCGAAACGCGCTGCACCCGACCGCGAGCCAACCCGTGACCGCGACGTCGATGCGGCGTGGAGCAGCACAGGTCCGCATTGGCCGCCAGAGCCACCGCCGCCTACCACTGTTGCCGGTTGTCGAAGCGCTCGGGCGGGCGGGCCGCTTGCGGCCCGTCAGGCAGCGACGCCTAGCCGAGTTTCGCGGAGCGGCCAATACGGCAACTCGAACCAGGGAACGCGAGCGGCCGGTCTCGGTTTGTTGAGAGGTGGAGCGGGTCCGGCGCGCCCTGGGCTACGGCCGTTTGCGCGGCTGCGTGAAAGAGAGGCAGCGGAGGGAAGTGACGGATGAGCCAGACACGAACGTACCCGCGCGGCGTGCCATCGTGGATCGACACGGAGCAGCCCGACGTCGACGCGGCCGCTGCGTTCTACGGCGCGCTCTTCGGCTGGAGCTTTGTGGAGGCGACCCCCAGCGGTGCACCATCCCGCTACCTCATCGCTCAGCTTGACGGCCAGGACGCCGCAGGGATCGGTGGGCCGGTGGCAACCGAGGCGAGCCCTTCCCCACCATCGGATCAGCCCGGCGACGACCCGGCAGGGTGGAACACCTACATCGCGGTGACCGATGCGGACGCGACGACGGCCCGGGTCGAATCAGCCGGCGGCAGTGTGGTTGCCGCTCCTTCAGATGTCGGGGAGGGGGGCAGGGCGGCGGTCTGCGCGGATCCGGCTGGCGTGACTTTCCGCGTGTGGCAGGCACGGCGGCGACCAGGCGCCCAGGTCGTCAACAGTCCCGGGGCATGGAATTTCAGCGATCTGCAGGCCGCCGACCCGTCGATCGACGCCGCCTTCTACGTTGAGCTTTTCGGCTGGGAGGTGGAAGACTTGGGCTTCGCGGCCATGATTCGACAACCCGGCTACGGTGACCACCTCGAAACGACGTCGGATCCCGACATCCGCGCACGTCAGGCAGGCATCCACGCGCCACCCGGCTTTGAAGACACCATTGCCTGGCTCCGCCCGGTCCCACTGAACCAGGCGCCCCGGTGGCATGTGTCGTTCACCGTGGCCGACCGTGACGCAACCGCTGCGGACGTCGAGCGCCTCGGCGGGACGGTCCTCGCGCGCGAAGACACCCAGTGGACCCGCACAGCACTCATCCGTGACCCCCAAGGCGCGCAGTTCACCGCGAGCCAGTTCTCCGCTGGCTAAACACCTATGCTCGGAAACGGACGGTTCCGGCTCAAGTCCGGTCAGACGTCCGCTGCGCCACCTCATGTGAGGTGGTCGAAGTCGCCGCGGATCCAGCCGATATAGCGATCAGCCGACCGGCGCACGGCGCTGCGGGCATCAGTGTCGATGGTGCCCCCAAAGTTGTCGTACAGCCGGCTGAAGGAGTACGCCTCGACCGCCTGGGTGACCCGTTCCACCACCGGTGCCGACAGCGGGATGCGATTCGGGTAGCTGCGCATGAACGTCACCGAGGCTCGGTCAGGGTTCGACTGGATGGTGTCTCCGCCGAGCAACACACCGCCGCCGCCGGCACCAGCATCCCAATGCAGGA
>JANLSO010000106.1:0-13268 GCA_031362405.1 Thermoleophilia bacterium | reverse complement strand
GGGCCCTCGGGCTGGCGCTCGAGGCGATTGAGCTCGCGCTCGGCCTCGGTGCGTGCGGCCTCGGGCATCTGGGCGGCCTCGATGCGCTCGCGCCAGTCGTCGGAGGTCGTGCCGTCGATCTCGTCGAGCTCCTTGCGGATCGCGTCGAGCTGGCGACGCAGAATCGCCTCGCGCTGGCTCTTTTCCATGCCCTCGGTGACGTCTTCGCGGATCTGCTGGCGTACGGCGGCGTCGGCCAGACGTTCACGCTGGAAGCCGATGGCCTTCGTGAGCCGGGTCACCACGTCGACGGTCTCGAGCAGCTCGGCCTTGTGCGCCGGGGGGATCTCCGGCGCATAGCCGGCGGTGTCGGCCAGGCGGCCGGGGTGGTCGATGGCGGCCAGGAAACCGGCGACCTGACGGCGATCGCCCCGAGTGGCGGCGACCTCTTCCACAACCGCCTTGTACTCGGCGGTGAGGGCGATCGCCGCCTCAGGCACGTCATCGGGGTCGCGGATTTCGCGCACGGTGACGACGAGGCTGTCGTCGGCGATGGCGGGCCCCAGCTCGGCGCGGTGCAGGGCTTCGAGGGACACGCCGCGCGTACCGTCGGGAAGGCTGATCTGGCCGGTGAGCTTTGCGACCGTGCCGTACGCGGAAAAGACTCCCGACAGGCGCGGCACGACGACGACGCGTCCGTCGACGGCGTTGTCGATCGCCTCGGCCTGTTCGTCGAGCAGCACGGGCATCGTCACCGACATGCCGGGAAGCAGCACGGCCTCGTCCAGTGGGAGAACCGGGAGGGTGAGGGGGGTCGCGTCGGGAGTTTTCATGCGTCGCCTTTCCAGGTCGAGTCGTTCCGTGCTGCGAGTTACGATCGGTAACCCGTAACCGGTGAACGGCAAGTTACCCGTCGTAACCGGATCGCGCAAGTCCCCTCGGGTGGGGCGGCCGAAGCCTTGTTTTCCGACTCTCGGGTGCCGATACCTCCGGGTGTGGACAACGTTCCCTCAGCCGATGGCGCGACCGTCCGGATGTCGGAGGTTGTTGCCGCGCTCTCGCACGCGCTCGATCTCACCGAGGGCCAGCCCGAGGGTCACGCGGGGCGCACCTGCCTGATCGGAATGCGGCTCGGGCAGATGTTGGGTCTCGGGGCTGCAGAGCAGTCGGCGCTCTACTACGCCCTTCTTCTCAAAGACGCCGGTTGCTCGAGCAGTGCGGCGCGCATCACCTCGATGTTCGGCGGAGCCGACGACATCGCCCTGAAGCGCGCGGGCAAGCTCGTCGACTGGAACGTCGGCTCGGCACTTGGCTACGTCAAGGATCACGTCCCGCACTCGGGAATGAAGGTCATGCGGGCCCGCAACGTCGTGGCCACCAGCCTCAAGTTCGCACGTGAGGGCAAGGAGATCGTCTCCAACCGGTGCGATCGGGGCGCCCAGATCGTTTTGCGCATCGGTCTGCCTCCTCTGGCCGCCGAGGCGGTACGCGCCCTCGATGAGCACTGGGATGGGCACGGCCAGCCCCTGGGTCTGAAGGGTCCGGATATCCCCGTCCTCGCCCGGATCGCCTGCCTCGCCCAGACCGCCGAGGTGTTTCTGACGACCTACGACCTCGCCGCCGCGCACGAGATGGTGCGTGACCGCCGGGGGCGCTGGTTCGACCCGGATGTCGCCGACGCGTTCCTGTCGATCCGTGCGAGTGACCCTCTGTGGCGACCCATGAACGCCGCCGACGAAGGCGCGCGCGTCGTAGCGGCCGAGCCGGCCGACGTACTCGTCGACACCGACGATGAGGGTCTGCTCACCGTCGCGCAGGCATTCGCCCAGGTGATCGACGCCAAATCGCCTTACACGTTCAACCACTCGGTCGGCGTCGCGCGCTTTGCGGTGGGCATTGCCGAGGCCATGGGATTGCCTCCCGGTGACGTACGCGACCTGAACCTCGCCGGGCTCCTGCACGACATCGGCAAGCTCGCGATCTCCAACGCGATCCTCGACAAACCCGCCCGGCTGACCGACGACGAGATGGCGGTCATGCGCGAGCACCCGGCCCATAGCGAGCGCATTCTGTCGCGCGTCGCCGCCTTCGCGCGCATCGCCCCGATCGCCGGTGCCCACCACGAAAAGCTTGACGGCAGCGGCTACTACCGCGGCATCCTCAGCGCCGAGATGCCGCGGCTCGCCCGCATCCTGGTCGTGGCTGACATGTTCGAGGCCATGTACGCCGACCGCCCCTACCGGGAAGGAATGCCCGTCGAGAAGATCCTCGCCATCTTCGCCTCCGAGGCGGGCACGAAACTCGACACCGACGCCGTCGAGGCCCTGACTCTGGCGATCGGCCAGGGCATCCTGGAGGAAACCGGTGCCACTCGAGTGACATGACATTGTTTTCGACGCATTGATTGCGAAAAGCTGCCATTTTTGACCGAGAAGCTGGATTCCAAGGGGTTTCATCTCTGTCATGTCACTCGAGTGGCACCGTAGTCTTGGGTGATGCGTGAATCTGAGATCCGGGCCGCGGTGTTCGACATGGACGGCGTGCTGATTGAGTCCGAAGGGCTCTGGGACCGGGTTCGTGAGGAGCTGACGGCCGAGCATGGCGGTACGTGGAGGTCAGGGGCCCATCAGGACATGATGGGCATGAGCTCTCTCGAATGGCCGGTCTACATGCGTGACGCGCTGCGCCTCGACATGGCGCCCGAGGCCATCAGCGACGAGGTGGTGGCCCGCCTGTCGGCGCGCTACCGGGTCGAGCTGCCGTTGATCCCGGGAGCAGCGGACGCGGTCCGACGGATGGCCAAGCGGTTCACGTTGGCGGTCGCGTCGTCGTCGAATCTCGTGCTGATCGAGCTGGTTCTTGAACTCACCGGTCTGCGGGGTCTGTTCTCCGTCGTGATGTCGTCGGAGGAGGTCCCACGGGGGAAACCGGCGCCCGACGTCTACCTCGAAGCCGCCCGTCGGCTCGGCGTTGCGCCTTCTGAGTGCGCGGCGGTCGAAGACTCCTCGGCAGGTCTTCGCGCTGCCACCGCTGCGGGGATGCGTGTGGTGGCGATACCGAATCGGCACTACGCGCCGGCGTCGGATGCGGTGGCCGCGGCCAATGTCGTGCTGAGCGACATCAACGGCCTGACCGCCGAGGTCGTGGCCGGTAACTAGGATCCCCGCGTGGAGCTGCGGAACCTGCATACGTTTCGGACGGTCGTCGACAAGGGCTCGTTCAGCCAGGCGGCGGAAGAGCTGGAGATCTCTCAGCCGGCGGTGTCGTTCCAGATTCGGGCGTTGGAGGAGCGGCTCGGCCATCGTCTGCTGGACCGCAGCGGCCGCAAGATCGCGATTACCGAGGCCGGCGAGGTCGCCTACCGCTACGCGAAGCGCCTGATCGGCCTCGAGGCTGATCTGCAGCGCGAGATGCAGGAACTCGGCGAGACCATCGGCGGTCGGCTGGTCCTCGGCTCGTCGACCGGGCCGGGCGAGCTGGTCTTACCGCGCCTCTTGGGCCTGTTCTCACGGATGCACGCCGAGGTGAAGGTGAGCCTTGTCGTGCTCGATACCCAGACGGTCTGCGATCGGGTGCTCGACGACGAGCTGGAGATCGGTTTTGTCGGCGCGGCGCGGCCCCAACGCGGCCTCGTCTTCGAGCCGTTCATGCGCGACGAGCTGGTCGCGATTGTGCCACCTGATCACGCGCTTGCGGCACGAGGCTCCCTCGACCTGGCCGAGCTCGTCGCGCAGCCGATGCTCGTGCAGCAGGAGGGCTCGGGCGTGAGGTCGGTGATCGAGGGCGCGATGCGCGACGCCGGCCTGCGCGATCGCGACCTGACGGTCACGATGGAGCTCGGGTTGCAGCAGTCGGTGAAGGCCGCGGTGCTCGACGGCATCGGGCTCACCGTGATCTCACGGCTGGCGGTAGAACGCGAGGTCGCCGACGGCAGCCTGGTCGCCCTCACCCTGGAGGGCCCGGGGCTGACGCGCGAATTCTGGTCGGTGCGTCACGCGGGGCGCACGCCACGGCGTGTGACGCGCGCCTTCTTAGAGTTCGCCGCCGCCGAGCTCAGCGCGGCCCCGCGGTGATCGCGGAGTTCGCGAGCCGGATGAACTGACGGCGGTTTCCCGGGACAGCCTTCAACTGGATCTCGTAGCGCACCCCGCCCTGGCGCCAGAGAACCGCCGGCGGTGAGCACGACGCCCCGCACGACAGGGGCCGAAAGACGCCGCGGATGCCACCCGTCAAGGTGACGTTCGGCCTGTCGCCGAGCCGGGCGCCCAAGCGGGCGCTGAGGTAGCCGTAGGTGCACGCGTTCGCGCCGCCGCAGTCGGGCGCACCGGCGATCCCGAAGTCATAGCCGCGTCGGCGCCCCGCGCCGGTGGCGAACAGGTTCTCGAGGGTCGCGTCGATGGGCAACGTGTCGGGAATCCGCACCGGGACACCACTATCGGCAACCACGTTCGGGAGCAAATCGCCCAGGACGGTGACCGTGTCGACGGGTTCGGTGGTCGGGCCCGTGGCCAGACCGCTCATCGGTACGGCGGCGAGCAGCATGGGAACGATGAGAAGACCACGACGCATGGTGTGCCTTTCGACGGGTGCATCGGAGAAGACCCCCCGCGCGAAGGGCACGTTACCCGCGGCTCGTTTACGCCGCGTCCATGACCGACCCGACCCCGAGCAGCCGATCGCTGGTGCGGCCACCGGCGACGCCATCGACCGGGAGACTCGATCTCGCCTGGAACCGTGCAACGGCGGCCTCGGTGACCGCGTCGAACCGTCCGCTGACCTCGCCCCATTGGATCAGGCCGAGGGCCGCCAGGTGCTGCTGGACGATGCGTGCGTGAAGCGCCGGGCGCGCCGCGAACGGGCCGTCGCCGGGTGTTTTGGCAAGGTGCAGACGAGTCATTTCGGGAGGCTCCCGGGTGCGGTGGTTCGGACACTTTCGAGTCTCGACCTGCGCGGGGTGTCGCGCCATTGGGCGGTCTCCCTCTACGACCCCCGATTGCGGCCCCCAATTCCCCGAGGGTGAGTTCAGGGTCGACTCCGGGTGTCTCCCGATCGACATGTGCAACCCGTGTCGTGACGCTGCATCGGCCTGTGCCAAGCTTCTGCGAAAGGATCCACCATGCCCGTTGACACCTCCCACCCACCGGCTCCGGGGCCACGCGCTGTTGCGAGCTCCCGGTTTCGACGACGCAGCGACGACCGCATCGTCGTCGGGGTGTGTGCGGGGATCGCTGATGTATTCGGCGCGCCCGCGTTGTTGGTGCGGGCCATTGCGCTCGCGGTGCTCATCGCGCTGCCACCGTTCGCGCTGATCGCCTATGCGGGGCTGGCCGTCGCCGTTCCACGCGACGACGGGCGCGCACTTCTGGGCGGGCAGCCCGCCGACGGCCGCGAGACGTTCTTCGGCTGGGCGCTGATCGCCGCCGCCCTCATCAGCGTGGGGGTCGGTGTCGAGGCCACATCGCTCATCGGAGGCACGGGCTGGCTGGTCCTGCTCGGCGCCGGAATCGTTTTGCTGGTCGTGCAGCACCAGCGCCACCGCGAACAGCCGCTCGCTCCGCTGAGCCACGTGTCGGGCTCGACCGGTGTGACGCAACGCACCAGGGAGCTGCCGTATCCCCGTTCGGCGGTGACGGCGCCGATCACCCTGCCCTCGCCTCGACCCGGTCCGCGCGAGCGTTCCATCGCCCTCTACGGCTTCGCTGCGATCGTTGGCGTCGCCACCTTGGCGACGATCCTGCACGCGGCCGGAGCGTTCGAGGTCAGCGGGCGTGGGCTCGCCATCGGCTTCGGGGCCGGCGCCCTTGCGCTGACCATCGGCGCGGTGGCATTCGCAAAGCGCCGCGGTACGGGGACGCTCGTCGTGCTCGCGGTGCTCCTGACCTTCGGGGCTCTTGGCGCCGCGGCCGTCGGAGACCACCTCGGAGACGGGGTGGGCGAACAACGGTCGTATCTGGTTTCTCCCTCCGACTTCTCGTACGAGTACCGGTTCGGAACGGGCTCCTTTGTTCTTGACGTGTCGCGCGAGGCCCTCCCGCTCGGCGTATCGACCCTGCGCGCACGGCTAGGCATCGGCGAACTGAAGGTCAACGTGCCGCCGGGCGTCCGTGTCGTATCGGTCGGCGAGACCTCCCTCGGTGATACGACCTACATCAACCAACAGGCCGGGACGACCCCGAAGCGCACGCTGCGCATCGACGCCGATGTCGCCCATGGCTCGGCCAACGTGAGCGTGATTGACCAGTAGCCCGCCATCGGGCGCGCGCGCCGCCTCAGCGGGAGTGCGCGTCGAGCGGGCCCCCGCAGAGCAGGTGCTCTTCGGGGTCTGTGCCGGGATCGGTGCGGCATTCGGCATCGATACGGCAGTCGTTCGGATCGCCTTCCTGATCGCGATCTTCGCCGGGGGTCTCGGTATCGTCGCGTACGTGATCGCGGCGGCGGGGATGCCCGCGGCCGCGGGCGCGGCGTCGCCCCCGCGTAGCCAGCGGATTCCCATGGCCGTCGGGGCGCTTGCCGTTGCGTCGGGGTTCCTGTCGCTCGCCGACGTCACCGGCCTGGTGCTCCCCGACGCGCTGATCTGGGCGGTGGTCGTCGTCGGGGCGGGCGCCGCGCTGATCTGGCGTTCGGTCGGCGGGGAGGTGCGCGTGGGCGAAGCGTGGGGATCGCTCTTCGGAGGAGTCCGCGCGATCGGCGGCGTGCTGTTGGTGGCCGTCGGCGCGGCCTTAGCGCTGCGACAATTCGGCGGCATCGGCCCGGCGGTCGCCGCTGCGCTGGCCGCCGGCACCGTCGCCGCCGGCATCGGCCTGCTGGTGACCCCCAGCATCCGTCGCGCGCGCGCCGAGGCCGACGCTGAGCGCCGAGAGCGCATCACCAGCGAGGAGCGCGAGCGGGTCGCGTCCCGCCTGCATGACTCGGTACTACAGACCCTGGCGTTGATCCAGCGTGAGCCCGACGGGGAGAGGGCCCGCGTGCTCGCGCGCCGCCAAGACCGCGAGCTGCGCGCGTGGCTCTACGGCGGTGACGACCCGGCCGCCGCCACCACGCTCGGTAGCGCCTTGCGCGAGGCGGTCTCTGCGGTGGAAGAGTCGTACGGCGTCACGGTCGACCTGGTCCAGCCCGGCGATATTCCGATGGAGTCCCGACTGGAGGCGCTGGTCGACGCCACCCGCGAGGCGATCATCAACGCGGCCAAGCACGCCGGGGTGTCAGAGATCAGCGTCTTGGTGCGTGTCGCCGGCGACCGAGTGACGGTCTTCGTGCGCGATCGCGGCGTGGGTTTCGACCCCGGCGCCGTCCCGCTGGACCGCGCCGGACTGCGCGATTCGATCACCGGGCGCCTGGCGCGCGCCGACGGTCGTGTGGCGATCGACACTCGGCCCGGCGAGGGAACCGACATCGAGATGTCGGTTCCGCGAGACTCCGCCCCATGAGCAGGCCCGTCCGCCGGATCGTCCTCGTCGATGATCACGAGATCTTTCGCGCCGGTCTGCGCGCCGGACTCGACGCCTCGATCGACGTGCTCGGTGAGGCGGGAACCGTCGAGGCCGCCATCCCCCTCATCCGTACGCTCGATCCCGATGTGGTGCTGCTCGACGTCCACCTGCCCGATGGCGGCGGCCAGGCCGTGATCGGGCCGGTTCATGCCGAACGGCCTGCGGTGCGCTTCTTGGCGCTGTCGGTGTCGGATGCTCCCGAGGACGTCCTGGCCGTCATCCGGGCCGGGGCCCGTGGATACGTGACAAAGACCATTGCTCCGCCCGACCTGATCGACGCCATCCACCGGATCGCCGCTGGTGACGCGGTGTTCTCGCCCTGGTTGGCCGGCTTCGTCTTGGATGCCTTCTCGGGCGCAGAGGCCTCGGCGAGCGACCCGGAACTCGATCAGCTGACACCCCGGGAGGGCGATGTGCTGCTGCTGATCGCGCGTGGATACACCTACAAGGAGGTCGGGGCGAAGCTCTTCATCTCCGCCAAGACCGTCGAAACCCACGTGTCGAACGTGCTGCGAAAGCTCCAGCTCTCGAACCGGAATGAGCTGACCCGCTGGGCCGTGCAACGCCGGATGGTGTGACGCGCGCGCTGCTGCCCAACGAAGTGGGGAGCACGGCGGGGCTCGTCAGTAGTCTCCTTCGCGATTGCCGTCGCGCTTGGCGTGTCGTCTCTGGCGAATGCTGCCGACACACAGGCATCGGTGCCCCCTACGCCCGGCGGGGAATCGTCCCCGCCATGTTTCTCGAGCGCTTCCTCTCACCGATGCGCGGCCGCCATCTCCGTTTCTCGGACGCGGTGTGGGCTCTCCGCGCGGCAACGGCCGCGCGCTCGCTCTCGACGGCAACGTGGCACCAATTGTCGATGCGGCGAAGCGGGCACCGGCGATCATCCCGGGCGTTCCCGTCGGCCAACCGGTCGTGGACGATCCCGGGCGTGTCGGCCCGTACGCCGTTGCCACCGGTCGCGACGGGCGTGACGACGCGGCGGTCGGTTTACGCCCTCGCTCCGAGGGTGTGGGCGACGTCGTGTACCCGGTTGACGCGCCGGGTGCGCGGCCGCTTGTGCTCATCCTGCACGGTCGTCACGCCACGCGTTACCGCGGCAAGGACGAGACCGGCGGGTGGCCGTGTCGCCTCGGTTCCGGCCCGTCCCCAGCGAGAACGGCTACCGGGATATGGCAGGGGTCCTGGCATCGCAGGGCAATGTCGTCGTGTCGACCTCCTTGGTGGTGGCGCTGATGCCCGAGCAGCCCTGGTTGACCATCACCTGCGGCTGTGGGGCGTGGGCGACGGCCGGTGGTGCGCCATTTGCCGACATGATCGTTCGCGTCGATCTGCAACGCACGATCCTGGTGGGCCATTCCCGGGGTGGCGAGGGCGTCGTGCGCCCCGCGACGACCCGAGCAAGCGGTGCGCCATGGAAAGTGCGCGGTCTTGCCTCCTCGCGCCGACCGCCTTCGTGTATCAGCCGGTACTGGGCATCCCGCCCGCGGTGCTGCTATCGACCTGCGACGGCGATGTGAGCGACCTTGAAGGGCAGCTCTACATCGACCGTGGCCGCGACGTCGGCCCTTGGTGATACAGCTCTGCGTTCGACGGTCCTGATCGTTGGCGGCAATCACAACGCCTTTAACAGCGAGTGGATGCCGGCCACCCCGCCGGGAGGGGTGTCGACGATTCGGTCTGCGCGACGCGGCCTAACCGCATCGCGGCTCCCACCTGCCAACCCCGCGTCGGCCCACGCCCGCCCGGGTGTTTTCGCACCGGCTCGCCGCACGACCTTCCCCCGCCATACGACGACAAGACGCTCGCGACGGCGGGCATTGTGGCCAACTGGACAGCCCCGAATCGACGTCTCGATATTGCGCTGCCTGCACCTGTCGTGGTGGGCGAGGCCTCATATCTGGATCTGCGCGTCGTCGCGACGAACTGGGCGCAACCCTGCGGTTTGCCATTCCCGCCGGAAAAGCAGCGGCGACTGTCGCGGTAGTGCGGCTGAAGACCCGCAGTCGGCGTGGAGCGGTCGTCATCCTCGACGGCCATCTCAGGACGGCGGGTCTTCCCGCGATCGCTCCCATCACCGTGCCGCAGATTGATGTGGCACCCACACACGTCCGCGAACCTCGGCCGTGCGTCCGTCGATCGTCGCCGCGGAACCTGGTGATCCGCGGGGTGGTGGGCATGCCGGCGCGTGATCTGCGCCGATCGGGCCTCTGGTCCAGATCTTTGCGGTATCCGGCATCACACCGGCCGCAACTCCGGGCAGGTGGAGGTTGCTGACGACGATCCGGCGAGCCGCCCGATTCTCGGTAAACCGCTCGTCGTGAACCTGGTGGTACGCGACCGCCGGTAGCCCAGGGCCGTGGGGATGCGTCCGACCAATTCGGGGCTCGGTATATAAGTAAGTGTTATGGCCACCATCGATGGATGGTCGGGTAGAATCTCTTCCGTGCCGCGATCCTCTCACACTCAGGTCGACGTTTTGGTGGTCGGCTCGGGGGGTGCGGGGATGAGCGCCGCCATCGCCGCGCGCGATGCAGGAGCGTCGGCCCTTGTCATCACCAAGTCGGCGCTGGGGGCCTCGAATACGGGCCGCGCTCAAGGTGGAATCCAGGCGGCCGTGGGTGAGCACGATTCGATCGATTCTCACTACGACGACACTTTCGCCGCCGGTCACAACGACGGCCGCCCCGAGCTCGTGCGGCGGCTCACGGCCGGTGGGCCCGACGCCATCGCCTGGCTCACCGAGATCGGCGTCGGGTTCAGTCGCGACGAGGGGGCCCTGCGAATCCTGCGCTGCGGTGGGGCCAGCCGACCGCGTCTGCTGCAGGCTGGAGAGCGCACGGGTGCCGAGATGGTGAAGGCGCTGCGCGCGGCCGTCCGCGGATCGGGGGCCGAGATCTGGCAGAGCACCAGGCTTCGCGAGCTGGCCCCCGTTGGAGACACCTGGACGGCCACCGTCGCCGATGACGAGCACCGCACCATCAGTGCGCGCGCCGTCGTGCTCGCCGCGGGCGGGGGCCTGCGGGGGGAGGCCGATCGGCTCGGCGTGGGCAGCACGAACCATCCCGACGCGACCCCCGAGGTGCTGGAGCTGGCGATCGCCCTCGGCGCCGAGACGACGGATCTCGATTCGTGGCAGCGGCATCCGACCGGCTCGGTCTGGCCCGAGAGCCTTGCCGGCTATGCGCTCCCCGAGACGACCCGCAGCTACGGCGCGACGCTGCACGATGCCGAGGGCGAGCGGTTTGTCGACGAGTTGGCTCCCCGCGATGTCGTGGCCGAGGCCATCATCCGGATCGTGGAGGAGGGGCGCGGCGTCGTCGCGGCCAACGGCATGACTGGCGTCTGGCTCGATACCGCGGCGATCGACCGCGAAAACGGGGCCGGATTCACCGCCGAACGGCTCGGCTACGTACACAACCGCTATGCCAAGGCGGGCGTCGACATCACCCGAGAACGTGTACTCGTCTATCCGGTTCTGCACTACCGCAACGGGGGTGTGGTAATCACCGAGCAGGCCGAGACCACGCTTCCCGGAATTCTTGCGGCGGGGGAGATCGCCGGCGGCGTGCACGGGACCAACCGGTTGATGGGAAACTCTCTCCTCGACACGGTGGTTTTCGGACGCACCGCCGGAACCCGCGCGGCTGAGCTCGCCGGGGCGCGAAAGGGATCGTCATGACGCAGCAGTACAAAGACGCCACGCCGATGGACCGCACCGTCGCCCGTCCGCCGGTCGCCGGTGAGGCGCCCGAGTTCCTGTCGATCCCGGGGCGGCCCCCGAAGCCACGCCAGGCGGGCATCACGCACGTCATGGACAAGGGCATGTCGCTGCGCCAAGTCGAGGACATGCTCGAGGTCTCCTCCGACATGATCGACATCGTCAAGCTTGGGTGGGGGACGGCCTACGTCACCCCGATCCTGCGTGAAAAGCTCGCCATGCTTCGCTCGGCCGGGATTCCCGTGGTCCTCGGAGGCACCTTTTGGGAGGTCTGTTTCACCCAGCAAAAGCTCGACGACTACCGCCGCTGGGTCGATCAGCTCGGGCTGGAACACATCGAGGTGTCCGACGGCACGATCTCGCTCAACCACGACACCAAGCTCGAGTACATCCATCAGCTCTCTCAGGACTACGTGGTTCTGAGTGAGGTCGGCTCGAAGGATCTCGAGACGGTCATCGCCCCGTACCGGTGGGTGAACATGATCGAGGCCGAGCTTCGTGCCGGGGCGTGGAAGGTGATCACCGAGTCGCGCGAGAGCGGAACCGCCGGCATCTATCGCGGCAGCGGCGAGGTGCGGATGGGCCTCATCGACGAGATCGTCCACGCCATCGACCCGAACCAGCTGCTGTTCGAGGCGCCCCAAAAGGCCCAGCAGGTCTGGTTCATTACCACCTTCGGGCCGAACGTGAATCTCGGCAACATCCCGCCCGACGAGGTGATCCCGCTGGAGACACTGCGTTTGGGCCTGCGCGCGGACACGCTGATCTCGACCATGCGTCCCAACGTCGACGGCGCGGGTATCTGAAGAGTGACAACGGATCTGCAGAACGATCGGCTCACGCACCTCCAGCGCCTTGAGGCCGAGAGCATCCACATCATGCGCGAGGCCGTCGCCGAGTCGGAGCGGCCGGTGATGCTCTACTCGATCGGCAAAGACAGCTCGGTGATGCTGCATCTGGCCCGAAAGGCCTTCCACCCTGCCGCGCTGCCGTTCCCCCTGCTGCACGTCGACACGACGTGGAAGTTCCGCGAGATGATCGCGTTCCGGGAGCACACCGCGAAGGAGCTCGGCCTCAACCTGATTGTTTACTCGAACCCGGAGTGCATCGAGAAGGGCATCAACCCGTTCGACCACGGCTCGTCGCTGCACACCGACATGTGGAAGACCCAAGGCTTGAAGCAGGTACTCGACCTGCACAAGTTCGACCTGGCCTTTGGCGGTGCCCGGCGCGACGAGGAGAAATCGCGCGCCAAAGAGCGGGTTTTCTCGATGCGTTCCCCGCAGCACCAGTGGGACCCCAAGCGCCAGCGCCCCGAGCTGTGGCGCCTTTACAACGCCCGGCGCAACCCGGGTGAGAGTGTCCGCGTGTTCCCGCTGTCGAACTGGACCGAACTCGACATCTGGCAGTACATCTGGCTCGAGCAGATCCCGATCGTGCCGCTGTACTTCTCGGCCCCGCGCCCGGTGGTCGAGCGCGACGGAACGCTGATCATGGTCGACGACGATCGCATGCCGCTGCACCCGGGGGAGGAACCGCAGATGCGCAGCGTGAGGTTCCGTACACTCGGCTGCTACCCGCTGACCGGCGCGGTCGAGAGCACCGCCGCGACGCTTACGCAGATCATCCAGGAGATGTTGCTGACGACGTCCTCCGAGCGTGAGGGCCGCTCGATCGACCACGACCAAGACGGCTCGATGGAGAAGAAGAAGGCCGAGGGCTACTTCTGATGGCCCACACCTCCGACCTCATCGCGACCGATATCAACGAGTACCTGCTGCAGCATCAGCACAAGAGCCTGCTGCGTTTCATCGCCTGCGGCAGCGTCGACGACGGCAAGTCGACTCTGATCGGGCGCCTGCTCTACGAGGCGCAGATGGTATTCGACGACCACCTGGCGGCCTTGGAGGCCGACTCCAAGCGGGTCGGAACCCAGGGCGGCGAGCTCGACTTCGCCCTCTTGCTCGACGGGCTCACCGCCGAGCGCGAGCAGGGCATCACGATCGACGTCGCCTACCGGTTCTTTTCGACCGAGCGGCGCAAGTTCATCGTCGCCGACACACCCGGCCACGAGCAGT
>JANLSO010000105.1:0-11835 GCA_031362405.1 Thermoleophilia bacterium | reverse complement strand
GGTCTGGCCGTTTCGACCGCCGCTTCGGCGTCGGCCGCGATCGCGTCGCTTGACGCCGCGATCTCGACGGTGACCACCCAGCGCGCCAACATGGGTGCCATCCAGAACCGTCTGGAGCTCACCATCAGCCGTCTCGGCGTCTCGGCCGAGAACCTGCAGGCCTCTGAGTCGCGGATCCGTGACGCGGACATGGCCTACGAGATGATCGGGTTCACCAAGAACCAGATCCTCCAGCAGAGCGGCATGGCCATGTTGGCTCAGGCCAACCAGGCCCCGCAGTCGGTGCTCTCACTGCTGCGGTAGATCCACCTGAGAAGTTGAGTACGCGAGGGCCCGCTTCGGCGGGCCCTCGACGTTCACTCGTCCATCGTCGAGATCGGCACCCGGACGACGGGCGCGGGCTCCAACCGGGCGAGACCCGCAGCGGAGAACCGGTCGAGGTAGTCGCGCACCGCGGCGAAGGGCAGTCCAACCTCGTCGGCCATCTGGCACGCCGTCATCGAGCCGTCCATCCAGCGCAGGATGTGATCGACCAATCTGCCCCAACGAAGCGCGACTTCGTCGATCTCGGTGTCGATGCTCGGATCGGGTCGCGCGGGAAAGAGATCGACCTCCGGGTTCGACAGGCAGATGAGGCCGGTGAATCGACGGTGCGCGGTGCAATCGCGTTCGAGTACATCGACGGTCTCGACCAGCGCGCGATACGCGTCGTTGACGTGTCCGACATCAAGCCGCCCGGGAACGTCGCGGCTCGAGTGGTACTCGGGGTACGGCGCAAAGGTGCTCAGCCGTCGCGTCAACTCGACGAAGGGGACCTCGTAACCGGGGGCCTCCCAGACCGTCTCGTCGTTGCCGGCACCAAGGCGCCACCCGGTGATCTCGGCACCGCCGGGCGCGCTGCGTGCCGCATGGCAGACGGCGCGATCGATCGCCTGCCCACCGCGAAAGCTCGAGGTCACGACCAGGGGCGCCGGGACCCCCGTCATCTCGACGAAGATCCCCCCGAGCATCCGTTCGATCACCTCGGGCGCGGTGTCGCGCAGCAGGAAGACCGTTCCGATGTGCTCGGGCGCGAGTACGAGTCGATAGCTGAAACGCGTCCGTCGGCCCTGGAGAGACTGGAATAGTCGGATGAGCGACGCGATCCCGACCAACCCGTCGTTGGCCTGGCCCGGATGGCACGTATGGCTGTTGAAGACGAACTCTCGGGGGTCCTCGCCTTCGTGGACGTACTCCCCGACCAGCATTTCGTCGGCGACGTGCCGTGTGCGTACGCGCACGTTGTAGCGGCCCGGTCGGAGCTTTTCGTAGCGGGAGTAGGGCATCGACAGGGCCCAGTCGGCCTGCCACGGGCGGTACTGCCACTGGCAGTGGAAGACGTAGGCATCGGGCTCATCGGGGTTCGTGACCAGATGGGCACGGAGTTGGTCGAGGTCGATCTCGCCCTCGAACGATCGGCATCCCTGAGCGACGACGAGCGGATGCTCAGCTCCGTCGAGGACCACCTCGCCGTCGCGCTCGACCACCGCCTCCAGGACGTCGCAGCGGGGCGGAACCCGCCAACCAAGGTGTTCATCGCCTGAGGCGAACGTCCGCAGGGTGAGCGGTAGCTCCTCACCAATCCGCGCGAACAGCGCGGCGTTCTCCGCGGCGACAACACCTGAACGGTAGGCACAGAGATCTTCGGTGAGGCCGATGATCCCGAACTCGTCGTCGGCGACCGAAGGGTCCCTGAGTGAAGTGCGCGCCGTCGCCATGGGACATCCCTCGGCAGCCGACTCACCCGGCCTTAGTCGGTGAGCCCGCCACGGTGGAGAAGTCGTGGCGTGTGCCAGCGCGCAGGAGCCAGGCGAGGCCGGCGATCGGGAGCACGAGAGGGATGAACCCATAGCCGATGCCGTAGTCGGACCACACGGTTGCGTCGGGGAAGCTGTCGGAGAAAACGATGCTTGCGGTGCCGACGATCAGCACCCCAGCCAGTTCGATCGCGAGGGCCATCACCGCGGTTCGCCACGAAAGGGCCGACGGCCGACTCAGGCAGATCGCGACGACAAGGTAGACCACGGCGGCCAGCGCCGATAGGAGGTAGGCGAGCGGGGCGTTCCGAACTTGGTCGCGATCTGAACGGCCGATCGGGCGCCCGCCGCCAGGGCGAAGAGCCCGTAGATGGTGAGCAGCAGACGGCCCAGGCCGTCGCTTCGGACCCGCTTCGCCGTCATGACGGCTCCCAGAGCGACAGCAGCCGCAACACGGCAACCGCGAGGGCGAAGCAGACCGCTCCGACGATCGCCGGATCCCAGCGGCTCGGATCCATCCCGCGCGCCCGCTCGAGGGTCACCGGAATCAGTATCACCGAGGAGATCGCGTACCCGATGAACTCCGGCAGCGACTCCGTCGCATGGCCTCCGATCACCACGACGGCCGCGATGGCGGCCTGAACGAGCAGCTCGAACTCCGCCACGAGCGCGGCGATGACAAACGGCCGATCCAGAGAACGGCCGGCAAGCGACCGGCCGACCCCCCAGACGGCGAGGCCCAGCAGCAGCGCCGCGATGCTGATCGAAAAGAGGGCGTTCAGGGTATGTGGGCGCGCGTGGTCATTCGGGCTGCGGACGATACCGTCTCACGCGCGGACCTCCGCACTTAGCTTCTCAATGGGGGCGAAGTCGAACGGTGCTCCGAGGCCGAGGATCAGGTGCGTCGCGCCGTGATCAACGTACCCGCGCCACCCGGACATCTCCTCGACGCTGTTGAAGATGACGGTGCGCTCGATCTCGGCCGGGTCGCGACCCTCCTTCGTGCACGCCGCATCCAGTGCGCGGCTGCAGCGTCCCCACTCATCGTGGCTTCCGAACCAATTCCAGGCGTCGGCGTATTTCGCGGTGAGGCGCAGGCCGCGGGGCTTTCCGGCCCCGATGAGGATCGGCATGGCTCCGAGCGGTTGCGGGGTGAGCTTCGCCAGGCGCGCGGTGATCCTCGCCAGGTTCGTCTCGAAGTCGTCGAGGCGGCTCTTCGGCGTTCCGAACGGGTACTGAAACTCGGTGTAGTCGCGCTCGTTCCAGCCCGAGCCGATGCCAAGGTACACCCGCCCACCCGAGAGGTGGTCGATGGTGCGGGCCATGTCAGCCAGGAGATCCGGGTTGCGGTACGAGTTGCACGTCACCATCACCCCGATGTGTGGGGTCGTTGTCTCGCACGCCATTGCGGCGAGTAGAGACCACCCCTCGAAGTGAGGGCCATCGGGATCGCCGTAGAGCGGGTAGAAGTGGTCCCAGACCCAAATGCTGTCGAGGCCGAGGGCGTCGGCGTTCTTCCACGCAGTCCTCAGGTGATCGATCGAGCAATGCTGTGGATGCAACTGCACACCGATCTTGATCGCGCTCACGGGCGGGCACTCCTTCATCGTGGTTGCGCCAATGATCGCAACGACGACCCGCCCAAGGCCCGACACCCGTCGCGATGCCATGCACAGATCTGTGCATGTTGGCACCGATCTGTGCAGTCTCAGACACCGGACTCACCCCCGGCTCTTAGTCGATGGGGTCCCAGATCAGTTGGCCGATGTCGATCACGAAGTCGACGGCGTGGCCGTGGACTTCACGCGGGCCGCCGCCGGTTCGGGGGCGGATCTCGCCGGTGCCGACGAAGATCACGTCGTTGACCCAGGCGTAGCGGTCGTCGGGGCTGGTGTGGGTTCCACTCACCACGATCTGGCGGCGCCCCTCGGGGTACGGGCGGGCATAGCCGCGCAGGTCGAAGAGGACGTGCGCGCCGTCGTCGGTTTCGATCGCGCCCTGGAAATCCGGGAGGGCGTTGCCGTCGATGCGGGCCCGGGGATGGTTCGCGCCACGCAGGCGCCCGGAAATGCCGCCCTCGGCGCGACCCTCGGCGATGAAGTAGTAGTGGCCCTCGGAACCCTTCTCACCGCTGATCACCCCGCCCCAGCTCTCGGGGTAGGTGAACGTCATTCGGTAGAGCGGTTCGACGTGCATCGGGCTCCGGCTTTCAGTGGGCGTGCGGGGGAAGGCCGTCGGCTCCGCAGAGCTCTGGGTGCCAGCGGCGAAAATGCTCGAGGTGCTGCGGGGGCAGCGCCCCCGCGAGGTGATGCTCGGCGTAGTAGCCGGGGTCGACGTGATGTGCCTGGGAGACGATGCGCATGTACATCGGGTCGAGGTAGGCCGGGAAGCGACCGAATGTCTCGTGGACGTAACGCACGTAGGCCTTCACCAATTCGATCGTTTCGTCGTCGGGGCGCGTGACAGCGGCCATCACCCTCTCCGGTTGGGTGAAGGCCTTTTGTGCGGAGGGATGGTGCGCCGCGTACTTGTGCGTCAAGAACGCATCGACGGCGCCATCGGTGTCTCCGTGGTAGTCGGGCACGAAAGCCTCATAGAGGCCGTCGCGACCGATCGGAACGCGCTCGCCGGCCTTCGAGGTGGAAAAGCGGAAACCGAGACCGACGTTGTCCATCCCGCCAAGCACCCATTGCGAGTTGTAGGCGCTGTACGTGAACCCCCCAAGGCCAAGGCACTGCTGGGCGAGCGCCATGTTCTGGGTCATGAAGGCCGCCTCGGTGGCCTTGATCCCGAGAAGGCGCTGCTCGAACTGGACGATCCCCATCTGGCGGTCCGCATCGAGGCGCCCACTGTTCATCCACCGCTCGAGCCCGGCGGGTCGTCGGCCGTTCGTCTCGTCGACGAGCGTCACCCGCTGGGTCTGATCGAGGTAGACGAAAAGAACGTTGAGGTATTCGACCGTCATATCGGTCACGGGAACAAAGAGTGTCGTGCCCGGCTGGTTGGCGTTCCACGAGTTGAAGGCGAACAGTCCCGGTGGGCCGGTCGGAAAGTCGGCGCGGCCGTCGCCGATTCGCACCCGGGCACGCCGATAGAGGTCGACCATCCGCCCGAGCTGTGCCTCGTGGTCGCCGGCGGATCCGGCGGCGATCTCTTCGGGATCAGGCGCGAGCGCAGGGATATCGACGAAGAACGTCCCGTCGTCGTTCGTGAGAAACAGCTCGGTGCCCTGGTTGTTGCAGGGGGAGGGGAACGCTCGACTCGTCCAACGCACGAGCGCTCCGAGACCGTCCGGGTGGGCCAAATCACCCAGGGCGATGCCCGTGACGCCGGTCGCGGCGGTGACGAGCAACGCCTCCTCAACCTCCGAGAGCGGCACCGACTCGTACGGGCTCGCGTACCCCGCGCTTTCATCGCCGGTCGCCATGCCCAGCCCGACCCGACGGCTACGGCGATCGAGCAGAGCGGCGAAAAACGGGAACGAGAGCGCGCCCTCGACCCCTTCGGGCAGATTGCCCGGCGTGGGCGGTGGGGAGTTCTGCATTACCGAAGGCCCCTTGTCGTCGGCTGTCGCACGAACCCTATATCGCGATTCTCTTTACGTCACTTCGCGTGTCCGTCCGCGGCGGCTACCCTGCCGCGGTGCGTATCGGAGTGATCGTTCAGGCGCGGATGAGTTCGACGCGTCTTCCTGGGAAGGTGCTGACGCCGGTCTCGGGTCGTCCCCTGATCGGGATGCTGATCGATCGGCTGACGCGGTGCCGTGCGATTGACGCGATCATCGTCGCCACGAGTGACCGACCCGACGACGACGCGATCGCGCAGTTCTGCATCGACGAGTCGACGGATGTCTTTCGCGGCCCGCTCGAGGACGTCGCTGCGCGATTCGCCGGGGCAGCGCGTTCTCACGGCCTGGATGCCTTTGTGCGCGTGTGTGCCGACAGCCCCTTGCTCGACCCGGCTCTTGTCGACGCCGCCGCGGCGCGAATCAAGAAGGGCGACTGCGACATGGTCACGAACGTGGAGCCACGCACGTACCCTCCCGGTCAATCGGTGGAGGCGGTAACGACGATCGCGTTTGCCCGAGCCCGGGCCTTCATGACCGATTGCGCTGACCGAGAGCACGTGACGCGTGCCCTCTACGCACACGCGGAGCATTTCCGGATCGAAAGGCTCGTGCGTAAAGAAGTGTGCACCGAGCCTCATCTTGCGGTCGACACGGCCGATGACCTGATCCGCATCGCAGCAGTCGTCGAGCGGATGGACCGTCCCCATTGGCAGTACTCACTGAACGAGGTTCTGGAGCTCGCCCGCACGGTGCCGTGATCGCGCGACCGCTCGTGGTCGGTGTCATCGGTTTGGGCGTAGGAGCCCGCCATCTCGCCGCGTACGCCTCGCACCCCGAGTGCCGCGTGGCCGCGATCTGCGATCTCGACTCCGACCGGGCGCATCAGGCCGCAGACGCCCACCCCGGCACCGAGGTCTACCGCGACGCCAAGACGATGATCGACCGCGCCGACCTCGACGCCGTCTCGATCGCATCCTTCGACGCCGATCATTTCTCGCAGACGTACGCCGCGGTCGTCCGCGGCCGCCACGTTTTCGTCGAGAAGCCGCTGTGCATCGGGGTCGCCCAAATGCGCGCGCTACAAGCGGTCGCCGTGGCTCGACCCGAGGTCGTCATCGCCTCGAACCTCGTGCTGCGTACCGCCGCGGCATTCGTCGAGATGCGGCGGCTCGTCGCATCGGGCGCCCTCGGGCAGGTCTACGCCTTCGACGGCGAGTACCTCTACGGGCGCCTTGCCAAGATCACCGACGGGTGGCGCGGTCACGACGTCGAGTACTCGCCGTTCGTCGGCGGGGCGATTCACCTCGTCGATCTGATGATCGACATCACCGGCGAGCGGCCCGAGCGGGTCGTCGCGACCGGCTCGGACATCTGCGTGCGCGAGACCGATTATCCCGGCGACGACTTCGTTGCCGCGACGTTCACACACGCGTCAGGAATGGTCGGGCGGATCACCGCCAACTTCGGCTCGGTCACCCGCCACCAGCACGTCGTGCGGGTGTATGGAACCAAAGGCACGATGATCAGCGACGACGCGGGCGTGCGCATGTTCACTCAACGCGATCCCGGCGGACCGTCCCGGCCGCTTGAGTTTTCTCCTCTTCCTGCCGACAAGGGGGCCCTGATCGCCCCGTTCGTCGACGCCTGTCTCGGGCGTCCGTCAGAGCTTCGGGGTCGTGATCATGAACTGGCGGTGATCGCGGCATGCGCCGCCGCCGACCGCAGTCGAACAGATGAAGGGTGGTTCGATGTCGAGTACGCCTAGCTCAACCGCGACGAGCACCGAGCCGGCGGTTGCGTTCGGTCGCCCGTGGATCACCGACGACGAGCGCCAGGCCGTCCTCGAGGTGCTGAATGGCCACATCCTCACCCATGGCCCCCAGTGCACGGCCTTCGAGGAGGAGTTCGCGGCGTTCATGGGCGGGGGTGCCCATTGCATCACGGTGACCTCGTGCATGGCGGCTCTTCACTTGGCGTGGCTCGAGAGCGGCATCGGTGCGGGTGACGAAGTGCTCGTGCCCGCGCAAACACATGTCGCCACGGCTCACGCCGTCGAGTGGGTCGGCGCCCGACCGGTGTTTGTCGACTGCGACCCGGCCACCGGCAACGTCACCGCCGACCGCTTGGCCGCCGCGATCACGCCGCGCACGCGCGGAATCGGGTTGGTCCACTACCTTGGCATCCCGTGCGACATGACCGCCATCCGGTCTCTCGCCGACCGTCATGGTCTTCGCATCGTCGAGGATTGCGCGCTCTCGGTCGGCGCCCGCTTCGATGGTGTCCACACCGGGCTTATCGGCGACGCCGGCACCTTCAGCTTCTACCCGGTCAAGCATCTCACGACGGCCGAGGGGGGCATGTTCGTCACCCGTCACGAGGATGTCGCAAAACGCGTTCGCGCACTTCGGGCGTTCGGCGTCGACCGATCGCACTCCGAGCGCACAATCCCCGGTATGTACGACGTGCCGACGCTCGGTCTGAACTACCGCATGAGCGAGATTCAGGCGGCGCTGGGTCGCGCGCAGCTACGCCGTGCCGAGGAGAATCTGGCGCGACGTTCGGCGAACTTCGCCCGTATCTCGGTTGCTCTGGCTGACGTACCAGGAGTGCGGATCATCGACAACGTCGATCCGCGCGGCAACAACAGCCACTACTGCATGAACATCGTGCTCGCGGGCCGGCTCGCCGCTCTGCGCGGCCGGGCAATCACCCTGCTCAACGAGGCCGGCATCGGCACGTCGATCTACTACCCACAGCCCGTGCCGAGGATGAGCTACTACCGCAACAAGTACGCCGACGACCTCACGCAGTTCCCCAATGCCACCGAACTGAGTGACGCGTCGATCGCGTTACCGGTTGGCCCTCATGTTTCTCCGGCAGATGCCGATCGGGTCGGCACCACGGTTGCCCGCATCCTCTTGGAGCTCTCATGAACCTCATCCCGATCGAAGGTCGACGTGTCGCCATCATCGGCGGTGCCGGCTTCATCGGCCACAACCTGGCCCTCGAGCTGAAAGAGCGCGGGGCCGAGGTTACGGTGATCGACAGCCTCCAGGTGAACAACCTGATCGCCGTGATGTCGGGCGAAGGCTACGGCCAGAACCGCGACCTCTACATGCGCATCTTGGCGCAACGACTCGATCTGCTGCGAGCCCACGACATCCCGATGGTCGTGCAAGACGCACGCGACTACCATGCCCTGGGTCATCTGATGAGCGAGATCGAGCCCCAGGTGGTTGTTCATGCCGCCGCCGTCGCGCACGCTGATCGGTCGAACAAGGACCCCTTCAGCACGTTCGACCACTCGCTGCGCACGCTCGAGAACGCGCTTGACATGTGTCGCGACAAGCTCGAGCACTTCATCTACCTGAGCAGCTCGATGGTCTACGGAAACTTCGCGACGCCGGTCATCGACGAAAACCATCCGCTGAACCCGATCGGCATCTACGGTGCGCTGAAGCTCGCCGGCGAGAAGATGGTGATCGCGTACCAGCAGGTCTTCGATATGCCGTTCACGATCGTCCGGCCCTCCGCCCTCTACGGCCCGCGCTGCGTCAGCCGCCGCGTCGGGCAGATCTTCATCGAGAACGCGATCGCCGGAGAACCGATCAAGGTGTGGGACGGCGGCACCGACAGGCTCGACTTCACCTTCGTGCGCGACCTGGTGGGTGGCCTCATCCGTGTGATGGAGCACCCCGGTGCCCGCAACCAGACCTTCAACCTCACATACGGATCGGCCCGCAGCATCGCGGACATGGTCGAGATCGTGCGAGATGAGTTTCCCGATCTGATCGTCGAAGACATGCCCCGCGACCGATTCATGCCGACCCGCGGAACCCTGAGCGTCGAACGGGCCCGCGAGTTGATCGGCTACGAGCCCGAGTATTCGATCGACGAGGGCATGCGCGAGTACATCGACTGGTACCGCCGTCTCACCGCCGAGCCGGCCGTCAGCTACGGCCGCCGGGCGAATGATCGTTGACGATCTCTGGCTCAGTGGTGCGCTTTCTCGGCCGGTCTTCCGCGTCGACGAGCCAACCATCCTCGACGACATCGAGCACCACATCGCGGCGCAGACGCGGGGTATGTGGTTCACCCGCGTCTCGTGCAATGACACCCGCCGCGTGGACGACCTCACACGCCTCGGCTTTCGGGTGGTCGACGTGAACATCACCCTGCGTCGGATGCCGCGCGTCGGGGCGGTGCCCGCGCCCGACGGCATCGAGATGCGGCATGTGACCGCTGAGACCGCAGACGCCGTCGTCGAGATCGGCGGCAGCGGTTTCGAGCGCTCGCGCTTTCACCTGGATCCGTACATCGACGATGCCGATGCCGACGAGGTCAAGCGCCGGTGGACGCGCAACTGCGTCGCGGGCGCGCGCGGGGTTGCGACCCACGTCGCCATGATCGACGCCGAGCCCGCCGGTTTTCTCTCGGTGATCGAAACCACCCACGCGCAAGAGCCCGAGCGGGTCATCGACCTGGTCGCCGTCGACGCCACGCACCGCGGCCGGGGAGTGGGGGCGGCTCTTGTCGAGGTGTTCATCGACCGGCACGGTCCCGAATGCGCATCGTTGGCGGTCGGCACTCAGGCGGCCAACGTGGCATCCCTTCGCCTCTACGAACGCGCCGGGTTCCTCGTCAGCGATACCCGCTACGTGATGCACCGCCACGCATGAGCATCGCCCGCCCGCTTCCCACCGATCGCATCGCGATCCTCGCCGAGATCGGCAACAACCACGAGGGCAACCCCGATTCCGCACGCGCCATGGTGCGGGCCGCCGCCGAGGCCGGATGCGACGCCGTCAAGCTGCAGGTTTTTCGGGCCGACTGGTTCGTGCGCCCCTCCGACCCCGGTCGCCTGACGCGGATGCGTGGGTTCGAGTTGGCGCCCGAGGTGACTGTCGAGCTTCTTCGCCTCATTCGCGAGCTCGGTATGTCGGCGGTGGCCACGCCCTTTGACATGCCGAGCCTCGAGCTGCTGGTGCCGGAAGTCGACGCCCTCAAGATCGCCTCGGGCGACAACGATGTCGTCCCGCTCGTGGCCGCCGCCGCGGCGACCTCGCTACCCCTGATCCTGTCGACGGGTCTCGCGGACATGAACGACCTGGTCAGGGCGGTCGGCATCGTGCACGCGGCCCGCGGAGAACACGCCGATCTCACGCTCTTGCAGTGCACCAGCGCCTACCCCGTCGCACCCGAAGACGCCAACCTGCGCGCCATCTTCACGTTGGCCGGCCGATTCGGGCTGCCCGTCGGTTACAGCGACCACACGCTCGGGGTCGAGGTCGCTGTGATGTCGGCCGCGGCGGGTGCCGTGATGATCGAAAAGCACTTCACGCTCGATCACCACACGTCGGATTTCCGCGATCACCAACTGTCGGCCGAACCGGATGAAATGCGCGAACTGGTTCGCCGCGTGCGGCAGGTCGAGCGAGCACTCGGTTCGCCGGTCAAGTCGCCTCGGCCGGCCGAAGAACCCCTTCAGGTGGCCGCCCGGCGGTCGATCGTCGCCGCGCGAGAGCTGGCGGCGGGCGAGTGCATCACGCCGGCAGACCTCACCTGGATGCGACCGCGCGACGGTCTCGCGCCCGGCCAGGAGAACCTGGTTGTCGGTCGCCGCGTCGCCCGCGCCGTGGCGTTCGGCGAGTCGATCCAGCTCGACGACCTGGCGGCCTGAACCGCGGTGTGCGGCATCGCCGGCTTCATCGGTCGGGTGGCGATCGACGATCATCGCCTCGAGGCCGCGGTGAGGTGCCTGAACCATCGCGGCCCCGATGCATTCGGCATCCGCCGGTTCGCCACACCCGACGGCGGCCACTGCGCGCTGATCCACACACGCCTTTCGATCATCGACCTCGACGCACGCTCCAACCAACCGTTTCGCTGCGGGCAGAAGTGGCTCACCTACAACGGCGAGCTGTACGACTACCTCGAGGTGCGCGCTCAACTCGAGGCCCGCGGGCAGCAGATGGCCACGAGCTCTGACACCGAGGTGCTGATCCGCGCGATCGACACCTTCGGTTGGGACGCCCTCGACCGGTTCGAGGGCATGTGGGCCTTTGCGGTCTACGACGAGGCCACCGGCGAGCTGGCTCTGTGCCGCGACCGCTTCGGCGAAAAGCCCCTGTTTCTGATGCGCACCCCGGAGGGTCTCTACTTCGCCTCCGAGCCCAAGGCGATCGCTGCGCTTTCGGGTGCGACTCTGCGGCCGAACCTCACGCATCTGTCTCGCTTCATGGTCAACGGCTACAAGGCGCTCAACAAGGGCACCGACACGTTCTTCACCGACCTCACGCAGCTGCCCTCGGGCTCGCTTTTGACGGCCCGTGCCGATGGAGCCGAGCGCGAGCGCCGCTACTGGAACCCGCGTGTGGCGATCGAGCCCGACATGGCCTACGCCGAGGCTGTTGCGGCGGCGCGTGAGCGGCTGGTGCGCTCGGTCGAGCTGCGGATGCGCGCCGACGTTCC
>JANLSO010000090.1:0-5807 GCA_031362405.1 Thermoleophilia bacterium | reverse complement strand
GTCGGCCACCACCTCTGTGCTCGCCTTCTGGCCGACGGCCACCAGGTGACCGGGCTCCTGCGGCCGAACGTGCCGGAGCCGATCCCCGAGGGCATCGCGACGGTCACCGCCGAGCTGACTGATCCGGTCGCGATGACGCAGATGCTCGCCTCCAGCGCCGCCGACGGCGTCTTTCATCTGGCGGGAGCCGCGTCGGTCGGGGGGTCGTTCGCCGACCCGCTGGGTACGTGGCGCGTCAACCTCGACGGGACGCTGTCGATCCTCGAGGCGATCCGCCTGACCGAACGGCCGGTGCGCTGCGTGACCGTCACCAGCGGCGAGGTCTATGGGCGCGTGCCCGTCGAAGACCTCCCGGTGGATGCGCACACGCCGCTCAACCCGCTGTCGCCGTACGCCGCCTCGAAGGCCGCCGCGGATCTTGCCGCCTACCAGTACCACACCGGTTTCGGAGTCGAGGTGATCCGCGTGCGCGCCTTCAACCACGTCGGCCCGGGGCAAGACGCGCGGTTCGTCGTGCCGAGTGTGGCGCGTCAGCTCGCCGTCGCCGAACGCGACGGGCTGCGCGAGGTGCAGATCACGCTCGGCAACCTCTCCACGCGCCGTGACTTCACCGATGTGCGCGACATCGTGCGGGCCTATGCCCTTCTGATGGAGCGGGGCAAACCCGAGATTCCGTACCTGGCGTGCTCGGGGGCGTCGGTCCCGATATCTCACCTGGTGGAGATGCTGGTGGAGATCTCGCCCGTCGACGTGACGCTCACCAGCGACGCCGATCTGGTTCGCAGCGGGGAGCAGCCGGATCTCTACGGTACCCCGCAGGCGCTCACCGCCGACACTGGCTGGGTCGCCGAGATTCCCCTGGGTACGACTCTTTCCGACACGCTCGAATGGTGGCGCGGCCGCGTCGCCGAGGAGGTTTAGGTGCCTGTAGCGCTCATCACCGGAATCACCGGCCAAGACGGCTCGTACCTCGCCGAACTTCTTCTCGACGAGGGCTACGAGGTGTGGGGCATGCTGCGCCGCTCCTCGACCGAGTCGTATGAGCGCATCGAGCACATCCGCGAGCGCATCCACTTCGTCCAGGGGGATCTCCTCGACCAGCCGTCGCTGACCGCCGCCCTGCAGCAAGCTGAACCCGACGAGGTCTACAACCTGGCGGCGCAGTCGTTCGTGCCGACCTCGTGGAGCCAGCCGGTGCTGACCGCCGAGTTCACCGCCGTCGGCGTGACGCGCCTGCTCGAGGCGATCCGCCAGGTCAACCCGAGGATCCGCTTCTACCAGGCATCATCGAGCGAGATGTACGGGATGGTGCGCGAGACCCCCCAGACCGAGCTGACCCCTTTCTATCCGCGTAGCCCGTACGGCGTTGCAAAGGCGTACGGCCACTACATCACCGTGAATTACCGCGAGAGCTACGACATGTACTGCTGCTCGGGGATCCTCTTCAACCACGAATCACCCCGACGGGGCCTGGAGTTCGTCACCCGCAAGGTCACCGACGGCGTCGCCCGGATCGCCCTCGGGATGGCGACCGAGCTACGCCTCGGAAACCTCGATGCCCGCCGCGACTGGGGCTTTGCCGGCGACTACGTGCGCGCCATGTGGCTGATGCTGCAGCAGGACGCCCCCGACGACTACGTCGTCGCGACCGGCGAGACGTACACCGTCGAGAAGCTCGTCCAACTCGCGTTTGCCCGGGCGGGGGTCGACCCCGACAAACACGTTGTCCTTGACCCGGCGTTTGTGCGTCCCGCCGAGGTTGACCTCTTGGTGGGAGACCCCGCCAAGGCCAAGACCAAACTCGGCTGGGAACCCAAGGTCGACTTCGAGGGCCTGGTGAACATGATGGTCGACTCGGATCTGACGCGGCTGAAGGGCTCGGCACCCCGTTAGCGTTTGCGTCCTGTGACGGCCGCCCGCGAACGACGTCTGACTCGTTTCATCGGACGCCGCGGCGGATGGGCCGTCTGGGCTGCCCTCTGGCTCGGCGTCGCGCTGCTCGGAGCGGTCGTGATCGGCTCGTCGGTCACCAACATCGGCACCGAGTACATCGGGTTCGACGGGGGTCCCGGTAACGGCTTCTTCTACGGCGATACGTTCGAGCTGATCTACCACTGGTGGGCGTCGATCCACCAGCTCAGTGAGGGCGCCAACCCCTACGCCGATCAGCTCTCGTTCGGCGGTGTCGTCGATCAGGTCCCGAACCAGTTCGGATGGCCGTTCTCGCCGATTTTCGTCGCTCTCATGGCCGTTGGCGGAATCCCGTTCGCCTCCAACGTCGTACTGCTGCTGACGTTCCCCCTGGCCGGAGGGGCGACCTACCTCTGGCTGCGGGCGGCGGGCCTCGATCGTGCGCCGGCGTTGGTCGGAGGGCTCGTGGTGGCGTTCTTCCCTCCTCGGATCATCCGCCTTCAGGGGCACTACGTCGCCTGGCTTGTTTTCCTGGTGCCATTGGCCCTGTGGACGGTGGAGCGCGCCGCCCGGGCAGGTTCGCGAAAAGCCCAGACGTGGTGGTCGATCGCGTTCGTCGCCGCACTGCTGACGATCGTCCAGGCCGGGGAGCTCTACTTCGTGCTCTTCGCCACCCTCGTGACCGTTTCGTACGCGCTACTGCGGCTCGGAATACGTCCGCTGCGCGAGCGTCCGTTGCTGATCATTCTCGCCGGCATCGCCGTCGCGTTCGCCGTGGTGGTGGTGGTGCGCTGGTGGCTGGTCTCCGACTCATTCTGGGCCGGTGGGCGCCCGCTCATCGAGGCCCAGATCTACTCACCCAACCGCACCGGCTTCTGGACCCGCGATGCGACCGTGGGGAGCGAGCACTTCGTCTACCTCGGCGTCATCGGCCTCGCGGCGATCCCCCTCGGCCTGCTGGCCGGATGGCGTCGCAAGCTGACGTGGTTCTGGGTCGGCTGGGGCATCGCCATCGGCTTCTTCGCCCTCGGCACCAACACGCATCTCTTCGTCCAACTCCACGAGAACACCTCATTCCTCGGCTTTGCACGATCGGTCACCCGGCCGCTGCCGATCGCCGCCTGTGGGCTCGGCCTGCTCGCGGCTCTTGCGACTCAGTGGTTCCTCGACTGCCAGCCGACGACCTGGCGCCGCATCGCGGCACCCCTGGTCGTTGCGGCAATCGCCATCGCCGTCGTCGTCGACGCGAAGGAGGTGCGATTCGGCACCTGGTCGGTCGATGGCCTGTCGGCCCAGCACGAGCTTCTCAAAGGACGTGACGGTGGCGTGATCTCGACGCCGGTCTTTGATGCGGCGAACACCACGGGCGTCTCGTACATGTACGCGTCGATGCTCGATCCGCGGCCCAATGCGAACGGCTATTCGCCGTACACACCTCGTGCGGCAGTCGAGGGCCAGCGGGTACTGCGACCCTTGGACTGCGGCATCCTCGGGCGCGACCAACGCGCTGCGCTCGCACGAGGCGACATCAGGTTCGTCGTGCAGTACCCCATGTTCTATGGCACGCCGTGGTCGTTCTGGTCGTCGACCTTCGGTGCCGCCGTGTTCGATCGGGCCCCCGGAGCGACGCCGGTTGGCGACTACCAAGGGGTAAGGGCCTGGGAGATCGCCGCGGCGAACGGGCCTGCGCCGACGCTGGCCCCCGTCGACCTCGGTGCCGCTGCCCCCGCGCAGCAGGTGGCGCCGTGCACGGGCTGGGCGTCACCTGATGCCGAGGGTGTCTGGAGCCAGGGCGGTGACGGCTATCTGTGGGCGATCCGCATGCCCGGCACCCCTGAACCGCGCATCACGATCGAGTCGGGACCGATCGCCAACACGGTGCGTTACGGCGGAGTCGACGGTGCCCAGCGGAGCGTGCGTTTCCAGGGCACAAAGACGATCTCCCTGCCCATCCCGGCCGACGGTCGCTGGACACCGGTCGTTCTCTCGCCCGCCGAGTCGTGGAGCCTCTACGGCAAGGGCCCGGAGCGACGCGGCATCCGGCTTCGCTACCCGCTGCCACCGACCCCCGTCGCGCCAGCGGCCGGCTGACCCACCCGCGCACGCCCCCGCTGACCCCGATGAGTAGGGTGTCGCGGTGCCGCAGCCCCTGGAGCACCTGGCTGACGGCCAGGCAAACACCGGCGAACCGGCTCTCGCAGGCTCAGGCCGGATCTCGCGTCGCAGCGTGGTCATCGGCCTACTGGTCGGCGTTCCCGCGAGTGCGGCTTTCCTGTGGCTCGCGGTACGCGGCCTTGATCCGGGGCGCGTCTGGGCGAACCTCGGCAACGCGAACCCGCTCTGGGTTGCCGTGGCGGTTGGGTGCATGGCGCTTGTCTACGTCGTGCAGGCAGAGCGTTGGCGGCGCATCGCGCACCACACCGGTTCGGCGCCGCGCCGGCACTTTCTGGCGCTCGTGATCAGCTCCGTCGCGGTGAACAACGTCGTGCCCGGACGACCGGGAGAGTTGCTACGTGGTTACTGGCTGGGGCGCGTCACGCACGTGCCCGCCGCCCGCGCCCTGTCGACGGTGATCGTCGATCGCGCGGCCGATCTTCTCGCGCTGCTGGTCCTCTTGGCCGTGAGCTTCCCATTCGTCGATCACCCCATGTGGGTACGACAGCTGTTTTTCGCCACCGTCGGGCTGGGCCTCGTGCTCGCCGCCGGCCTCGCCGCCGCCTGGTGGTACGCGGAGATCTCGGCGCGTGGTCGGGCGCGCGAGCAGGCCGGGCTGGGTCGATCGCGCCTACGTCGCCAGATCTCGGGGCTTGTGAGGGGTGTCGCCGCCTCGGTGTCGCTGCGTGACCTTGTGCCCGCGGGCCTCCTCAGCATTGCCGCGTGGCTGATCTGGGCGTTGGGCGTCGCGTCGGTGGCCGCGTCGCTCGGCATCGACCTCTCGCCTTTGGAATGGGTATTCATCACCGCGGTCATGAACCTCGGCGTGGCGATCCCCTCATCACCGGGTTTCGTCGGCACCTACCAGTGGCTCGCCGTCGCGGCTCTGGGCCTCTTTGCGATTGGCCGCGACGAGGCGTTCGCGTTTTCTGTCGTGATGCAGGCGGTGTGGTTCGTTCCCACCACCCTGGCGGGCATCCTCATCGCGCTGCGGGCCGGCGCCTCGTTACGTAACTTCGGTCGAATGGAGCACAGCGTGGTGAACGGGTGAGCACGACCCCTCGTCTGTCGGTGATGATTCCCGTCTACAACGAGGAAGCGACCCTCGAACGGCTGCTCGACGCCGTCGAGGCGCGACCTGAGGTGGCCGAGCTGGTGGTCGTCAACGACGGCTCGAAGGACCGCACCGCGGAGATCCTCGACGCGCGTGAGTGGCGTCATCCCACCCAGGTGATCCACCACCCCGTCAACAAGGGTAAGGGCAACGCCATCCGTACCGCGATCGCGGCGGCGACAGGCGATGTGGCACTCATTCAAGATGCCGACCTCGAGTACGACCCCGACGACTACCCCACCCTGCTCGCACCCTTCGCCCGGCAGGGCGTGACGGTGGTCTTCGGGGCGCGCAGCTTCGGCGGCCACTCCGCGTACTCGTACTGGTTCGTGATCGGCAACCGCATGGTGACGCTGGCGACGAACGTCCTGTTCAACACCTACATCTCCGACATGGAGACCTGCTTCAAAGTGATGTCGTTGGATCTGTGGCGTGAGCTCGACCTGCAGTGCGACCGCTTCAACATCGAACCGGAGATCACCGGCAAGCTCTTGAAGCGCGGCCATCGGATCTTCGAGGTGCCGATCTCCTACGCGGCGCGCAGCCGCGAGGAGGGCAAAAAGCTGACCTGGCGCGATGGCGTCGAGGCGATCTGGACCCTCGGCCGCATTCGCCTGCGCTCGTCCGC
>JANLSO010000078.1:0-7312 GCA_031362405.1 Thermoleophilia bacterium | reverse complement strand
TCCGACGGCGGGTGTCGTGATCTCCCTGCCGAAAAATGGTGGAGGAAACATGCCGGAAGGCGTCGTGAAGTGGTTCAACGGTGAGAAGGGCTTCGGGTTCATTACGCCCGACGACGGGGGCAAGGACCTGTTCGTGCACTTCTCCGAAATTCAGGGCTCGGGCTACCGGAACCTGGATGAGGGTCAGCGGGTCAGCTACGAGGCTGGCGAGAGCCCGAAGGGTCCTCAGGCCCAGAAGGTCAACCCCGTCTGACTGAACCGACGCACCGGCGGGCGGGGCTTCATGCCTCGCCCGTCATCGCGTACCGGTAGGAAAGTCGCCTCCGGCAGGGAAACGGAGGCCATGAAAACTCTTGCGCTCCGCGGCTGTCCGGCGAGTCACCCGTGTTGAAGCTTCCGCTCTTGCTCGCGGCCATTCCCGTCGCTCTCGCGATCCTTGCCGTCACCGGCGCCATCTCGGTGGGGATCTGTGTTCCCAAGGTGGGCTGCGTGAAGGCCGACGGCGGACAAACCACCACGGTCTCCTCCGACGGCAGGGTCGTCTTACGGCCCTGAGCTAGGGCTCATCGATGGGTGGGAGGTCGCGCGGCGGGCCGCCGATACGCCCGTCGAGGCCAATCGATCCGAAGCGCGCCGCCCCTCCTTCGACGTGGGCGCGGCGCAACATGTCGGTGAGCAGCGAGAGCCGCTCGGCGCGCGTCATCTCCTCGAGCTGACGTACCTGCTCGGGCGATACGCGCACGTTGTCGAAGCTCGCCAGCGCCCGCAGCGGGTCGTCAACGAGGGCGCTTCGAAAGCGATCGTCAGCGATCGCTCGAACCCAGATGCTCGGGGCGTCAGAGCTAGTGCGAATCAGCGCCTCAGGCGTGTCGCCGCCGTCCATGCCAGCATCGTCGCAGAAACCGACGCGGCGAGGTCATGCCGTTTTCGGAGCTGGGAAGGCTTGTCGTGGCGTGCTCCGGGGTGGTAGAGCCTTCTATACCTCCGCGTACAGAAGGCGGACACATGTCGCAGAACGGTTTGGACGACCTCGTCACCCGCACACACATCGGGCGTCGCCTGCATCTGTCGCGAGCCAAGGTGGGCGTCGCGATCGACGCTGAGGGATTCCCCGCGCCGGTCGGTCGCATGGGCGCCTCCCCCATCTGGAGGTGGACCGACGTCCGCGGGTGGGCCGAGGATGCACGTGGCACGCCCCACGGCCCCAGTGACGAGGCGATGCATGTCGCGGGCATCCGCGATCATTTCCGCGAGGCGGGGTTTCGTCTGAAGATCACCGCGCTGCCCGACGGGCAGTGGCAGGCCCTGCGCGTCGTCATCGGCGGGCCGTCGGCGAAGGGGCAGGCGTTCCGCGGTCAAACACGTATCCAGGCTGCGGAAAGCGCGCTTGAATGGCTGTCGAGTCATCATTGATAAGGAGTCCGGCATGAAGGCGCAACGGTCCATGGCGGTGGCGCTGGCCGGGGCGGCCGTGGTCGTCGGCATCGCGGGATGCGGAAGCGACAGCACGACGAGCGACGCATCGACCCCGCCGGCCGCGTCGACTCCCGCGCCGGCGGCGACCACGCCGGCCGCCCCGGCGGCAGGCGACGCGGTGGCTGGCAAGGCGATCTTTACGAGCGCGGGCTGCGGCGGCTGCCACACTCTGGCGGCGGCCGGGGCGTCGGGCGCGATCGGCCCGAACCTCGACAACCTGGCTCCCGAAGTCGCGCAGGTGGTGTCGCAGGTGACCAGCGGCGGCGGCGGCATGCCTGCGTTCGGTGGCAAGCTCAGCGACACGGAGATCCAGGACGTCGCCGCGTACGTGGCAGACTCGACGAGGTAGAGACCCGATCGAGGAGCACCCATGAAGATCGCCGTTCTCGGAACCGGCATGGTCGGCCAGACCTTGGCCGGCCGCGCCGCAGCGGCGGGTCACGAGGTCGTCATCGGTACCCGCGACCCGTCAGCCACGCTGGCCCGCACCGAGCCCGGACCGATGGGTAACCCGGTCTTCCGCGACTGGCACGCCGACAACCCGGGTGTCGGGCTCGCCACCCTTGCCGACGCCTGCCACAACGCCGGGTTGGTCATCAACGCGACCTCCGGAGGCGTCTCGGTCGACGCGCTCACGCAGGCTGGAGCAGAGCGCCTCTCCGGCGTGGTGATCCTCGACGTCTCGAACCCGCTCGACTTCTCGGCCGGGTTTCCGCCCACGTTGCTCGTGAAGGACACCGATTCACTCGGCGAGCAGATCCAGCGGGCCTTCCCCGCGGCGCATGTCGTGAAGAGCCTCAACACGATGACCGCGAGCGTGATGGTCGACCCCGCGGGCGTGGGCGCCGGTGAGCACTCGGTCTTTCTGAGCGGCAACGACGATGCAGCCAAGGCGACGGTGCGGGCCGTGCTGGAGAGCTTCGGCTGGACCGACATCATCGACCTCGGCGACATCACCACCGCACGCGGCGCCGAGATGTACCTGCCGCTCTGGATGCGGCTGATGGCCTCGCTCGGCACCGCGGCGTTCAATGTGCGCATCGTTCGGTAGACGCCGACGAGATCGGCTGTAACAGCAGCCGATGACACGAGACAGGAGCGGCGATGACATCTCTGGCCCCCGTACCCGCGCGCTACGCCTCCACGCGTGACGCCCTGCATCGACTCGCCGTGTACGTCGTTTCGCCTTGGCACGAGGCGCGAACCTCGCGCATCGGCCTGCGCCCCGTGCCGGGTGGGTTTGGCACACCGTCGGCGGCGGGGAACGACGACAGGGTACGCGTCGGGTCTGAAGGGCTGACCTTCGACGGGCCGCCGCCGGCGACGTATCCTTTCACCACCCTGCGGGCCGCCGCCGGGGTGGCCGGTCTCACGATGGATGCGAGCAGGTCGGAGCGACTCGATGTGCCACCGATCGGAGATGTCGATGGGCCGCTCGGGATCGATCCGGCGAGCGTCGCGTTTCTCGGCGACTGGTTCGCGTTCGGCGCGACGCTGCTCGGCGAACTCCTGGCGGATTCGGCCCCGTTTGAGGAACCGAGCGAGATCCAGCTCTGGCCGGAGCACTTCGACGTCGCGACCGAGATCGGAGCCGGCCCCGCGCGCGCCGGCTACGGAGCGTCGCCCGGCGATGCCGCACACCCGCTGCCGTACGTCTACGCAGTGCCGTGGACGGCTCCTCTCGAGGGCGACACCTTCTGGAATGAGCCGCATTTTCGCGGCCGTTCCCTCGGCTACGCAGAACTTTGCGTCGTCTCAGATCCCCACGCTCGGGCGGCCGAGTTCCTCGCCGAATGCCGCGCTCGAGTGGCGGCCGACCATGGAGGAACACCGTGACCGCACGGTGGGTTCGCGTGGAACCCGGAGACCTCGAGGTGGGGCAGATGACCACCGTCGTCGTGGAGGGGCGCGCCCTGTGCGTCACGCGCACCGACGCTGGCTGGGGAGTGCTCGACAACCGGTGTCCCCACCAGGGAGGTCCCCTCGGCGATGGGACCATGGAACGCGGTCTGGTTCTGTGCCCGTGGCACGGCTACGAGTACGACCCGATCACGGGGGAGCCCCCTCCGGGTTTTCGCGACTGCGCGACCGCATACCCGCTGGAGCACCGCAATGATGGGCTCTGGGCCGAGCTTCCGGTGGTTGAGGTACGCCCGTCGCTGATGGACCAGATCGTCGGCACGCTCACCGAATGGGGTGTCGATACGGTCTTTGGGATGGTCGGGCACTCGAACCTCGGTATGGCCGACGCGGTGCGCCGCGCCGAGAAGGATGGGCGGGTGCTGTTCGTCGGCGTGCGCCACGAGGGCGCGGCGGCGTTCGCGGTATCGGCGTATGGCAAGCTCACGGGCCGCCCCGCCGCTGCGCTGTCGATCGCCGGCCCCGGAGCCACGAACCTCCTGACGGGCCTCTGGGACGCCAAGGTCGACCGCGCGCCTGCCCTCGCGCTCACCGGCCAGGTCCAGACCCAGGTGCTTGGCCCAGGGGCGTTTCAGGAAGTTCCCCTCGCGGAAGCGTTCTCGGCGGTTTCGGCCTGGAGCCAGACGGTTCTTCGGGCGCAGAATGCCACCGAACTCGCCGCGCTGGCGGTCAAGCACGCCACGGTGCGGCGCGATGTCGCGCATCTGATCCTCCCCGATGAGGTCCAGGAGCTGCCGGGCCTTCACGAACCGCCTCGTCGGCCACGAGCCGGCCGCATCGCGGCGACCCGGATCACTCCCCCTGAGGAGGAACTACAGCGGGCGATCGCTCTCCTTGCGACGGCGAAGCATCCCATCATCGTCCTCGGAGCCGGAGCACGTCCCTTCCGTGAGGCTGCCCGGGAGTTCTCCGAGTGGATCCACGCGCCCGTTCTCACCACCTTCAAGGCCAAGGGATTCATCGCCGACGATCACCCGCTGGCCTGCGGAGTGGTCGGGCGCTCGGGCACGCCGGTTGCCGCGGCGACGATGGCGCGTGCCGACTGCATGCTGGTCCTCGGGGCATCGTTTTCGAACCACTCTGGGCTGGCCCAGTGGGTGCCGACGATCCAGGTCGACCTCGACCCGATGACCCTCGGCAAGTTCCATCCGATCGAGGTGCCGTTGTGGGGCGACATCGGTCGCACCCTCGAGCTTTTGACCGCCGCGCTACAACCGGTCGAGCGCCCCGCCCTGCTCGCCACCCTGGCGCGCCGCCGCGAGCGCTGGATGACGGAAGTCTCCCGCCGAGCGGCTGCTCCCGGTGCCGGTGGGCGGATGCACCCGGCCCGGGTCTTCACGGCGCTCGCGGAAGTGGTTCCCGAGGACGCCGTGATCGCGGTTGACGTGGGTAACAACGCCTACGCCTTCGGCCACTACTTCACCTGCCGCCAGGGCCAGGACGTTCTCATGTCCGGATACCTCGGCTCGATCGGGTTCGCCCTGCCGGCGGGGATGGGTGCCTGGGCGGCCACGCGAGGGACGCGCCGGATCGTGTCGGTCTCCGGCGACGGCGGCCTCGGCCAGTACCTGGCAGAGATGACCACGCTGGTGAAGTACCGGATGCCGATCGTTCACGTGGTGCTCGTCGATGGCGAGCTCGGAAAGATCAGTCGCGAACAGATCAGCGCCGTGCGACCGGTGTGGCAAACAGATCTCGTCAACCCGGATTTTGCGGCGTATGCGCGTAGCTGTGGCGCGGTTGGTCTGCGCGTCGAGAGCCCGGACGACCTCGACGCGGCACTGCGTGAAGCATTCGCCGTCCCCGAGGGCCCCGTGCTCGTGGAGGTCCCGGTGATCGCCCGCGCGGTGTAGCTGCCATCAGCAGATTTATGCAGGGGGCATGGAACAGCATTTTTTCGCGTCAGGGGCAAGGGGTCTACCCTCATCGCAGGCGGCATCGGATTGCCGTCCTCAGATCACAGGAGGCCCGCATGACCAGACGACGGAACGCAGCAGTCCTCGGCGCGATGGCGATCGCGACGAGCGCGGCAGCGATTGCCCCGGGGGCGATCGCGCATAACCGCGCGCCATACGGCCCGCCATACGGGGGAGCGCTGACGAGCTATTCGCTTCCGGCAAGCGGCGTCTACCCGGAGGGGGTCGCCTTCGAGCGCGACACCCGCCGGTTCTTCGTCACCTCGCTGACGACCGGGGCCGTCTTTCGCGGGAGCCTCAACGAGCCGGCGGTGGCGGAGTTCCTTCCGGGCGGAGCCGACGGTCGCACGAACGCCGTCGGGCTGAAGACCGACGACGATGGGCACCTGTTCGTCGCGGGCGGCGGCACGGGAAAGGTGTGGATCTACGACTCCGAGTCCGGTGCGTTGCTGTTCACCTTCGACAACCAGAAGGCCGGGGCGACGTTCCTCAATGACCTCGCGATCGACCCCTCCGGCGACGTCTACGTCACCGACTCGTCGGAAGCGACCCTGTGGAAGATCCCGTCGGAGGCGTACGTGACCGGCGCCCCGACGACGGCGGCGATGACGGCGGTTCCGCTCCAGGCTCCGTACGCCCAGGGCGAGGGCTTCAACGCCAACGGCATCGTCGCTTCGCGCAACGGCAAGTACCTGCTCGTCGTGCAGTCGAACACCGGCAAGCTCTACCGCGTGGCGGTCTCCGACGACAGCGTGAAAGAGGTCGCGCTGACAGGCGGCACGCTGGCCAACGGCGACGGGCTCGAGCTACGCGGCCACACGCTCTACGCGATCCGCAACTCCGACAGGCTCCTCGTGAAGATCCGCCTGGGCGGAAAGTTCGGGCGCGGACGGATCGTCTCGGAGCGCACCGACCTGAGCTTCAAGTTCCCGACGACCCTTGCACTCACCGGGCGCCGGGCGCTGGTCGTGAACTCACAGTTCGACCGCGGCGGCCCGGCCGGCCCCGGAACGCCGGAGCTGCCGTTCACCGTGTCGAGCGTGAGGCTGCGCGGGCATTGACCCCGAGAAGTGCTTCGCGTCACCCGGCCGGTGGCGTGAGGTACTCCTCGTTGGTGACGTGTGCGCCCCAGTAGGTGGCGACGCCGTCGTCAGCGTGCTCGTGCAGGGCAAGGTGGGTCATGAAGTGCTCCGGTCCCGCCCCATGCCAATGCTCCTCACCGGGCTCGAAACGCACGGTGTCGCCGGCGCGGATCACCTGGGGTGCCGCGCCCCGCCGCTGAGCCAGGCCCATCCCGTCGGTGACCTGCAGTACCTGGCCCAGCGGGTGTGTATGCCAGGCGGTCCGCGCGCCGGGCGTGAAGTGCACGCTCACCGCGTGGATCCGCGACGGGGCAGGAGGCGCGGCGAGGTCGTCGATCCAGACGTGACCCGTGAACCAATCGGCGGGGCCCGGTCGGGTACTCGTATGCGAACGGGTGATCTCCACTGGCGTGCCTTTCCGGCAGTCAGAATGCGCCGAGGCTGTTGGACGAATGCGATGTTCGGGCACTCCGGCCTCTTTCACAAGCAGAACGTCTCTGGAGTGCGATGAGGCCGGAGGTTGGCGGCGACGCTCGAATCACGCCGGACCGCGATGATCGCGGTATTCCGGGTTCGCGACCGCCGGTGGTCATTGACGATGCCATGTCATTTTCCCGGCACGATCGGCCCGGTCGCCGTCGCGCGATGAGGGCGCTCGATCTCGACGGGCTCGTCGGTACGTGGGCCCTCTGTGCCCTGGGAGAGCTCCTCGATGGGTTGGAGACCCTCGGAGCCGCCGCCTCTTGGCCGGTCGTGCGCGCGTACCGTCGCTGGGCGATCGAGAGCGCGGCCCTCGATCGTGCTCTGCATCAGGCCGCCACGGATCTCCCCACGGCTCGCGGCCTGAAGACCGTACCCGTCAGCTTCGTGGTCTCGCTGCGCGTCGATGACGTGGAGCCGGTGCTCCGGCTGCTTGAC
>JANLSO010000066.1:0-2100 GCA_031362405.1 Thermoleophilia bacterium | reverse complement strand
GCACCGACGACCCTTCGTCGCTGGATGGCCGCATATGCGGCAGCGACGGCCACAACGGCCACGTACGAGACCATCCGCCGCGCCGCTACGAGTGGTGAGGGCACGGCCCTGTCACGTGCAACCACGCAGCCGTATCGCGATGCGCTCGAGCGACTCTATGTTCTTGATCCACTACCTGCGTGGAGTCCGACCCGCAATCGGATTGCCCGACTTTCGTTCCCACCGAAACATCACCTGGCCGATCCCGCCCTTGCGGCCCGGTTGCTTGGAGCGGGCGTCGACAACCTCCTCGATCCTCGGCAGAGAGCGACCCCGGTTCCTCGAGATGGACTCCTTGTCGGGGCTCTTTTCGAATCTCTCGTCACGCTTTGCGTGCGCGTCTACGCTCAAGTCGCCGAAGCCACGGTGGGACACCTTCGTACGACGAGCGGAGCCCACGAGATAGATCTCATTGTCGAGCGCGAGAACCGTATCGTTGCGATCGAGGTGAAGCTCGCCCAGACGATCACAGACCGCGACGTGGGCCATCTGCACTGGCTCGCCGGCCAGTTGGGAGATGATCTGATGGACATGGTCGTCATCACGGGTCCGTATGCGTACCGACGTCCCGACGATGTGGCGGTCGTGCCCGCTGCGCTTCTCGGTCCGTGACGCAGTGGCGTGCAATGTCTGGCGTTTAGTGATCGTTAGAACGACCACTAAATACCTTTAACAGTTGATATAACGATCCGTATGAAGGAGCAGCGCCCCGTCCGTACCCGGCGATCCGTGGCGCCGACTCCGGTTGCCGTGAGGCGCGCCACACACGACATCGGGGCACACCTCGGCGCGTGGAGGCGGCTCCTGGGGCTCACCGCGGCACAGGTCGCCGAACGTGCCGGCATCACTCCCGGCACCCTGTCGCGATTGGAGGCCGGCTCCGGTGGCACCAGCCTCGAAAACACGCTTCGCGTGGCCGACGTTTTGGGGGTGATGGAGCAGCTCGCGACGGCGGCCGATCCGTATTCAACGGACCTCGGGCAGCTTCTCTCGGAAGAACGGCTCCCGCTGCGTGTGCGTCCTCCGCGCTCGGCGATTCGCCCCGAACGAGGCGCTGACCATCAGACGTAGGCATTCGGGGCGACGAGAGGTACTCTGGGGGAACACGTGTTCTGTCCGAGGCGGGCACTAACCTCGGTGGACATGAACCTGAACGGTCGATCGGAGGCCGCGATGTCGATCACGTCCCGTCCCACCTCAACGCCCTGCCGAACGCGCCGCCGCGGCGCGATCCAGAGCCCTGCCCGATCGGTCGATCCACGAGTACAGCGTCGTCTCGAGCAGGTGCTCTCGGCGCAGCCGACCGGCCTGCCTTGGCCGCTGCTGCGCGATGCCGTGATCGCCCGTTTCGGGCGTGATGAATGCCCATCGGGCGAGGATGTTCTGCGTGTTCTCGGCACACTGATCGTGGCCGGGCGGGTCGATCAGAGCAACGGGCGGATTGTGATTCGCGCCTACTGACCGGCTTTTCGGCCCTGCCGTTACTTCAATGAGGTAACGGCAGGGCCTTTTTGGGCGCTCGCGCGACGATCTCCGTCGGCGCGAGTACTCCGGCCTCGATGGCGGCGAGAAGATTGCCCATTTTCGTGGCGAAATCGTCGGGGATCACGGTGTGCAGGCCGAGCGGGGGCAGCCCCGACGCGGCCACCGCAGCCTGCATCTTTTGGATAAAACCGGCAGCGAACTCCGCGCGCGCTCGCGGTGCGCCGACCTCGAAGCCGGCGGCCTCCAACGCGACTCGGTAGTCGTCGGCCGAGCGCACGAAGCTGAGGGCGGGCGACGACGCCCACGGCAGGGGATACATCGGCTCTCCCGGGCCAGTACGCATGACGTCGTAGACGGCGAAGAAGCCTCCCCGTTTCACGACCCGCGCCACCTCGCCACAGAGCGTCGCTTTGTCGTCGATGTTCATGCCGACGTGCAAGAGAAGTGCCCCGTCAAACGACGCGTCGTCGAACGGCAGATCGAGAGCCGTGCCCTGTCGACAGCCCACGAGGTCGCCGAGACCGACCCGACGGCTGAGGCTGTTGGCCACTGTCACGTGGCCCTCAGTGAGATCGA
>JANLSO010000035.1:0-4481 GCA_031362405.1 Thermoleophilia bacterium | reverse complement strand
GGGTCGAAGCGCTTGTCGGCGACCGACAGGTCCTGAGCCTTCGCGTAGGCCGTTGCGGCGTCAGAGTCGGCGACCTGCGACGGGTGGACGCCCGCCGGGAGGGCGTCGGCGACGGCATCCTCGACGCGGGCGCGGTCGGTGAGCCGGGCGTCGTCGGCGGGGTCGGCCTCCACCGCGGCGTCGAGCTGGTGCTCGCCCTCTTCGTCCTGCTCGATCGACAGGAGCGTCCAGCGGCCATCGCGCTTGGCGAGGGTCCAGTACTCGCGCAGGTGCGATTCGCCTGAGGTATTGCCGGTGTGGTTGATCCGGTTGCCGTTGCGATCGAGAACGTAGTCGTCGAGGAGCGCGGAGACGCGTACGACGACGCGGTCGTCGCTGTCGTCGGGGCGATTGGTGATCCCCACGTACTCGATCTCGTGCGAACGAACGGCCACGCGATTACGCCATCCCTTCACGGCGAAGTCGTCGAGACGCAGGCGCCACTCGGTCATGAGGTCGGGTGCCAGCATCGATTGCAGGGCATCGCGGTCGTCGCGGTCCCACGCGTCTTGAACGCCCACGAACAGCTCACTCGCCTCGCCCCGAACCCTCGCTGCCTGAAAGGCGGAGTCGTCTTCGGCGGCCACGAGGGCCGCGCGGTTGATCTGCTCACGACGGGCGGCGCGACGGCCCGAGGTCAGTCGATCGCGTGTTGCCGTGTAGGCGCGGCTCCACGTCGCGTTCCTCTTTTCTTGGATTCGGCCGAAGATGACCACCGCGGCGATGCCGCCGAAGATCACAAAGAGACCTGTTCCGCCGATGCCGCCGCCGCCTGCGCCGGATCCGCCGCCGCCGCTGTACCCACCGCCCCCGCCTCCTCCACCGCCTCCGCCGCCGAAGCCGCCGCTACCACCACCACCCGCGCCGAATGCGGTTGCGGCCTGTAGTGCCAAGCCCGCCAGGCCGAGGGCCAGCGGGTGGAGCGCTCGATGAGTGTGCATGTTCAGCGGGATCCTCCGGCTGGGCCGGCGTTACGGGTTGACCGGGGTCAGCGAGTCGGCGACGGCCACGAGATCCTGCGCCGGGAAGGGGCCGCTGATCGCGTGCAGGACCCCGCCGTCGCGCCAGTAGAGATGCGGAACGGTTTCGGGGCCATATGCGTAGGTCGCCGGCAGACCACCGATCGTGACGGCGGTTTCGGTCAGCGGCCGGCACTCGCTACCGAACGGGTCGCCGGGCCAGTCGCCACCGACGGCGCGCCGCTGGGTCACGTCGATCTGCTCCCAGCCGCGGGCGTACACGGCGGCAAACAGGGCCGGCCGGGCCGGAATGGAGGCCTCGGGCCCCACGATCCCCGAACGTGGCGCGTGACCGCTGACGACCAGACGAAAGCCCGCCGGCAGGGCGGTGGGCAGCTTGGGAACGTAGGGGAGGTTCTGCGCGGCGACGGTGGGGGAGGTACGACGAAAACCCTTGTCGTCGCGGAAGGCGCGTGGTCCTGGTCGAAGCGGTCGGAACGTGCCGGCGGGCAGGGTGGGGTTGATCCGCAGGCCGGTCAGTCGAATCGTCTGCGTCCGGGCGCCCGCCCGGCGCGTCACGATCTTCAGGGGCAGGAGGGTCTGCGCGTCGAGATCGATGGTCTTCGTGCCGGCGCGGTATCCGGCGCAGTCGTTGGGCCCGAGAGCAACAGTGCCGCGACGTATCGACCGCGACTCGATGCTGCCCGCGGTCAGGGCGATCACTCCCGCGCGCGCCTGGGCCAGGAGGGTCTCCAAAGAAGGATCGACCAGGTCGAAGGCGCCGTAGCCGTCGGGGCCCGCGGCGAAGGCACGCCGCACGACACTCCCGCCTCCTGCGAAGGCGGTCGTCTCACGGCCGCCGTCACGCACCCACGCATCAATCGGGGCCCGCGTCCCGCGCGGCACGACGGCAAAAGTCTCGGGCCCATTCCAGGTCAAGGACGATGATCCACCTAGGGTGGCGAGACGTATGGAAAAGTAATCGGCAGGTCGCGTCGGTGTGATCTCCACCGGCGCGGCGACGGCACTCGTCGGAACCACGAGCACGGCAGTCGAGGTCAGCACAAGAAAGGCGGTACGCATTTCCCGGACCCTAGCGCCGATGGTCGTCCATCCTGTTCTTATGAGTTTCGGAAATCACGCCGGAAGGGCTTGTGCCCGTGTGCGGCGCCGCGTTAGGTGCAGCGGGTGAAAGAGCCTCGGCGATTCACCCTTCGCGACCTCCTTGCCGAGGCACGTTCCCACCTCACACGGATGACCCCCGAGCAGGCACGAGTTGAGGTGGTTGCCGGTGCCCTGATCCTCGACACACGGCAGAACACCGACCGCTGGGAGAACGAGGTGATCGCCGGGTCGCTGCATACCCCCCGCACCGTGCTCGAATGGGTTGTCGACCCGGTCTCCGGCTTTCGGAACCCCTTTATCACGAGTTTCGACCAGATACTCATCGTGATGTGTAACGAGGGTTACTCATCGAGCCTGGCGGCCTACAACCTCCAGCGCATAGGTTTCTCGCGCGCCACCGACATGGTCGGAGGTTTCGCGGGCTGGTGTGCCGCGGGACTCCCGACCCAACCCGCCACGGCCGACGATGTCGACGTCCTCGATGGCCGCTGGCCACCAGAACCCGCTCCCGAACTCCTCCAGAAAGAACGTTCATGACGCCAACCGACGCCCACACCCGGCGTGAGCTTCTGGGCAAAGGTGCACTTGTCGCGGCAGGTCTGCTCGGGGGCTCCGCGCTCCTTGCCGCCTGCGGCAGCGACACCAAAGCGGCCAGTTCCGTCGCCGCTGATCCGAAGAAGCTCACCGGCACTCTGAACTTCGTGAACTTCGAAGGGTGGATCGGAAAGAACACCACCAAAGCCTTCGAGGCGAAGTTCCCGGGCGCGAAACTGAAGCAGATCCCGGTTGCCGGAACCCAGGATCAGTGGCTGCCAAAGGTCAAGGACCGACGGGGCGACTACGACCTCGCCCTGGCCGACGGCGTGACGCTGCCGAGGCTCCTCGCGCTCGACGCGGTCGCGTCCTTCACACCGCAAGAGGTTCCCAACCAGGCCAACATCGACCCGGCGTTCCGCGGCCAGCCGTGGGACCCGGACAACAAGTACTTCCTCGCCACCGACTATGGACGCACGGCGATCGGCTACCGAAAGGATCTCGTCGACGAGGAGATCACCAGCTACGAGCAGCTTTTCTCTCTGTTGCCCAAATACTCCGGCAAGGTTGCGCTGCTGTCACGGATGGGATCGACCCTCGCCATGGCACTGATACGCCTTGGTCACTCGGTCAACTCGACCGACCCGGCCGAGATCGACGAGGCGAAGAAGCTGCTCATCTCCTCCAAGAAGCACCTCTTGGCCCTTGCCGACTCCGCCAGCGCCAACCTTCTCAGCGCAGACGCCGTGATCGCCCTCGGCGACGACTACGACATCTTCACGGCCACGACCAAGAACCCGAACGTCGTGTGGGTCGACCCCACCGAGGGTATGAGCGCGTACCTGGAAGGCTTCGTTGCGCTGAAGGGCCCGCGCGAGGATCTCGCCAAGGCCTTCATCAACTTCCAGGCCGACCCGGTCCAGAACGCCGACTTCGTGAATACGCTGAACATCCCCTCGGTCGTTCCGAAGGCCGCATCGCTGATCTCGCCGAAGATCAAGAAGAGCACGATCCTCTTCCCTTCCGAGGAGGTCAGGAAGCGCGTCGAGTTCTTCGCCGCGCGCACGCCGGAGACCGAGAAGCTCTGGATGACGGCGTGGGACGAGTTTCGCGCCGCCTGAGCACCCGTCGGGGCGCCGGTGGTCGCGGCGCCCCGTTTGCGGCCCTCGCCGCGATGCCCGACCTCCTGGTCGCCGCGTTGTTCTTCGTGGTGCCGCTCGGTGTTCTGATCGCGTATTCGTTCGGTGAAGAAGACTCCTACCTTTTCGAGGTGTCGATCACCGGCACAACCGACCGCTACCGCGAGGCCCTTGGCACCCCGTATCTGGAGACCCTGGGGCGCTCGCTCCTTCTCGGGATCATCACCGCGATCGTCTGCGTCGTCGTTGGGTTTCCGACGGCCCTGGCCCTAACCCGGCTCCGGGGGCAGGCGCGCCTGCTGATGCTGTTCGTGGTGATGTTCCCGTTCGTCGTAAGCTTCACCGTTCGTACGTACGCCTGGCTCGGAATCCTGCGCTCCGGCGGCCCGGTCGCCGATGCGACCGATTTCGTCTTCGGTAATCCGCTCGTACTGATCTACCGTCCGGCGGCAATCGCGATCGGGATGATCCACGGCTACCTCGCGTTGGCGATCCTGCCGCTTTACGCCGCCCTTGACCGGATCCCCGACTCCGTGCTTGATGCCGCCGACGACCTCGGTGCCCGTCCGTTTCGACGGCTAACTACGGTGATCGTGCCGATGGCCATGCCCGGCATCGTCGTCGCCCTGGCACTGGTGGGAATCCTCGCCATCGGCGAGTTCACGGTTCCGGCGATCCTCGGTGG
>JANLSO010000030.1:0-1573 GCA_031362405.1 Thermoleophilia bacterium | reverse complement strand
GGCGCAGTATGGAGCTGGCTGCCCGTTGGGATCTACGTCCTAATCCGTGAAGAACGAGCGCCACGCCACAAGTAGGAGCGCGGTCCCGTGAAGGTTGAGCACAAGCAGCAGTAAGGCCGCACGCCCATAGCGTCGTTTCTTTCGGATCACGCGTTCAAGGTCGCGGTTGGTCTGTCCGATCCGAGGTCGCATCTCGAGGGACATGAAGGCGAGGACGGTTGCCACGCCCGCGATGATCGCAACGGCGAGTGCATTCACACGAAGGATGCCCTGGACGGAGTCGAGTGCCGCCAGGCCAAAGCCCAGCGCGCTCATGGCGAGCGCCGTCTGCAGCACGCAGGCGCTCAGCCCTTCGACGCGCCCGAACTCGTCCCGCGTGCTCCAACGCTCAATCACAGCCGTCGCTCCGTCGTTGGTGATGAGCCATCGACGAGCGCGCAGCGTTTCTGAAGGACGGCGGTCGTGGCGTTACCCTAAATGCTTCTTGAGTCGAAGTCCTGCCGCTGGTGTCCGCTGGCGCGACGCCCTTAAACACCGCTTTCCTTCCGCCTGACAGGCGTTAAAGGGCAGTCTTCTTCCGCGAAACGAGCCTCCGGGCGCGCTAACCCCAAGTCTTCTTCCGAACCGCGGTCGATGTGAATCAGAGCAGCGACGGCGATTCCCAGAGGCTCTCGGAGCTCGGAGGGGCCTCCACAGACCGAAGGCCCGCCCCTCTCGCCGCGTCTGCCACCCAAAGTGCTCGGGCTCGCTCGGCGGGATTCTCGACGTTGCTGATGGGGAGCCGAACGGCCGCGGCTATCCACGGAGCGCCGCATCAGACGTTCCCTCCCGGCCGCCTGTCCCGCCGCGGCGTTATGGTGTTGACCACTTAGTCAACACTCAGCATGGAGGCTGACCATCGTTAGTGAAGACGGACCAGGGCACGAACCACGCTCTCCCGGCAAGCGCAGACGCAAAGGACGCGCCCCGACCACGTGCGTCGGCGTCAGATGGCATGAATCAGTCGAGATGACCGAGAACTCCTCCGGGGATTCGAAGCGGCTCCCCGACGGCCCCTCCAACCCGAACCCCTTCGTATATCCGAGTCCATCTGCGGCGGATGCTCGCCGGATGGTCGCGCGTTCGATCGTCGCGGTGCTTCTTGGGCTGCCGCAGCCGGGAGTGGACGCGTACCCGGCGGTGCGAGGCGGCCCCGGCGAGCCGGGCACGAATCCCGGGTTCCAGCAGACCGAGGTGCCTCTCACCTACCGCGAGTTCGGCGAGAAGTTCGCGTGGGATGGTCGGGTAGCGAGGACCGGGACCTACGCACCGGCGAACCGTCGACCCCGCCCCGCAACCGCATTTCGACCGGCCGCGAGCGTGATGCGCCAAACGCCGGCGCCGCGGCTGGAGCCTTTGGCACAACCGAAGGTGATGCCACGCCACCGCTCGAACCGTGAAATCAACATCCGCCCCGGCCGCGGAGGCCGCCAAGCCCGCCTCAGTCCATTCAACGAGACGACGGCGACCGCCGCGTTGGAGACAAGCAAAGACCAGCCTTCGTCGTCGATCGGCCCCGCCCGCGGGCCCGAGC
>JANLSO010000012.1:0-45293 GCA_031362405.1 Thermoleophilia bacterium | reverse complement strand
CAGACCCGCGAAGAACGCCGCGTTGAAGACCGTGGTCGCGATCTGACTAACGCCGCCTCCTACCGCGTCTTCCAGTTTTCCGGCATTGATCTGAGGCGCGGGGACAAAGCCGCGCGTGAGGGTGCGCTCACCCATCGCCTCGTTCAGCGAGAAGGTCTCGCCGGGCCGGATGATCTGCCCGTCGAGGATCTGGGCGGCGCGCGTGATGTTCGTGACGCGCGGCTGGCAGCACGCGTACGGCGTGGTGAACTCGCTGACCAGTTCGCGGATCCCGAGACGCTGCGCCTGGCCGTTGGTCAGCGACGGCGCGACGCTCGTGGTGCGCAGCGCGATGAGGTCACTTTGTCGCCGTTCGATCGCCCGCGCGAGCGCGGCGCCATCGACGGCGCGCCCCGGAGCGGAGGCGATGACCTCGACCTTGCTGCCCCGCACGCGAAAGCCCGCGGGCTTCGCTGGGCGTACCTGCGCCGCGAAAGTGGGCGTGACGGCACGCTCGATCACCGAAGGATCGATGCGGACGTCGATGCCCGCCTCGGTGGGGCGGAACAGGAGGGCTTCGCGCAGGACACTCCGGTTGAGGATCACCATCTGCCCGGCGCCCCTCACCGTCACGGGCGTGCGGATGATCCGCGCCGCCACCTGGCGGGCCGCCTGTGCCTCGGCATCCGACACGGGCGGGGGGATCGACGCGATCGGCACGACGACGCGGCGCGGCAGTTGAACAAGGCGTCTGCGCAACGCATTACGTTCGACGGCCCGACCGTCGGCGGCCGGCGCGACGACGATCCCGCCGGCCGCCACCCGCACGCGCGCGGAGCGGGCGGGCCGATCGAGAGCACGCGACGTGCGTCGGACGATCTTCTCGACCGCACGCGCTCGCAGCCGGTAGCTCATCTCGACCTCGCGACGCGTCCCCCGCGTGAGCTCGTGCCGGATGCGGTACCAGACGGAGACGGGCCGGTTCGCGCGACGGACGGCGCGGCGAATACGGGGGATCGGGTCGAGCCGGGCAATCGGTGTCGAGGAAACCGTTGCACCCCCACCGGCCTCCACCAGCGTGAGGTTTCCCGTCGGTGGAGCGAGCCGCGCGCGAAGGGTTCTCTCCGCCTCGTCAAAGGCGAGGCCGCCAACATCGATCCCGGCGATCGCGACCCCGGGGGGAATGCGTCCCTCGGGGGGATCGGCCACCCGGAACCCGACGACGGCAGTGGGGACGATTGTGGCCATCGCCACCACTGTGATCAGGGTCGCCCGCAGCGGGTGCCGGCTCGCAGCCGCTTTCAGGCGCACGAAGTGGTTCACGCCCGGAACCCTCTCAAAGGCATGTGACGAACGTGTTTCGGCATGTCGCTGCTGAGTCGTGTTGCGTGGACCGCGTCGTCCGAGGTACCGTCGCCGTGCAATCGGTGGGCCTTCGCGGCTCGGCGACGCGCTGCCCCAGACCCCGGCGGCGTCCTTGCGAAAACGGACGCATGCGACGGGGTGGATGAGATGCCGGCAGCCAGGTTTTGCACGTCGCTCGAGGCGACAGGGTCATGAACCCGGTCGCCCTGACCATCACCATCGCCTACGGGGCCGTGGTTCTGATCGCCGTCGTGGCCATCCTTGCGATCTGGCGCTCGACTCACTCGTTCGAGGATCCGCGTACCGACACCACCGACACCGGGCGTCTGGCCCACGGTGAGCGGGGCTGGTTCATCTTCTCGGTGATCGCCCTCGGCGTGCTGCTGCTGGCGACCCTCGCGTTCATCCCGTACGGCGACAACGCCGCCGCCCGGGGTCAGCAGCAGGCGAAGGCCGAGGGCCAGCAGTTCGCCTGGGTCGTCACACCCAGTGAGATCGCCGCGGACATCCCCGTCCGCTTCGAGGTAACGGCCAAAGACGTCAACCACAGCTTCGCCGTCTACAACGACGACGACATCCTGCTCTTCCAGATCCAGGCGGTGCCCGGTAGCACCAGCCACATCGTCTACACGTTCAAGAACCCGGGCCGTTATCAGGTGGTCTGCCTCGAGTTTTGCGGAGTTGACCACCACAAGATGATCGGCTCGTTCCAGGTGGCCAAATGAGCACTGCCGCCTACGTCGACTACACGCCGGTCGATTCCGAGGCGCGCGCCATCGCTCGATCCCTGACCCTTTGGTACGTGCTGGCATCCACGGCGATCTTCCTCGTGACCGGCCTGCTCGGCGCGGCCCTGCGCCAGAGCCAGGCCGACATCGTGAGGCTCGACGACAACACCTGGTACGCGGTGATGACCGCCCACGGCCTCGGGGCCTTCGTCGGATGGGCGGCCTTCGCGGTGATGGGTTTCGCGTGGTGGGTGCTTGCCGAGGTCGGCTTTCCGATCGGCCGACTCGGTGCCCGGCTGGCGCGCGCGGCCTGGTGGTTGATGGTTATCGGGGTCGCCGGGGTGGTCGTCACAACCCTCGTCTTCGGGTTCGCCGGATCCTGGGTGTTCCTCTACCCCCTCCCCTTCAACTCGGCCGGCCAGTGGGGCGACTGGGTCACGGCGGCCTTCGCGGCCTCGGTGCTTGCGGTGGGCCTGTCGATCATCGTCTGGTGCGTGGCGATCATCGTGGTCGTGACCGGCCCCGGTCTCGGCTCCGACCGCTCAGGGCCGAATCGCCTCGGGGCAGCCATGGGCCTCGGCATCCTCTGGCCCACGCGATTCGTCAGCGCGAAACCGGTGCCTTACCCGGTCATCCCGCTGACGGTGATCGCCATCGACATGATCATCGCCACGCTTCCGCTCGCGGTGCTGTTGGTGGAGATGATCATCGAGTCGTTCTTCAACGTCTCGGTGGATCCACTGCTCGCCAAGAACGTGCTCTGGTGGTTCGGCCACCCGGTCGTCTACCTGCTGCTCTTCCCGGCGGTCGCGATCTACTACCTGCTGGTACCCCGCTACGCGAAGCGCCCCCTGGTGGCCGGCAACATCATCGCCGTCGGCTGGTCGATCGCCGTCATCGCCAACGTCACGGTGTGGGCCCACCACCTCTACCTCGACTACCCCGACGGGATCCAGGCGGCTATCAACACGGGGATGGAGCCGCTCACCTTCGCGCTCACGCTCGTCTCGGCCCTCAGCCTCTACAGCCTGTTCCTCACCATCTACCGCTCGCGCTGGACTTGGACGGCGGGCAGCACGGCGCTCTTTCTCGGCCTGGTGAGTTGGCTACTGGCCGGTCTGTCGGGCGTGGTGAACGCGACCATCGCGTGGGACAGTTTCGTCCACAACACGCTGTGGATCGTTGGTCACTTCCACCACATGGCGCTGCTGAACATCGGCATCGTCATCTTCGGGGCGCTCTACGCGTTCCTGCCCGACCTACTCGGCCGCCCGCTCTACAGCGACCGGATGGGGATGTGGCACGTCTGGATCACGTTCTTCGCGGGCACCGCCGTCAGCGTCATCTGGATCATCCAGGGTCTCGATGGTGCCCCGCGACGTTTCGCGGTGCTGCCGAGCCAATACGATCGGATGACCGCCGCGTCGATTCCCCTGGTGGCGCTCCTGGGTCTGGCCCAGATCCTGCTGGTCTGGAACGTCGTCCAAACCCTGCGCGGGCGGGTCAGCGTCGGGACGCGACGTCTCACCCTCGGAGTCGCCAAGCCACGCCTCACAAGCCCCAGCCTGCAGGGCTTCGCGATGGTCACCACGATGCTCGGCCTCTTCGGTTTGGCGGCCGCAGGATGGGTCATCGGCAACGCCAGCCAGAACGCTGCGACGACGGGCTTTCTCCCGCGTGTCGCGCAGCCGACTGGGGGGTCGGGTGCCGGTGCCGCGGGCCTGCAGGTGTGGGTGAGCTCGGGGTGCGGTGGCTGCCATGCGCTCGCAGCCGCCGGCTCAGCGGGAGCCGTCGGGCCCGACCTCGATCAGGGCAAACCGTCGAAGGCCCTCGTGGTCGCCCGCGTTACCAACGGCAAGGGAGCGATGCCGGCCTTCGGCGACCAGCTGACGCCCGACCAAATCACGGCGGTGGCCACGTTCGTCGCTACGTCAGCCGGGCAACCCGGGCCGTGATCCCACGGTGATCGTGTCGGCTCACGTGGCCGGGGACGGCAGCCCGTGGGACACCTGGGGGGCCGATCCGCTCGTGCTCTTCGGCGTCGCGGGCGTCGCCCTGCTCTACGCCATGGGCTGGTCGCGTCTGCGAGGCCGGGGTCGACCCGATCTCGCGAGCCTGGCGCGCACCGCGTGCTTTGCGGGGGGTCTCGTCGTCGTCGGCCTCGCGCTGCTTTCGCCGCTCGACCACATCGGCGAGGAATACCTGTTGTCGGCCCACATGACCCAACACGTGTTGATCGGCGACGTCGCGCCGCTCCTACTCGCCCTGGGCGTCGCCGGGCCACTGGCGCTGTTCGTCGTACCGCGCCCGGTCCTTCGCGCGCTGGCACGCCGGCGACCGCGGGCGGTACTGCGGATTCTCGGCCGGCCATGGGTCGCGTTCGCTGCCTGGGCCGCCGTCATGTGGGGGTGGCACGTGCCCGTCGCCTACCAGTACGCACTCGAGCACCCGTGGGCCCACAACGTCGAGCACGTGTCGATGATCACCATCGGCCTCATGGTGTGGATGCACATCCTCGGGCTCGTCCCGCGGCGGCGCATGAGCCACGCGCGGCGGGCCGGCTACGCACTCGGGTTGCTGGCGGTCGGAATGGCTCTCTCGGAGGTTCTCTTCCTGCGCGGCCCCCTCTACTCGGTCTACATCGACCAACCCGAGCGGCTTCTCGGACTATCGCCGACCGCCGACCAGACACGCGCGGCCCTCCTCATGGCCGCCGAGCAGATGATCACCCTTGTCACGGCCGCGGCGCTGCTGATGTGGAGTCACGTCGACCAGGCGGTTGCCGAGCGCAACGCTGTCGCAGCACCGCCAGCGCTACGCCGCCCGCGGGCCTCATGAGCCGTCATCAGGGCCCGAGCAGGCGCAGTGCCTCGTCGATCGTCGCCTCCATGGGGCGGTCGGTCAGCAGCCGCCGGGCCTCGGGCCACGCGTCCGCGGCCCTCGCCATCCGCGCCGCGATCTCCGGGGTCGCATCGGAGGGGCCTTCCCCCCGTGAGCGGCGCGCGCGGATGCGTTCCCCGGCGACCTCGGCCGGTGCCGAACACTCGATCTCCACGATCCCCGCGTGGACTCTCAGCGCGAGCCTGCGAGCGGCCGCACGGTGAGGGGCCTGTGTCCACGACGCATCCAAAACGACCGACTCACCCACCTCAAGGAGGTGTGCAGCTCGTTGAAGGAGTTCGCCGTAGACCCTCTCGGTGATCTCAGGTGCGTAGAGGCCCTGACGGTAGTCAGTCTCGAAGGCGGGTCGGCGCGGTAGGCCGGCGAGGTCCTTGCGCACCTCGTCGGAGCCCACAACCGACCACCCCAGGCGGTTCGTAACCGCCCGGGCAACGGTCGACTTGCCGGTGCCAGGGGCGCCGCCGACCAGAGCAAGTCGAACCCGCCCGCGCTCCAGGCGCTCCAGCGCGAGCAGATGCAGCGCACGCGCGCCAGCCGCCGCCTGGTCATCGCCCTGTGCAGCTTTCAGGCAGGCGACCTTGGCACGCACGTGCGCCCGGTAGGCGACGTAGTGGTGCGCCAGGGAGGCGGGATGCGTCTCGCCAAGACGCATCGCCCACTCGCGCTCCAGCCGCGCAGCGAGCTCCGGGTGGCCGTGCGCCTCCAGGTCCATGGCCAGGAAGGCGACGTCGTTGAGCACATCTCCATGCCGAAGCCTGTCGTCGAAGGCCAGGCAGTCGAGAAACCTGGGGCCGTCGTCGAGGCAGAACACATCGTCGGCGAGCAGATCTCCGTGCCCGTCTCGCACCCATCCGTCGGCGATCCGCGTCTCGAAGAGGACGCCGCGGCCGAGCAGATACTCCGTCGCGAGCGCCTCCGCGCGATCGATCGCGTCGGCCTCGAGGATGCCCTGCGCCGCGGCCCGAGTCTGTTGGAAACCCTCCGTCCAGAGGCCGAGGAGCGCAGCCGGCGACGCCGCTGCCGAGATCTGCCTCGAGGTCGGCGCCTCGCGATGAAACAGCGCGACCCGCGCGGCCACGTCGCAGACGCGATCGGCCGCATCCGGGGCGTCGAGCAGCGCCGAGAGACGTCGCTCCGCCGGCATCCGTCGCATCGCAATGAGGTGATCGACCAACTGGCCCCGTTCGTCGACGACATCGAGGACGCCCAGGTAGACGTCCGGCGCGAATCGCCGGTTGAGCTCGGCCTCACGCTGGCAGGCGCGCAGGCGGTCCTCACGTCTGCGATGGTCGAGAAACGGGAGGACGACGGGTTTCAGGAGTTTCACGGCCCGGTCGCCGGTCATGACGACGACCGAGATGTGCGTCTCTGCGATCGCCGAGGTCGGGTCGCTCATCGCGCGCCCGTGCGCACGGCGTGGCGATCACGGTCGGCGGCACGCTGTCCACCGGCACAGCGTTCGAACGGCGAACCGAGCGACGGGCTGTGGGGAGTTCCGGGGCCTGATACGGCCACCCGGCCGCTACGGCGAGGTGAGGGTGTACTCAGCGCCGCACCACTCGCAGCGGGTGCCCGCAGGAACCTCGCCGGCCTCGGGCTGCGTCGCCGCCGCGGCCTCGGCGGCCTGGGGCTCGCCCCCGCATTTGGGGCATCGTCGAATCAGATCGGCTTCGTGCTCAGATCCCTTCACGTCCGCCTCTTTCGATGGCTCACGGCTTTACACACGAGATACCACGAAGTGGGCGGGAGCAAACGCAGGCGCCAGGAGACGCCTCAGGACCGTAGACGCGTCAAACGCGGCGCCCATCGTGGGGTCGGCGATGCTCAATGCTGGCGGGCCACACAGGCGACGTTGCGGTTTCCTGCTGGGATCAGCCGCCCTGACGTGGTACTTTCTCAGAGTCCGCACAACGGCCTTCTGGCCGCGGCGGCCACGCTGCCCCGGACCCCGGTGGCGTCCTCACTTCAGGACGTAATCGCAGAGGCCTGAACGATGGTAGTAGCCAGAGGGACCAGCCTCCCTGAGAGCGTCGGGCTCACCGTCGACTCGCGCGTTGGCGGGGGCCGGACACGTCTCGTTCTGGTAGGCGAGCTCGATCTCGCGACGATGCCCGTCTTCGCTGACGCGTTCGCGGGCGCGCTTGCGGGACGACCCGCGGCGGTCGACCTCGATCTTGCGGGGTTGTGCTTCATCGACGCCCGCGGGGTCGACGCGATCGCGGCGGCATCGGCCCGCATGAGCGGTTGGGGCGGGCTGCTCTCGGCACACCACGCGAGCGGGATCGTCCAACGGCTCTTCGATCTGTGCGGCCTCGACGACATCCTCCTCGAGGCCGGTGGGCCGACAGTGACCACCTCTCTCGCAACCCACCACGCGACGCGACCATCCGACCTCATCCTGGATTTCACGTGATCGACCGACTGACACGGCGCCAGATGATCGGCGGCCTTGCCGTCGCCGCCCCTCTCGCAGGTTTCGGGCTCGCCGGGTGCGGCGGCGACGACAACGCCGCGGCCGATGCGGCGGCGGCGGGGGCGGTCGGCCACCAGGGCGGGGCCGCGGTTGCCGTGGTCGACCCGGGGCCCGTCGTTGCACCACGGCAACCGCACACGCCGTTCCCCGCCCACGCCCCGCCGCGATCAACGCAGCGCGTGCACCAGATCGCGTTCGAGGTCGATGAGCACCTGCTCGAGATCGCGCCCGACCGCACGATGTTGGCGTGGACGTTCACCCGGGCCGGTGAGCAGGGTCGGATCCCGGGGCCAGTGCTGCGGGTCACCGAGGGTGACCGGATCGAGTTCACGCTGCACAACACCGGCTCGCTGCAACACTCGATGGACTTCCACGCGGCGAAGATCTCATGGTCGGGTCATTACGGCCCGGTCGACGTCGGCAAGAAGGCCGGTTTTTCGTGGACGGCCAAGGTGCCCGGTGTCTTCATGTACCACTGCGGCGTCCCGCCGGTGCTGATGCACATCGGCCAGGGCCAGCAGGGGACGATCATCGTCGACCCCGCCGACGCGTCGCTTCTGCCCCCCGCGCGCGAATTCGTGCTCGTCCAGACCGACCTCTACCCCGGCCAGAACGGCGCGATCTCCGACTACGCCCAGCTGCAGGCGGCGACCCCGGAGTTCGTCGTCTTCAACGGCTACGCCAACCAATACACGGGCAAAGACGCATTGAAGATCAAGAAGGGCGAACGTGTCCGCGTGTTTGTCCAGAACGTCGGGCCGAACCGCTGGTCGGCCTTCCATGTGATCGGCGCCCTCTTTGACCGCGTCTTCGCCGAGGGGATCTACCCCGAGAACCTCACCCGCGGCGGCCAGACCCTGAACCTGGCGCCCAGCCAGGGCGCAGTCGTCGAGTTCACCGTGGAGGAGGACGGCAGCTACCCGTTCGTGTCTCACGATTTCCACGACCACGCCAAGGGCGCGTTCGGCCTGTTCACCACAAACGGAGAAGGCACGTGATGAGCCAGCTCACCGGCGGGCACGTCGAGTACCAATACGTGTCGTTCGACTACGCCCAGACGCTCGCAAAGCTGGTCGATCTCGTCGGCCGGGAGGTTCTTGTCGAATTGCGTGTTGGACGCATCGACGGACCGTTTCGTCTTGCCGCCCGCGGGGTGCTGCTGGGGACCAGCCCGCGCCAGGCCGAGCTCACGCAACGACGCGTGGACGGCGACGACATCGAGACGTTCATGCTCGACAGCGGGGGTTTTCTGACGATCAGGGAAACCGACTTCGTCGGTGGCGAGTGGCACGCCGGCGATGACGAGGGCCAGTTCTCGGCGCAGCCGCGGCTGAACATCACGTTCACCGACGCGGTACTGCACGTCGCCGTCGCATGGCGCCGCGACCAGGTGGCCACGTCGGCCTCCTGAGCCCGACGGCAGGAAAGCGCGGCGACATCGATGACAACCGGGAAGGACCGACGGTCACCTTTGCCCGCCCGCGTTCGGTCCCTGTCGTGGTGGCGGTGTCCTGCGCGATCCGTCGGCCGCGACAAGGGCTCGGCCGGTTCGTTATCGGCCGCCTTTGGCCGTCAGGCGACACAGCACGCGCGCGACGGCCGGGGGGAAGAGATGCACCGAGAACAGCGTCGCCGAACGGTGTGTGGAGCTACTCGATGCTGTCGCTGCAGGCCTGCTTTGGGGAGACGGCAACGGCACGCTGCGCCTTATGGCGGCCACAGGCGAGGCGATCGAGACGGTCGAGTTCGTTCAGATCACACGCGACGAGGGACCGTCGGGACTGTTCTCACAACGGCGCCCGGGCCAGCACCCACGACCTCGCCCAACGACGGCGACCGGTGGCCCCGTTTCGCCCCGGTCGCTGCCGCCGCCGGCTTTCGCGCCGCCCATGCCTTCCACTGCGACTGCACGGACAGGTACTCGGCGCGACGAACCTCTTTCGGCTTGAACCGGCCGTGCTCACGCGGGCCGACGTCGCCACAATCGCGCTTCTGCAAAATCGCATGCTCCACGAGGCGCTCAACAGCAGGGTCGTGCATCGCAGCGGAACTCATTACCGCCGTCAATCACGTGTTCGCGGTGCGCGACGCACACCCGCCCCAGCGATTCCCGCCGCCCGTCAGTCTGGTCTGGTCTCTACGCCGTCCTCGCCGCCGACCTCGCCGCCGACCTCGGCCTCGCAACGCGGACCGCGAGTTCGTCGTCACGAGCGGGAGTCATCCGCGGAAGTTACGGCCGCTCGCTGGGATCAACCCGCCTGAAGTGGTACTTTCGAATAGTTGCCGCGCGGGCCTTCTTGGCCTCGGGCGACCGCGCTGCCCCGGACCCCGGTGGCGTCCTCATCCGGACGCAACCGCAGAGGCCTGACCGACGGTGGCAGCCACAGGAAACACCCTCCCTGAGAGCGACCGGCTCACCGTCGCATCGGGCGCGTGCGGGGAACGGATGCGTCTTGTTCTCGTCGGCGAGCTCGATCTTGCGACGATGCCCGTCTTCGTTGACGCGCTCGCGAGCGCACTTGCGGGACGACCCGTCGCGGTCGACCTCGATCTGGCGCAACTGGGCTTCATCGACGCTCGCGGGCTCGACGCCATCGCCGCGGCGTCGACCCGCATGAGCGCTTGGGGCGGGCTGCTCTCGACACACCACGCAAGCGCGGTCGTCCAGCGCCTCTTCGATCTGTGCGGGCTCGACGACCTGCTGTTCGAGGCCGATGGGCAACACCGACGGCCTCTCTCGCAACACCCCGCACCCCGCCCAGTGTGTCTGGCCACGTCGGGTGAGGTTCTCCGGCAGATGCCCGTTCGTGTCCCACGACTTCCACGACCACGTACGGGCGCGTTCGGCCTGTTCACCACAAACGGAGAAGACACCTGATGAGCCAGCTCACCGGCGTGCGCACCGGATACCAATACGAGTCGTTCGACTACGCCGCGACACTGGCGAAGCTTGAGGATCTCGTCGGCCGTGAGGTTCTTGTCGAGTTGCGCATCGGACACATGGCTGGACCATTTCGGCTTGCCGCCAAAGGCGTTTTGATGGGCACGTCGCCGCATCAAGAAGATCTCACGAACCAGCGCGTGTACGGCGACGACATCGAGACGTTCAGGCTTGACAGCGGCGGTTTTTTCACGGTCAGGGAAGCCGATTTCCTCGGCGGCGAGTGGCACGCCGGGGATGACGAGGGCCAGTTCTCAGCCCAGCCGCGACTCGACATCGCGTTCACCGATTCGGTGCTGCACATCGCCGTCGCGTGGCGTCGTGACCGCGCGGCCACTCCGGGCCTTTGAGCCCAACGCCAGGAAGGGACGCCGAGATGGATGAGAACCGGATGACGACCACCCAGCATGATCAACCGGCCCGCGCGCACGTCCAGACCCGGGAGGACACCGTGTCGCACGCGTCCGTCGGGGCGGTCGGGGCCGAACCCGGTGGCTCGATCGACCCGAGTACCCGCCGAGGGCTCAATCGGGCACTTGGCGCCAGCGTGATCCGGTGGGCGACGGGTGGGGCGATCATCGGCGGGGCTCTTGGTCTGGTGCTGAGCATCGCTCCGGGCCCCTTCGCGACGGGCGTGCCGGTCGGGACCGTGCTCGGCGCAATCGTCTTCGCGGCCGCGGGGGCCGTCATCGCGTTCGCCACCGGCCCGCTGCTGACCCTCGAGCGTGAAGATGGCATCGTCGAGCATCAGGTTGAGGTGGCCACCGGTTCCGTGACCGCCCCACGCCCGAGCCACTCCGAGGCCTGGGTCACGGAGGACGCTGACGACGCCGCCCGCGCCGAGAACGAGGGCTATCCCCTTGGTCGCCAAGCACCGCTCGACGCGGCTCCGGGCGTGCGTGCTTACACATGAGTGGCTCGCCCCTTCGCCCGCCGGCCGCAGCCGTTGGCCTCGATCCTCTTCGTCACCACGCGCATTTGAGGGGTCACGTGGGCGCGTTCGGATCCGATCGGTTCGGCCTGGCCGCCGAACGCTTCGCGCGGCTTTTCGGCACACCGCAGTTCATCTTCTGGCAGACGTGCTGGGGGTCGCATGGATGGCGGTCAACGCCGCGGCGGTCGCGTTTCGCTGGCATCCCTACCCGTTCATTCTTCTGAACCTCGCCTTCTCGACACAGGCCGCCTACGCGGCCCCGTTGATCCTGCTGGCCGAAACCAGGCAGGCCGATCGCGACAAGCTGACCACGATCGCCGAGGCACACCACCGCGAGGAGATCGCCGCGACACACGCCGCGCTGTTGCGCCAGAACACCGCACTCACCGAGCGGGCCGAACGGCTCACCGAAGAGCTTCATCCGGCGATTCGTCGGCCCAACGCAGGTAGCCGACCATGAGCGGAGCCGCAGACCGGGGAGCGCCGCGGCAGATGACGCCGTCGACGCGGATGCGTCTCATCAAGGGGCTCGCGCCGTTCGTGCTTGCCGGGCTGATCCTCCTGATTCCGCGGCCCGAGGCGGTCCAGGAAAAGGGCTGGGTGGTCTTCGCGATCTTCGCGGCGACGATCCTCGGGCTGATTCTACGGCCGCTTCCGCTCGGCGCCGTGGCGTTCATCAGCCTTGCCGCGACCATGCTGTCGCAAACCCTGGAGCCCGACGTTGCGCTCGGCGGGTTCAGCAACGCGACGATCTGGTTGATCGTCTGCGCCTTCTTCATTGCCAAGGGCTTCGCGGTCACCGGCCTGGGAACACGCATCGCCCTGGTGTTCGTCCGCCTGCTGGGCAAGAAGTCGCTCGGCCTTGGCTACGGGATGGCGCTGACCGACTTGGTCTTGGCACCGGCCACGCCCAGCAACACCGCCCGGGCCGGCGGGGTGCTGTTTCCCATCGTGCGTTCGCTGAGCACGCTGAGTGGGTCCGAGCCCGAGGGCGGTACGCGCCGGCGCCTCGGCGCCTACCTGACGCTCTCGACATTCCAGGTCAACGCGGTGACGAGCGCCATGTTCGCCACGGCGATGGCCGCCAACCCGCTGATCCAGTCCCTGGCCGGCGATCAGGGCGTCGATCTGTCGTGGGCGAAGTGGGCGCTTGCCGCGAGCGTGCCGGGCCTTGTGAGCCTGCTCGTTCTACCCCTGCTGCTTTACAAGGTCTCTCCGCCGCAACTACGCGACACGCCCGAAGCCCCCAAGGAAGCCGCGCGGCAGCTCAACGAGCTCGGGCCGATCTCACGCAACGAGAAGCTGATGATCGGCACGATCGTGACTCTGATCGGCATGTGGTCGCTCGGCGACCAGGTTCTGGGGGTCTCGCCGACGGTCAGCGCGTTCTTCGGTGTCAGCCTGCTGCTCATCTTTGGCGTGCTGACGTGGGACAACCTGCTCTCCGAGCGCGCCGCTTGGGACACGCTCGTGTGGTTCGCGGTGCTGATCATGCTCGCCGGTCAACTGCAGGAACTCGGCTTCATCGGCTGGTTCAGCGACCAGATCGCATCGGGCGTTGACGGGACGTCGTGGCAACTCGCGTTCGTGGTCCTCACCGTCGTCTACTTCTACGCCCACTATCTCTTTGCCAGCAATACGGCACATGTGACCGCCATGTACGCCGCGTTCTTGACAACCGCCATCGCGGTCGGCGCCCCACCGGAGTTCGCGGCGCTCGTGCTCGCGTTCGAAAGCTCGCTTTTCGCGTCGCTCACCCACTACGCGACGGGCCCGGCGCCCGTTCTCTTCGGCGCCGGCTACGTGACCCTTGGTGAATGGTGGCGTATCGGGGCCCTGATCAGCGTCGTGAATATCGCGATCTGGATGATTGTCGGCGGAGCGTGGTTCAAGGTGCTCGGCTTCTGGTGACTCGGCGAAGGCGGTCCGGGGGGCTCGGCGCCGGTTTGGCGCTGACGCCCTGACGGGTATAGCTCGGGAGTGTCCGCGAGCCTCGCCAGCGTCCCCACTCGAGCCAGACTGCGCTCACGACGTCGCGCGACGGTCCTCGCCGGTGCGGCCGTCGTGCTCCTTCCCTGGACCGTCCACATCAGTGTGATGCTCCCCGCCCAGCACAGCGCTCAGCATTGGAACGCCGCGTGGGTCGGCCTGAACATCGTGATGATCATCGCCATCGCAACGACCGCGTGGGGCTCCTGGCGAGGTCATCCGATCGTCATCCAGGCGAGCCTGGTCGCGGCCGTCCTGCTGTGCGTTGACGCGTGGTTCGACACGGTGACCGCGTCGGCCGGCACTTTTGCGGCGACCTTGGCGATGGCTGCGCTGATCGAGCTGCCCGCCGCGATCTTCTTCGCCGTTGTCTCGTGGCGAGCGTTCTCGGGACTGCGCGCCGTTGGTGTAAATTTCCGCGAGATCGGGTAACGCCCCCTCGCCGAGCGACGCGCCCCGTCGGTTTCCGCTCCCACTGGCGAAGGAAATTCATTGTCGATACCGATGTCGGACACGTTCGTTGCGTCCGCGTTCGAACGTTCCGATGCCTCGGCATACGGCCAGATCTGCACGGACATCTCCCCACGGCTTGCGCGCCATTGCCTGAAGCTCGTGGGTGCGGACAGCGCAGAAGATCTTGCCCAGGACGTGCTGCTTCGGGTGTGGGAGCGCCGCGCGTCGTTCGACAGCAGCCGTGGGTCGTTCGCGAGCTGGGTGTTCACGATCACGCGCAACGCCGCGACCGACCACTACCGCGCGGACGCCCGCTTTACCGAGTCGTGGCGCGACTTGTGTATGCACGAAAAGACCCGGCCTGCGCACGTCATCGAGGCGCCGGTGCTGGCCCGACTTTACGCTGAAGAGGTGCGCCGCTCGGTGGCACGGCTTCCCGAGGCGCAAAGACGCGTGATCTGGGACGCCTTCTGGACCGAGAAGAGTCATCGCCAAATCGCCGCGTCGTCGAACCTGCCGCTCGGCACCATCAAAGGCCGAATTCGCCTGGCGTTGACGCGAGTCCTCGGGGATCTCACGGCGCCGAACGAGTTGCACGCGCTGGTCGACGACCAGGTGCTCGGTTAGGCCGTCAGACGGCCTGCGGCTATTCGGCGGCGGGCCTTCTCCACCTCGAGCGCTCGGTGACATGGGTGTTGTGCCGGTCGTGGTCGTCGAGCGGCTGTGGACGTCGGGCATTGCTGCCTCCCGGCACGGGATCGATGATCGGCTCGACGACGAAGTGATCCACTCCGTGGACGTTCCCCATCGACACGGCGTCCTGCTGCGCCCGCGAATCGACAAACGCCTGATCGAAAGCCCCCGCCCAGAGGTCGACGCGAATTGCCCTGACGGGAATGCCGTAGTCGGCGAGCCGACGGACGACGCGGGCCGCCTTCCGCTCGGCAGATCGCTTCCGGTCGTCGAAGGGAAGCCACAGCGCGCGCGGGTATGCCAGCTCGGCGTGGAGTGTCACGCCGGCTGTCGTGATCTGACCCCAACCGTTGACGAGCCCGACGCAGAGGTTGGTGTCGCCGAGCCCGATGTCTCGGACCGCCGTGAGGGTCTGCGGTGTCGTGCTGAGGAGCTCGACACCCGAACCCGATCGCGTTCGATACGCCTCTCCAGGCCACCAGATCGCGACATCGCCGCCATCACCGCAGGCTTCGCCCAGAAGCGCCCGCCGGCGGTCTCCCACAATCGAAAAGGTCTTCCATCCGGCAAACGGCGCAACGTAGTCGGGGGTGTCCATGCGAGGTGGATACCCGCTTCCCCGGCGGGCGAACCATCGCTTTACGATCGAATATCGCTCTTTCTCACGCAGGATATTGGCGACAACGTGCCACACCAGGTTTGCGGCCGTGGGGACGCGGGAAATCGTCACTCATGGAACGATCACCCTCACCGAGCCCGCCGCCCGCAAACGCTGCTCGGGCGCGACGAATGAGCCCAGCTACCGGTTCCATCGACCCGGCGGACGGCGCGTCGGCCTACGCCCCGGAGGTCCTCGAGGCCGTCCACCAGATCGAGGTGGCCACCGAGTGGATCGAACGCGGCTTCGGTGCTCTGCTTGACGCGCATCACGAGGTGGGTCACGCGCAGGGGCTGCTCCTCGATGCAGCAAACGCGCTCGACGCATGCGGTGAACCAGAGCTCGCCCGGCGCGCCCGCACCGTCATTGCGCCCCTCGATGCGATCTCCGAGCGGTGGACCTACCAGGTCGTCGACGAGTTTCGTACGCACCTGCTCGATCCCGCTCGGGCCTTCGACGACGAGGTCCGGCAAAGATTGGTCGGGGGTGTCCGTCACCGTTTCGAGGCGCAGCAAAAGCGGCGCACCGAGGGGTCGACATCGACGACGCAGGTGCGCACTCCGCCGAGCTGAGGGGTTTGGGGATGCCGCGTGATGGGTAGCGTTCGTTCATGCATACGATCCCCGAGATGTTCTGGTCGGTCGCGCCTCGGCCACGGCCTGCGCGCGTCACCAGTGTCAGCCCCACGCGAATCTACGTCGAGTTCGACGGACACGCCCTCGAATTCGAGCGTGAAGCCTTCATCAACGACGGGCGGCTGACCGTGCCGACGGTCTTCGATGCCATCGACGCACCGCTGTTGGCGATCACGCAGAACGAGGCCCAAGCCCGGGCAGCCCGGATCGCCGATACAGAACGGGACGCCCTCACCGCGCGGATCAGCGAGCTGAAGGCGGCGAAGAAGCGTGCCAAGGCGGAGCTTTCGGATGCAAAGAAGCGGCTCAAGAAACTCGAGACGGCGATGACGTCGCGTGCGCGCTGACCTGCCGCTCGACGCGCTTGCCGACAAAACGGTCTTCAGCGCCGGCGGAGACGAGATCGGCATCGCGCGCGGTGTCGTGGCCGATGCCGCCGGCCGTGCCACCCACGTGGAGGTCGAGCTGCCGGGAGGCATCCGCCGCAGCATCCCCGTTGCCCGTGCGCGCCTGGCAAACGATCGCGTGATCGTGACCTACACCGCCGACCAAATGCTCCAGATGCCTCCCGCGGTAACCGTCGTGTGAAGCGTCGACGGCATCTCCTCGCCCCACATGACCGCCCGGTGACGTGACCTCCTGAACCAGGGACCATCCGCGCTCATGGACGAACGGATGAGAGATGCGCATATCGACGCCGACTGCGTCGACGCGATCTACCACGTGCTCGGGGCCGTCACCGCACCTCTCGGCGCAGCGTCCTCATTACAGGGCACGGCGTGCCCGTACCCCGCGCCACCTCAAATTGATGGAGCTCGTGGCTGCCTGGTGCACCGCCGAGCTCACCGTCGCCATGGCCCGCGCCGAGATCGACGATCTGCGCGTCGTCCGAGCACGGCCTGGGCCCCGCAGACGCATCGAACGGCGGGGGATACCTCATCGACCGCGACCGAACAGCGATGTCGCTGCCGTCTCCCACGAAGATAAGCGCTTCGTCGACGCCTGGTCGACCATTCCGGTCGACGTCGACGCGCCCGTGGGTGTCGCAGCGATGACCTGCGTCGCGCAGTTCCCGCAACGGCGCAGGAGATCGACGCGGCCTACCGCATCTGGCCCAGATGCGGGGGCGCAAATGAGCGACCATGCCTGGGCGACTCTGCCTCTGAAGGGTGCGGAGCGTTACATCGGCGTGCTCACGTTCAGCTGTGCGTCGGAACGGCGATTCGACGCACAGAACGCGGGCTGCTCGAATCGATTGCGGCGAGCGTTGCGGAGGCATCGGAGCGAGGCGCCCAGTTCGACCGCGAGCACAACACCGCCCAGCGCCTTCAGGCGAGCCTGCTTCCCGCCGTCGAGCCCGCGCACTTCGGCGTGCGCGTGGCCACGGCCTACCGCGCCGCCGAGGCCGAAGCCTCGCGGCCGCTGTCACCATGGGGTGGCTGCGCATCGCATTCAGCGTCGCCGCCAAGAGTTCAGACGACCTCCCGCGGATCTTCTCGCAGCTCGACCTCTTCGCCGATCGGGTCCCCGCGGATCGTTGCGCCACCCTGTGCTGCGTCGTGATCGACCCCCACCGGCGCCAATTGGAGCTCTACGCCGATGGCCTCGTCGCGCGCCGCGGGTCGATCTATTCGCGAGCCTCGCAACCCTTCGCGATGTGTCGGTGGGTGCTCCGACCCCCAACGAGCCGACGTGGCTGATCGATCGGATGACCGGCAACCGCCCGGTCGACGACGACATCGCCGCTTGTCATCGCACACATGCCCTGACGGCAGGTGTCGGGAAGGTCGATACGGGGAACACGCCTGGAGAGAATTCCGCGCCCCAACGAAGGAGCCAGCCCGATGAGCACCTTTCCTCCTGAGCGCCAAAATAACGACGCCGACATCACCGAGCAGCTGGGGCGCACGGTCGACGGATCGCAATCAGACGAGCCCGTCGACCCCGCGATGGCCCCTGTCATCGAAGCGGGAGGCGGCGTCGCCGAGGGTTTCGAACAGGCCGAGGCGGCCCTTGTCGACAACGCGACCTTCGGGCCCGACGACGGCACCGACCGCATCTTGGAGGACGCCTTCGACCCCGAGGCCGAACCGGATCAGGGCGTGTACAGCGAGCCGGATGTCGCGACCGACGCCGAGCGCGAGAGCTGAACCCCGTCAGCGCACCGTAATCGTCGCGTTCAAAAGGGTGAGATCGAGCAGACGCACCAACGATGTGGGAGCGTTCGCCACGGCAAACCCCATCGAAGTATCCATCGCGAGATCACGTAAGAGACGCAGGCCACTCGAGTCGACCTGCTCGACGTCGGTCATGTCGAGGACGAGCGTGGCGGCGGGGTGTGAGGCCACGCTCATGGTGATGAGGGTGCGCAGGTCCGACACGGTCGCGAGATCGACATCGCCATGAAGCGTGAGAACCAGTTCATCCGCACTCGCGCCGGTGATGTCGAGGGTGAGACCGGCTGATGACGTGTTGCGCATTGAGGCTCCCCTTGGCGGAATCGGGCACACGGTGGTTTGGCGACCTGCGTTTACTGGTACTGACGTTCTGTGCCCGATAACACCCTCACGTCAAACATGGGCCCTGCGGGCCGCCCTGCCCCCCTCGATCTACGACTTCCGGCGACGGCGGCATCGGCGCGCGAGGCGCGAATGGCGCTTCGCGACGCTGCCGGCGACCGTCTGCCCCCCGATCGGCTCGACGACGCACTGCTCGCCGTCTCGGAGGCCGTCAACAATGTTGTGCTCCATGCCTACGGTGACAGCCATCACGGACTACAGCGGGTATCGGTGCGGATCTGGGTTCAGGGCGACACCGTCGAGGTGGTCGTCGCCGACACGGGCGCGGGCTTTACCGAGGGTGACCGAGCTCCGGCCACCGGCCTCGGAGCGGGCCTGCGCTTGATCGAGGCGCTCGCCGACGAGGCGCGTGTCCTGTCAGACGCCGCGGGCACGGTCGTGATGATGAGGTTCGGACCCGCGCTCGAGACTGCGGCCGGCCAGCCGACACGGGATACGTGATTTTTGCCGCACGTCACGGCAGCCCCGTGCACGGCAGATAAGCTCCCGCCGGTGAGGCGGATCCCCCAAAAGATCGGGCTCCTTTGACCCAGGGGGCCGTGCGATACCGACGCGCGGCGTATCCACTGATCGCGGTCGGCCTCGCCGTGTTCGTGGGCGCGACGGGTGGGTGGGCGTGGCGGGGCTACCACGACGACCAGGCTGCCGCGGGCCGCCGTCTGGCGACGGACGCCGCGCAGTCGGCCGACCGCGTCAACGCGTTCTTCACCGATCGGATCGCCGTCTTGCAGGCCATCGCGGCGGCCCCGGCCGTGGTGGGGCTCGACCTTCCCTCGGCCTCGACGTTCTTTGCCCGCGTCAGGGCGCTGAAGGCGACCTCCGATCTCGTTCTCATTGACCGCGGCGGCACCCTCTTACTCGTCGTGCCCGGCCGTGGGGGGAACGAGCGGCCCGAGGCAGTTCAGCTGAGGGATCGCGACTACTTCCGGGCCGCCGTCAACGGTCGCCCCTTCGTCGGCAAAGGGATCATTACCCGGCCGGGATCTCAGCTCGCCGTTCCGATCGGCGTGCCGATCAATGGGCCGCGCTCCACGGTCGTCGGTGTCCTGGCTACCCCCTTTCTCCTGAATCAGGCCACCGCCCCCAACAGTGTGTTCAGCTCATCGCACGGTCTCATCGCCCTCGACCGTGGAATGCAGGTCGTCGTCGCCGATCAACCCATCGTCGCGTTGACCCGCATCAGCGACACCGAGCTGGTCGCGCGTGCGGAAAGCGCCTCTCGCGCCATCACGGCCGATCGCGGTCTGCACCTGACCTCGCCGTCGTTGATCGCTCATGCCCGGGCAGAGGTTCCCGGATGGACCATCTTCATCGAACGGCCGACGAGCGAGGCCTTCGGCCCGGCGCGGCGCACCTTCGTCACCCGGTTGTTGGGAATCACCCTCGTCGGCCTCTTGGGCGCCGCCGCGGCCGCCGCGCTGCTCTGGCGCAGCCGGCGTCGTCGCCGCCACGAGGCCCGGGAGCAACAGCATGCCGTTCGGGCGGCTTCTCGCGCCGCGGTCGAACGCGACGCGGTCGAGGCGCTTCTGCGCGCCGAGAGCGTTGCCGATGTGGTGGCCGCAGCGGCATCCAGCGCGCGCGGGGCCCTCGGCGCGACCGTCGCGATCTGCGCGGTCGGGCCACCCGGGTCGCCGCTGCGCTTTGCCAAGTCGTCGCAGACCGGTGAGACGCACTTCGGCGACTGGCCACCCGACGACAACCGGCCCAGCGCTGTGGTGGCCCGCACCGCGCGGACGCTGACCTACCCCAATCAGTCCGCACTCGCGAGCGAGTTCCCGCAATTGTGCGCGAAGGCTCCCGAGGGGGCATCCGCATTCCTGCCGTTACGGGTCAGCGCCATGCCCTACGGATCGCTGTCGATCGTCGGCTACGACCACAAAATGGATCCCGATCGCGCGCTCGTGACGTTTCTCGCGGTCGAGACTCAAGTGGCTCTCGAGCGCGTCGTCGCCGTCGAGACGACATCTCGCAACTACGAACGCGCCGAGCAGCTGCGGGCGATGATGGCCGCGGCGATGTCGGCTCCCGACCTCCCCACGGCGGCGCAGGCGTTGGCGAAGCGTATCCAGACGTCGTTCGGCGCCGACCGTGTGGCCGTCTACACCCACGCAGATGACGCACTGGCCCTCGACGCGGTTGCCGGAGCCCTTGCGCAGCCCTTGGCCCCGCGCCTTACCGATGACCCCGTTCACCCATGGGCGAAGGCCGGCCGTCGCACCGACGTGACGCTCTTTCCCCCGGCCGACGACCCGACCGCGGGTACAGCCTCGGCCTGCATCGTCCCTTTGAGCGTCGCCGATCGCGTCATTGGGCTCGTCGCGCTGGGCTTCTCGGCGCCGCGGCGCTTCGACCTCGCCGACCGTGAGTTTGCCCGCGCGGTCGGGCAGCAGTGCGGTCAGGCACTCGAGCGCTCCCGCCTGCTCACCGCCGAGCAGCTCGCCCGAACTCGGGCCGAGGGCGCGTCGGCCCGCCTGCGGATCGTCTACGAGCTCACCGCGGCCCTCACGAGTGCCGTGACCGTCGACGAGGCCGCCGACGTGTTCGTCACCCGCGGCATTCCTCTCCTCGGCGCGACCCGCGGCGGATTCTTCGAGTGGTTCGGCGTCGATCGCACGCTGCGCCTACGCGGCGGCGTGTGCCTGGGTGCGGCCGAGGGCCTCGGTTTGGCTCGCGTATCGATCGATCGCGACCTGCCCATCTGCCAGGCGGCGCGAGAACGGACGCCGGTGTTCATCGCGACGTCCGATGAACTGGCCGCGTACTCACCGGAGACGACCAGCATCACCCGAGCCGCCGGCGACCACGCCTTGGCGGCGCTGCCGCTGGCCCGAGCCGGTGCCCTGCGCGCGGTCGTCTGTCTGCACTACGACCACCGCCAGACCTTCGACGCAGAGCAACGCGGGCTTCTGACGACCATCGCCGACCGTCTCGCCGAGGCTCTCGAGCGTGCGCAACTGCTCGAGGTCGAGCGGGCGGCACGCACGGTTGCCGACGAGCGTCGCCGCCGCGCAGCGCTGCGGGCCGAAATCGGGACGTCGCTCGAAGCGACCCGCGGATCGGTTGAACGCATGCAGCGGCTGTCTGACCTGCTCGCCGGGGGCTTCGCCGACCATGTTCGGATCGAGACGCAGACCCTCGACGGCGCGCGGCAGGTCATCGCCACAACGTCACCTGAACACACCGCGAGCCTCGCGGCGTCGCCGGAGTCGGTGACGTCGATTCCGTTCGCCGCGCTGGACGGCGCACCCGCAACACTCCACCTCACGCGGATATCGACGGACCGACCGTTCACCGACGACGACCGAACGTTCGCAACAGACGTCGCCGCCCGCGCTGCGCTCTCGATCGAGAACGAGCGCCTGTACGAACGTGAGAGCTCGGTCGCCTCAGAGCTGCAGCTCAGCCTGCTGGGGAGCACCCCGCAGGGGCGCGACGGTCTTGATGTTGCCTGTCTGTACCAAGCGGGAGCAGCCGAGCTGCAGGTCGGCGGAGACTGGTACGACCTCATCCCGCTGGCAAACGGCACGGTTGCCCTCGTGGTGGGCGATGTGGTCGGCCGCGGCCTGCGTGCCGCGGCCGCGATGGGGCAGCTGCGCAGTGCCGTGCGCGCCCTGATGCCGGTGAGCGAAAGTCCCGCCCGGGTGCTTGAACGGCTCGACGCGTTTGTCGAATCGGCCCCCGAGGCCCGCCTGACGACGGTCTGCCTGGCGACCCTCGACCCCGCCTCGGGCGAGCTGCGCTACGCCTGCGCGGGGCACCCACCACCACTGATTCTCGACCATCCCGACACTGCGCGATACGAGTGGGGTGGCCGCTCGGCGCCACTCGGCGCGTTCGGGGCCGACGCCCGCAGCGAGGACGTCGCGTTTCTCACCGCCGGGGCCACGGTGGTCTTCTACACCGACGGGCTGATCGAACGGCGGGGAATCTCCCTCGACGACAGCCTCGAGCACCTGCGCGGTTTCGCCGCGACGCGCGCCCAAAGTGAGGTCGAGGATCTGCCCGCGTCGCTGCTTGGCGAGATGCGTGACGATCCGAGCCCGCGCGACGACGTGGCGATCCTCGCCGTGCGCATGCTGCGGAGCCCAGCGCGCGTTCTGCGTGAGAGCGTCGCGGCCGAACCCGCCCAGCTCGCCCCCCTACGGCATGCGTTTCGCACCTGGTGCGAAACGCATGCCGTGCACGACGACGACATCACCGACCTCGTTCTGGCCGTCGGAGAGGCTGCCTCCAACGCCGTCGAGCACGCCTATCACGAGCGGCCGGCCGGCCGGGTCGAGCTCGAGGCCCGGATCGACGCCGACGACACTGTGCACATCGAGGTGCGCGATCACGGCCACTGGCGCGACTTACCCGCCCCGGGAAACCGTGGGCGGGGTCTCGACCTGATGCGCGTGATCACCGATAGCCTTGACGTCGAACGCAGAGGTGGCGGCACGACCCTCACCCTGCGCAGGCGCGTACGACGAGGAGACGCATAGTGGCCGAGCAGATCGAGGTGGCGGTCGACGCGGCCAATGGGGCGACCGTGGCCACCGTGCGCGGTGAGGTCGATCTCAACACCGCGTCGCGTCTGCAAAGCGGTCTACGTACCGCGGCGGTGGGTGCCACGCTGCTGGTGGTCGATCTCTCCGGCGTCGAGTACCTCGACTCGGCCGGCCTCGCGGTGCTCGACACATCGGCGCGTGAGATGCACGCCCAGGGAGGCGCCCTGCGATTGGTCGTCTCCGAAGACTCGATCGTGACGCGGGCTCTGAGGATTTCCGGCGTGTCGGAAATGATCCCGACGTTCTACGGATTCGACGAAGCGGTCGCGCCAATCGGATCGTCGACCACCGAGTAGCGCACTCCTCTCAACCGCTGGTCGAGCGCCAAGGCGCCGAAGGAGATCGCGAGGAAGAGGCCCGCGACGAGTGACGCGTTGATCAGCACAACGGGGTAGCCGTGTTCGGGCACGTTGAGGAATGGGTACGGGTAGTAGTCGCTGCCGAAGCGGTCCTGGGTCAGCGGCCCTCGGATGAGCGCGTAGCCGAGCCAGCAGATCGGTGCGATCACGCCGAGCACGACGATCCGTCGCGAGAGATGGCCGCGCGGCCCGAACAAAAGCCAGCCGACCGCGCAGAGGATGGGCGACAGCGAATGCAGTAGGAAGTCAGCAAACGCCGCCCAGCCGGTGAGTTCCTGAAGTTGGGCCAGCGTGAGGTGGAAGACCACTCCGGTGACGCAGATCCCGATGAGGCCGTCGAGTCGCAGCGTGCGAAAAAGCGTCGAGCGACGATTAAGCCGGATCGCCAAGAGCCCGGTGGTCGCGGCCACGGTGACGTTCGAGAGCACCGTGAAGAAGCTGAAGAAGTTGATGATCCGGTCGGGCGTCGACTCGAATGATCCGGCACCGCTTTTGGCGGTGATCGACAGAAAGAGCTGGAGGATGAGCGCGAAGCCGACGATCACAGACGTCGCTGCGAAGAAGACCCGCGCTCGGAGCTCGTTCGTCACCGCGCCAGCTTACCCACCGGGGACACGGACCGACTCGCCGCCCGCGTCCCCGGAAAGGTTTCACGACGGACGCGTCTCGCCGCGCCAGCCGCCGGTCTCGGCACCGGCTCCTTCGATCAGTTCCTTGAACCGCTCGAGGTCACCTCGGATGGAGCGCTGGACGAGGCCGGATGCTTCCGCGGCGCGCTCCATGATGCCCGGGTCTTTGGGATCCATCACGACCATGATCTGCGTCGAGGCGTCGCTCAGTCGATGAAAGTCGACCGCACCGCCGTGTTCGGGCTCGCCCGTGGTGGTCGTCCACGCGATGCGGACGTCCGGGATCTGCTCGGTGATGCACGCCTCGAACTCGGATGTTCGTCCGGCGACGTTGATCTTCCACGCGAGGTTCTGGTCGTCGAGCTGACGGATCTCCTCGACGTGCTGCATGAATTTCGGGAACTCTTCGAACTGGGTCCACTGGTTGTAGGCGACGTTGACGGGCACCTCGACCGTGATCGATTCCTCGAACTGCGACATGTCATCTCGCTTTCCGGATGCGGGGGTGGGTGGGTGGCCAACCCGGAGGGTCGGCCACCCGGACGTCGTCTACCGGCGCGGATGGTCGTCCATCGCGTCGCGCGTCTCGGGGGTCGGGCCGTCCGCTTCGCCGCTCGCGGGGCTCGCCGTCTCATGCCCAAGGCCTTGGGCCATGTCGACGTCGTGCTCGCGGGCGTAGTCGGGCAGGCCAACCGTTGGCTCGTCGGCGTGCGAGGGATGTGTCGCGCCCTCGGTATTGCCAGACGGCGCACCGGTGGTGCGGCTTTGGGTGACCTTACCCCGCCACTGCCCGGAGGCGTCTTTCTGGGACTCCATCATCTGTTTGAACCTCTTGAGGTCGCCCTTGGTCTGATGTTTCACGAGGCCGAGCTTGTCGCCCACGTTCTCGAGAAGGCCCTCGGGCTCGTGAAACATCTGGAGGATCACCCGCGTCTCGTCGGCGCTGATCGACTCGAAGCGCACAACGCCATCGTTGGGGTGACCATCAATGGCCTGCCAGGCGATGCGCTGGTCAGGAACCTGCTCGGTGATCTGGGCATCCCACTCGCGGGTCACGCCACCGATGCTCGCGCGCCAGTGAAGGCGCGTGTTGTCGAGCTGGCGCACCTCTTCGACGCCATCCATGAACCGGGGGAACTCTTCAAACTGCGTCCACTGGTCGTACGCGGCGCGCAGCGGCACACGCACCTCGACGGACTCTTCGATCGTCGACATCGGTCGCCTTTCGCTTGTCTCGGAACCATTTCTTTGGGGGTTCCCGCTGCACGACACGCCAAACAACGATGCTCAGCCCGCCGTGCGCGCATCACCTTCGGCCACGGCCTCGGCACGCGAACGCCGCCGGCGGTACAGCGCAAGAAGCGGCGTGACCGAAACGCCATGCACGACGATCGACGCGGCGATGGCGGCGAGCACGATGCCGGCCACGTCGCGCGCCTGCTGACCCGACAGCCCCGCCTGGATGGCGTAGGCCAGGTAGTAGAGCGACCCGATGCCACGGATCCCGAACCAGCTGATCAGCCAGCGCTCCATGTGTGGCGCGCGCGTCCCAACGAGCGCCGCCGCGACGCTCAAGGGCCGGACGACAAGAAACAGCACCGGCACGAGCCAGAGCGCCGAAAGCGGTACTTCGACGGTCGCAAGCAGGGCCCCCACCACGACGACGAGCGCAAGCTCAGCGATCCGCTCGAATTGCTCGTTGTGCTCGAGCAGGGCACGGGCCATGTAGGCCGGCGCGTGATCGCGGTGGGTGGCGGCGGCGTCATCGTCGGGGGCGCGGGCATCCGGGTGAGGATCGTCACCCATCTCGCGGTGTTCGATCCGGCGCACGGCCACGCCCGCGGCGAAGGCGGCGAGAAAGCCAAGGGTGTGTACCGCCAGGGCCGCGCCGTACGCGACCGCAACGATGCCGATGGCAAGGAAGTCATCGAGGCCGACGGCGTGGGCGTACCGCCGGCGTACCCACAGCACCGCGCGCCCGACCAGCGTCGCGACGGTCGCACCGACGAGCAGCCCCCCGGCAATGCCCCAGACCACGTCGACGGTGGACCAGCGCACCCCGAACGAACCGAGCGAATGCAGGCCGAGCAGCCCGAGGCCCAGGTACACCAGCGGGAACGCGGTGCCGTCGTTCAGCCCCGCTTCCGCGGTGAGGTTGCGGCGCAGCCCGTCGCCATCCCACGCGTGCCTGACCTGCACCTCAGAGGCAAGCACCGGATCCGTCGGGGCCAGAATCGCCCCGAGCACAAGCGCCGCGCCGAACGACAGACCGAGGGCCGCCCAACCGAGTAGTGCGATCGCCCCGACCGTAAGCGCCATCGCCCCGAAGGCCAGACGCAGCGGAATCCACCAGCCGGGATCGCGCGTCGGAAGCCGCAACTTGAGGCCCGCGCCAAACAACGACAGAACCACGGCCGCCTCGGTCAGGTGCTCCAGGATGGCCGCGTCGGCGAAGAGGTCGACGCGCAGCAAATCCAGTGCCCACGGGCCGACCAGCGCCCCCACCAAGAGATAGATGACCGCCGGTGTCGCGGGCAGCCGATCGACGAGCGTCCCGACCAGGACCATCCCGATCAAGAGGACGCCGATCAGTAAGTACCACTCCACGAGTGGGCCAGTGCCCGCGAGACTGCGTGTCGAAACGCGCCTTTGCGGGCTATGTGGAGGCGACCCGCCCCGTGGCGTCGCAGCGACGGCACGCGGTGGGTACGAGGCCCTCGCCGTTGCGGGCGTGACGCACGATCCGACCGTTGCCCCAACACATCGCGCAGAACTCGGTCGGGAGTACGGCGGATGCCGGACCTGCGGGTTGCCCCACCGTAGCTCGGCGGGTCCGGTAAACCACCGCACGCGTGTTCTCGTGAGTTACCACCGAGCCGCGATGACCACGCCGATGATCGTCACCCACGGGTGTCTACCTGTCCCGCGAGGTTTCATCCGGGGCCGGCTGGGGACCCTCACGGCGAGCGACTCTGCGGGCAATACGCCCGTCCTCACCGGTCGCGGTGACGAGCGGGACGATCATTCCCACGATGAGGGCGCCGGCCAGGCCCGCAAGTGCGGCGGCGCCCCAACCGACGACGACCCCGACGATGAGGAACGTCACGAGGTACCCCACGACCGCGCCCCCGAAGATCGTGGCGGACTGTTTCAGGCCGAAGCTGCGGCGTGTGCTGGGGTCGACCGCCGTGGGTGACTCGATCGAGGGTGTTTCGGCCGCCACGCGGTCGAGCACGTGCTCTCGCGTCTCCGGCTCGTTGCGGGCGGGGTCGTCGCGTTGTGTCGTCATTCGTGCGCGTCCTTTCGGGTGTTCAGGCATCACCTGCCCGCCGTGCCAACGCCGAAACCTCCACGGCACGTTTCCCCGAATGATTCGGTGCTGGCAGGAGGGGGTAACAGCGGTTGAACACCGGAGCCCGCCGATGGCGTCGAGCCCGGCCCGACGCGAGGAGCGTGAACAGATGACGACCACCGAGCTGACAAGCCCGCACCGCGCAGGCACCGACCTTCCCCTCGAGGTTCCGTCGCCTCCGGTGATCCACCCGCCCGGGGACGCCCCGGGCAGCGAGCCGCAGATTCCCACTGCGCCCGACCCGGCGCCGGCTCCCCCGCCGCAGGTCCCGACCCCCACCCCGCAGAACCCGATCGACTGAGGAGCACTCTATGTTCGAAAGCCTGTGGACACCGTTACGCGTCGGTCGCATCGAGCTTGCGAATCGTTTGGTGATGGCACCGATGACACGTAGCCGGGCGACACCCGACGGTGTCCCTTCCGACCTCAACGCCGCGTACTACGCCCAGCGAGCGTCGTTCGGGCTCATCATCGCCGAAGGGACGCAGCCATCTGCCGATGGTCAGGGCTATCTACTGACACCCGGCATCCACGACGACGCCCAGGTGGCCGGGTGGAAACTCGTTGCCGATGCGGTTCACGCCGCGAAAAGCCACCTGTTCATCCAACTGATGCATGTGGGCCGCGTGGCGCACTCCGACAACACTCCGCACGGGCGTCAGCCGGTCGCCCCGTCGCCGGTTCGAGCGGGTGGAGAGATGTTCACCGCCACCGGGCCCAAGCCAATGACCGAGCCGCGGGAACTCAGCGTCGGCGAGATCACGCAAACCGCGCGCGATTACGCCCATGCCGCAGCGCTGGCAGTCGCTGCAGGCGCCGACGGAGTGGAGATCCACGGCGCCAACGGCTATCTCGTGCAGCAGTTCCTCTCCGACAATGCCAACCACCGGAGCGACGAATACGGCGGCTCGGTCGAGAACCGCAGCCGCTTTGCCATCGAGGTCGCCTCCGCAGTTGCGGCGGAGATCGGGGCCGACCGGACGGGCATACGCATCTCCCCGGGTGGCACGTTCAATGACATTGTCGAGGGCGACCCCCACGCGCTCTACCGGTACCTCGTCCCCCAGCTCGCTGCGCTCGACCTTGCCTACCTGCATGTTCTGCACGCCGGCGATGAGGAGCTGCTGAGGGCGATCCGGCAGGAGTGGCCGACGAGCCTGATCGTGAACCGCGCCGGTCGGCTTCGCGAGCAAATTGCCGACGACGTCGAGATCGGGCTCGCCGACGCGGCGTCGGTTGCCACCTTCGCGCTCGCGAACCCCGATCTCGTCGCACGCCTCAAGAGCGGCAGCCCACTCAACGAGGCTGATCCGGACACGTTCTACGGCGGCGACGAGCACGGCTACACCGACTACCCGACCCTTCTGGCCGCCTAAACGCCACGCCCACCGTGAGTTCAGGGGTGACGTTGTCAACATCTGGTGAACCGGCACCAGATGTTGACAACGTGATCGCCGCGTCGCGCTCTTCGTCGCCTTCGGTCACGCTCTATGACCGGGCGTCGATCGGGTCGAGGTACGGCGTGTGCCCCTGACCCATGATGAGATTGCGCGCCAGAGGGATCTGATGGGAACTGCTTTCGAGGATGTGCATCAGATAGCCGGCCGTGTTGGGGAAGACGACGATGTCACCGACATCCACTCCGAGCGGAAAGCGCATCCGTCGCCACGCCAATAGCTCCCTCTCGATGCAATACGCGCCCACCAGATAACCCTCGACAGAGCCCGTTGGCGTCGTCGGCTCGCCGGCGACGCTCACTGCATCGGGGTGAACGAGCAGTGGATCGACGAGGAAGTCGTCTGACGTCGACCGACACTGCGTCCGGTTCATCTCGACACCGATCAGCCACGTGCCGTCGCCTCTCTGCTTTCGGTACGCAACGCGGCCGGCGGTGAGCCCACACCCGTCGAGCAGGGCCCGTCCTGGCTCGCACCGCAGTTGCAGGTTCCGTTCGCGTAGCCCATCGGCAACCGAAGCGGTGGGTCTCCCCCACGCGCCCCGCGCGGCCAGGATCTCGGCCAGCCACGGACCACGCGTCTGCGCCTGGTGATACGGGTAGACGTTCGGTCGGCCGACGATCTCGCCCCGATGGGCGATGAGCCCCAGTCCGTGCCCCTCGAAGGTCAGAGGTTCACGTTCACCGCGCAACGCTTTGTGGTGCTCGGCCCAGAAGTGCCGCCACTGGCTCGCGGAGTCGAGGTAGCTCATCGGGATGCCGCCGCCGATATCGACGAAGCCGGGGTGGTGGCCGCGCTCGCGTAGCGCATCGATGAGGGCGAACGTCTCGCCCAGCGCGGCAACGCGGTCGCTCGGGTCATAGCCGTCGAGGTGGAAATGCACGCCGTCGATGCGGACTCGCCGCCCGGGGCCGGCAGCAGCCGCGATGGCCTCGCTCACCGCAAAGCCGAAGCGCGTCGGTATCCGATCACCACCGAGGTGCGGCGCCAGCCGCAGCGCGACCGACACGGACGTCCCCATCTCGTCGGCGAGGACATCAACCAGGCGTAGCTCGTCGGTGTTGTCGATCACGACGGTCGTGCCTGACCCGATGCACCGCGCGAGCAGATGTCGTGGTTTGACTGCCGCCGTCATGACCAGCGCGGATCCCGGAACACCCCGCTCGAGAACCTGCGCCAACTCCTGTTCGCTGGCGAGATCGATACCGAGGCCGAGCCGTCGAGCCTCGTCGACCAGGGCGAGCGCCTTATTGGCTTTTCGCGCGAAGTAGATCCGCAGATCGATGTCGAAGCGGGCAGCGGCGGTGACGAGCTCGGCGACATTGCGCGCCATCGGCGACGGATCGATCACGTTGACGGGCGACCCGTGGGCGTCGAGCAAATCACTGAGCAGTGACGGTCGGCGGCACAGGTCGCGTTGCCACGGCTCGAGCCGAGCCGAGAGCGGGACGACCCCCTCACACCGGGCCCGCAGGGCGTGCGCGGAGATCTCGTGTTCGACGACGCTCACGCCATCAGAGGTGCTCGGCAGCCGCGACGGGCCGCGTCGTGTGCGGCGGCTCGCTCGATCACGCGAGTGGCCCAGAGATCGACGTGAGGGTGGAGAGCGCGATTCAGCGTGTCGTTACCGACCACTGAGTCTTCCGTCGGCCGCCCGATCGCCGCGAGGCCGACGGAACGGTTTCCACCTGACCCGATGCATCCGGCGTCTGACCCGACCTCGAGGCCCCGGCGACCGAAGACCATCCGGGCGTAACCGTCGGTGACCAGTTGCACCAGCAAACCGGCCTGCGCGTCGCGCGCACCTGGGGCGGGCAGCACGGCGTTGACCACGACGTCGACCGCGCATGGATCACCCTCTTGGCTGTGAATGGCGGTCGTGCGTTCACGGGTGATGAGCTGACCACCGGCGACATGCGTGAGGTTGACCCGGCGCGCCGTCACCAGAGCATGCAACTTTGCCGCGTTCACCGCCGGCGGCCCGAAGGCGACGCGCTCCATCTGTACAGCAAGCCGCCGGAACTGCCGCCACGACCGGTCGGGCAGCTCTGCACCCGTGAGGCGTGTCACGAGTGCCGGATACAAACCCCTCCAGGTCTCACCGAACGCCCATTGCAGGTCGGGAGGGTGCAGGCCGGCGCCGATCTGCAACGACCGCTCGATCTCGGCGGCGGCACCGTCGACGACGACGGGAGGAGAACCTCCATATGCCCCCATGAGCCAGTATTTCGCGGCGGCCTGCGCCCGCCGGGTCTGCCGGGTGGTGTGACGCGTACCGTCGGCAGCCTGCAGGGTGGAGGCGACCGTCTCGGTGAGTATCCGAGCGATGTCAGAGCTGACCGTCAGCGGGTCGGTAAGGCCAAGAATCTGCTCGTGGCCTGATTGCGTGAGGGCCCGCAGACCGGGGATGTCTGCGGCCAATTCCGGCTCCGGCTTGGCCAGCATCGGCCGACCAGTCCGCGAGAACGGGAGGATCGCGCCGACCTCGTCGCCCGACGGTGTGTAGGTGAGGCGGTAGGGATGGTCATCACCCTCAAAGCGCCCTCCTCGACCTTCGGTCAGCGCGAGCGCGGCGTCAAGAAACGTCAGCGCAAAGCCACGTACCGCCACCGACGCCCCGGGTGCAACGCGGTCACGCGAGAGCTCGTGTGTCACGGGAAACACCGCGGGGATCAGCCGTGCCGCGTGCGTCCAGAGGTCGCCTACGTGCGGGTCCGGTCGGGGTTGATGGCCGACCGCAATGAGAACCTCGTCGTAGTCACCACTCGAGCCGTCTGCCGCGACGATCCTCCACATCGAGTCGCGTTTTTGCGCGGCACAGACCGTCGTCGAGCGTAGCGCCACGCAGACCCCAGGTGGCAGGTGGCCGAGCATCCGCTCGAGCCCGTTACCGAGGTAGCGCCCGACTGACGCCCGCGGCGGAAACCGCTCGTCGGCCAGGGCAGGGTCGCCCGCCGCCCGCTGCCACTCGACAAACGCCATTCGGTCTGCCGCAGGAACGGCGCGGCTGTCGGGCCACCACAGGTCGAGGTGATCAGACGCGAGGTTCATACGCAGATAGTCGGGCTGGCGCGGGTCGTAGACGGGGCCCGCACCGGGCGTTGGGTGGGGATCAAAGAGATCGATGTGGAGCACGGCCCGTGGGCCGGCCCGATGTGCGTGATCAAGGAGTCGCTCGAGCGCAAACAACCCCTTCGGCCCCAGCCCGACGATCGCCACTCGCGAGGCGTCGAGAGCCACAGCCCTACGCCGCCCTCATCGCAGAGTCGATAGCTGCTACACGCACGGCGAGGCGATCGGGCGTGCAACCCAGGGTCTGCGACACCCAATCGTCGTCGTAGACGGTCTGCAGATAGCCGGCACCACCGTCGGCGAAGATCAGCGCGCAGCGACTGCCGTCGGGCATCTGCGGTGCGAGCATTTCGAGTGCGACGGCAACGCCGCCGGACGATCCGCCGGCAAAGATCGCCTCGCGGTCGATCAGCCGCCGGCAGCCGGTGACACAGTCGAGGTCGTCGACGCGCACAAGCTCGTCGTACGCCGCGGTACGCGACAGCGTTGTTTCCACCCCGGCACCAAAGCCGGGCACGTGGCGGACATCTCGAACCCCACCAAAGAGCGCGCTGCCGACGGCGTCGACCGCAACAACGCGCGTTGCGCGCTGATGTGCGCGTAGGTAGTCGCAGCAGCCCCGCAGCGTGCCCGTGGTACTCGTCGCGACAAAGACGTAGTCGAGGTCGCCATCGAGCGCCTCGTCGATCTCCCGCATGGTGCCGTCGGCATGCGCGGCCGCGTTCGATTCATTGGTGTACTGATCGGGCCAGAAGGAGTTGGGTGTGGTCTGCAGCAACTGCTGCACGAGCGACAGACGGGCGGCGAGCAGGTCGCCGGTGGCCGGATCAGGGCGCGAGACGACCCGGACATCCGCCCCGAGCGCCCGCAGTGTCCGCACGTTTGTCTCGTGGGTTCGGCTATCGACCACGCAAATCAGGTTCATGTCGTGGTATCGGCATGCTTGCGCAAGCCCGACCCCCATGTTGCCGGACGTCGACTCGATGATTGTCGTGCCAGGGCCGACGAGCCCGTGAGCGAGGGCGTCTTCGATCATCCGGGCCGCGGGCCGTGCCTTCGCGCTCGCACCCGGGTTGCTCGCCTCGAGTTTCGCCCAGACGTGAATCCCCGAGCTGCCGAGGTAGCGCCGCAGCGCGACAAGGGGGGTGTCGCCGATCGCATCCAGTACGCCTTCGGAGGGTGGACGCGTGCAGACACCGTGGAGGAGCGATTTCATGAGGTCTGTATGCCCACTGCGATCCGTTCGCTAACGCCGAAACTTCAGATGTCGCCCCGGACAATCGCCACGGTCTCGACGCCCAAAGGGTCGCACCCCCAAAACCGATCGTCTCTTTGCCGGTCGACGAATGGGACCACCGCACGCACGACCGAGACGTGTTTCACGGCGCCCGCACCGGGAGAGGCACTAGAGCAACGGCCACCGGGCTGGCAGTACAGACCCGGCTACCCCCACGAGGACGGTGCCCAAGTGAAAACCTGGATGGACTCACCCTGCTGTTGATTGTGGTCGGCGGCCTCAACTGGGGTCTCGTCGCCATTACCGAGTACGACCTCGTCGCCCAGATCTTTGGCGGCATGGACTTCGGTGAGACGAATGCCGGATCCCGAGTCATCTACGGCCTCGTCGTCATCTCTGCGCTGTACTCATTGGCTCGCGTGCCGTCGATGTTCGGCTCTCGCAACACGAGCAGCTCACGCGAGCGGCAGCCCGCGGCCTCAAAGACCAAGGGGCGGTCGTGAGAACTTCACCGGCCGTTGTTGGGAAACCGGCCCCGCCGCTCTCGTCGCGTCGCGTCGCCGGGCGTCGTCTGGCGCCGAACGCGCTCAACGCACCAAACAAAGGCGCGATGTCAACAACTGGTGTCCGGCACCGGATGTCGACATCGCCCGCTGACTGTCCGCGGTTTCGTTCGGCGCTCCGAACTCGACGAGCTTTCGAAGACGCTTGAGGCCCGGCGCGACAGTGTCGCCGGAGGGCCGGTCTCATCGCGGAAAGCGGTCCGTCAGGCGGCCGCCACGATCTGACGAAGAGACGTGTCTTTTGAAATGCGAGCAAGCGCAGACTGCTCGAGCTGACGTATCCGTTCGCGGGTCACGCCAAGGCGGGATCCGACCTGCTCGAGCGTCGATTGTTCGCGCCCGTCGAGCCCGAACCGCATCTCAAGAACGATCTTCTCGCGGCGCGGCAGCGACTCGAGGGCTTCTCTGACCGCGTCGCGCGCACGGGAATCGGCAAGGCCTTCGAGCAGGTCGACCTGCTCGAAGGCGACCAGTACATCGCCGAGCGAGTCATTACCGAGTTCCCCGACAGGCCGGTCGAGGCTGACGGGAGTGTTGGCCACCGTTCGCGCCCGGCGCAGCGCGCTCAGACGTGCCTCGGGAACACCCAGTGCCTCGGCGATCTCTGCGTCTGACGCGGGGGTGCCGTCACGCATGAGCAGCTGCGATTCGGCGATCGCAAGCCGCCGGACATCCTCGGAAAGGTGCACGGGAAGCCGAATCGTGCGGCTTTGATTGGCGAGCGCTCTGACGATTGCCTGACGAATCCACCACACGGCATACGTCGAGAACTTGTTGCCCCGGCGGTAGTCGAACCGCTCTGTCGCTCGGATGAGGCCAAGCGTCCCTTCCTGAACGATGTCCGCAAGGGGCAGGCCCCGGTTGCGGTACTTCATCGCGACAGAAATGACGAGGCGCAGATTCGCTTCGACGAGTTCGTCCTTTGCCTGGCGGTCACCCTCTTCGATGCGACGGGCAAGCGCGACTTCTTGGTCTGCTCGCAGCAGGCGATGGCTGCCGATGCGATCGAGGAAAGCCCGCGTCTCGTCGTCGCTCTGGAAGCCCGAACCGTCACGATCGAGTGTCTGCGCACGGTCGGTCGCATGCGCGGTGGTGACGGTCAACGAAACGCTCCTCTTCTCGACGACGAACAGAACGTGCCCGCCGGTCACCTCCCGGAAACGCGGTCCGTGCCGCGCGCGATGGGTGGGCACCCATCGTCGGACGCGACACGGCGTCGCGTCGGCGATGCCGGCGGGCCTGCGTCAACTGGCTGTGTCGTTGGTGCCTGCAGCGGTTATAGACTCGCCCCACTTTGGAAAAATCTGCGAACTCCGGCGCGGTCGTCCCAACCGGATGAATCGCCTGATACTGATCTACGTGGCCGTCGCATTGAGCTACGGCGCCGGCTCGCAGCTGTCATTCGCATGGTTTGAAACCGGGACCAGCGCCGCTTTCTTTCCTGCAGCCGGTGTCACGTTGGCAGCGTTACTGCTTGTCGAACGCCGCGCCTGGATCGTCGTCATCGCCGCGGCGGCAACGGCCGAGTTTTCGGTCGATTTGGTCCACGACATCTCGCCGGCATCCAGCACGGGATACACGCTGGCGAACATGGTTCAGCCGCTCGTGGCAGCGTTCCTGATCACGCGGTTCACGCCGCGCGTCGACCTTTCTCGTCTGAGGCATCTGGTCGGGTTCCTGCTGTTCGGCGTCGTCGTGGGCCCGCTGGTGGGTGCCATGATCGGTGCGTCGACGTTCACGCTGGTCGACGGTAACGACGGGTGGGTCAGGTTCGTCCTCGAGTGGTGGGTCGGCGATGGTCTTGGTGCGCTTGTCGTCGGGGCGGTGATCCTGTCGGTCTTGCCGTGGGCGTGGCCGAAGCATCGTTCGAGGTGGGCGGCTGAGGCGGGCCTATTGTTCGCGTTGAGCATCGCAGCGACCGTCGTGGTCTTTGGGTTCGAGATCCTCCCGCTGGCCTATGTGCCCGTCGTGCTGCTGATGGTCGCGGCCTTTCGCCTGGGTACACCGGCGGTCGCGGTCATCGGCGCCACGACGGCGTTTCTGGCCGCCGAAGCGACGGGGCGCGGGCATCCGTACTGGGATGCGCTGGATGTCTCGTCGGTAACCGGGCTTCTCTATCTACAATTGACTCTCGGCACGATGGTGGCCACCGCTCTCGGGATCTCCGCTGAGGTCAGTGAACGCGAAAGGCGTGCGATCACGGCGGCCTCGGCGGCGCAGTTCGAAGCCCTGGCAAATGCCGCCCCCGCGATGTTGTGGGTCACCGACGCGGCCAATGAGCCCACTTTTCTGAGTCGCGGCTGGTTCGAGTACACCGGCGAAGATGCGTCGGGCGGGTTGCTCGCGGCCTGGCAGCGCACCGTCCACCCGGACGATCTCGATCGAACCCGTCGGTCGTATCTCGCCGCTGTCAGCCGGCACGAAGCATTTGCCATCGACTACCGTCTGCGACGGGCCGACGGGGCGTACCGGTGGGTGCTCGACTCGGGCCGCCCCCGTGCCGAGCACGGCGCCACGCGGGCCGGGTATGTCGGGTCGATGATTGACGTGCATGAACGTCAGCAGAGCGCGACGGCGCTCAAGGAGAGCGAGGGTCGACTGCGCACGTTGTTCTCGTCGATCGACGAGGGCTTTTGCATCTGCGAGATGATCGTCGACGAACATGGTCGAGCGGTCGACTACCGCTTCGTCGAAGTCAATGTTCTTTTCGGCGTCATGACGGGCTTGGACGATGCGGTCAACCGGACCGCCAAGGAACTGATTCCCGATCTCGAACCGGTCTGGATCGACACGTACGCGCGGGTCGCTTTCGAGAGATCGCCGACGCGGTTCAGCCTTGCCTCCGCGGCGATGGGTCGACACTTCGACGTTTACGCCACTCCCGTCGAGCCCTATGGATGCTTCGCGTTGGTTTTCACGGACGTCACGGAGGCCACCCGGGCCGCTCAGGCGCTTCGCGACAGCGAGGCCGCCGAACGACACGCCCGTGACCTTGCGGAGTTCACGACGCTGGTGCTCACCGAAGTCGAGGCGGCCGACGGTGTGCACGCGCGGGCCCGCCGCCTGGTTGAGCTGATGGTGCCGCGCCTCGCCGACGTTGCCGCGTTCGAGGTCGGCGCGGACGTGATTGCGTCGGCTCACCACGACGGTGCACCACACGACATCGCGCGCATCCTCGAGTCGCGTGATGGAATCGCCGGGTCCGACCCGCGGGCCGCCTGCGAGGTCGTTGCCGAGGAGCGCACCGCCGCACCAGATGATGAGCGTGTCCCACACTCGTACGTAACCGTTCCCATCGAGATCGGACCGGGCCGCGCCGGCACCATCCACCTGTGGCGGAACGATCCGGAACGGCCGACGTTCGGGCACGACGACCGTGACGTTGCAACCGGCCTCGCGAAGCGGGCCGGCCTGTTGCTGGCCTCCGCGCGGGTGCAAGAGCACGAACACGAAACGTCGTTACAACTTCAACAGGCGCTGTTGCCGGATCCCGCCTTCACTCACCCGATGATCGCCACCGCGGCCCGCTACGTTCCCGCGGACGACACCCTCAGAGTCGGAGGCGATTGGTACGACGCCTTTGTACTTCCCACCGGTCGTATCGGCCTGGCTGTCGGTGACGTCGTTGGTCACGGTCTCGCGGCCGCCGCCGAGATGGGGGCGTTGAGGGTGGCCTTGCATGCCCTGGCGCACTACACCGACGCACCCGGGCAGCTGCTCGAGCGCGTTGACACGTTCGCGAAAGGCCCTTCCGGAACAAGCTTTGCCACGGCCTTCTTCGGTAACCTCGACGTCGACACAGGTCAGCTGCGCTATGCCCTTGCGGGCCACCCCGCGCCTTTACTCGTGACACCGTCGGGTCGAACGGTTTGGCTCGAGGGAGGTCGCTCGGTTCCGCTGTGCTCGGTCGATAACCCTCACCGGCCGGAAGCGGCCGTGGTGCTCGAACCCGGCTCGGTGCTGATCATGTACACCGACGGCCTCGTCGAGCGGCGACGTAAATCGATCGACGAGGGCTTCGCCCGGCTTGAGGAGATCGCCGTGCGGGAGAAAGACTCGTCGGTCGAACGCATCTGCGACTGCCTCGTGAGTGAAATGACGGGCGAAGCGGACTCGGCCGACGATGTCGTCGTGCTGTGCATTCGATACGCACCGGCCGCGTCCACGTTCTCGCGTCAGTTCCCGGCCCAACCCGGCGAGCTGGCGCTGCTTCGGTCCGCGGTACGGGAATGGATGAGCGATGAGGAAATCGACGAATCACAGAGATTCAACCTTCTCCTCACGCTCGGTGAGGCGTGTTCCAACGCGATCGAGCATGCATACCGAGATACAGGCCCGGGCGTCATCAACGTCAAGATCTCGGCGGCCGCCTCGGGCGATCTGCTGGTGCGGGTCGACGACCAGGGCAGCTGGTGGTCACATGCGCAGGATGCTCGTCGCGGTCGCGGGACATCCATCATGCGCACACTTGCCCGCGATTTCGAACGACACTCGAACAGCGAGGGCACGAAGGTGCGGATGATCATCGGGAAAGGCAACGCGTGACGGGCCCGCTCGCCCAGGTTGATCTGCAACGGCGCGGCGCCGACGCGGTCGTTGCAACCCTCACCGGTGAGATCGACGGCTCGAACATCGGCGACGTTCACGCTGCGGTCGCCGACGGCACCAAAGGCGTAACGAAGCTCGTGCTTGTCCTCACGGGGCTCGACTACATGGACAGCCAGGGTCTGCGCTGGTTGGTCCAGCTTGTCGTATGCGAGCGGGAGCGCACGACGATCGTCGCCGCACCGACGAGCATTTCTGCGCGCACCATTTCGGTCGCGGGGCTGACCGCGTCTCTCGGGGTGGTCGCAGACGTGCCCGAGCCGGCTGCCCCCGGCGACGCCCACCGCGATTGACCACACCGAACGTCGGAATCTCACACGAACGACCCGCCTGAGGTGCTGCGCTATGACGTCCCAGGACGCAACGACCTGGCGGCCCCGCTCACGCCGTTGAGGATCATCGCCGAAGGCCGCTGCTGCTCGCCTTGAAGGGCGGCCACGGCGATCACGGCGCCCGTGAGTGCGGGAGTCGCCCACTGCACGACCCGCTGCTTTTGCATGGCGCTCGCCACGGGGCCCGGCGTGCTCTGGTTGGGCACGGTACCGCTGGTCGCCGGCACACGTCCGGCCGAGGAAATGTCCTTGCCGAGCTTGCCGCTATAGACGGTGGTGCCGAGGGCCGCGACCGTGAGAACCGTCTTGGCAATCGACGAGGCCCGGACGCCCGGCTGATGGCGTACCCGCTCACGGTTAGCCGAAAGAAGGGCGAGCCCTCCCACCAAATGTAGGCCAACGGCCGCCGCGTTGATCGGTGCCCACCGCGCCCATCCCCTGCTCGCCAGGCGTGGTGCCTCGGTCGGATCGGCCGCATCGCCCGCGGCGCCATTCAACCCGACAGCCCCCATCAAGGATCCCCCGAACCAGGCGGCAAGGCCGAGATCATGAAGCGAGCGGACCAGCGTGTTTTTCTCTGACATCGCAGTTCCCCTGAGGCGTGGACGCAACGCATCGTTCCCCAGCGCCCCGGCCGTCAAACCCGGACTGGACCGTCGCGGTTTCCTCGCGACGCAGCGCGGTGTCCCATCCTCGCGTCGCCGACGACGGAGGAGCGAGCCCGACTCCTGGCCTGCGGAGCGGTGGGCCGCCGACCGCGGTAGCTGGTGGTGACAAGCGCGGAATCTTGGTGACGATAGAGGGCCCCATCCTGCGCGAGACCGCACGTGCACTGACCTGAAGCCCGCTTCGCACCGCTCAGCTGAGCACTTCCCGGAACAAACCAGCCGGATTCGGACTTACGCACGCCATGGTGGCCAGGCGATCGTCTCCGGTGGGTCGTCCATGCACGGGGGCCCATGCCGAGCCGGGACTGAACCCACACGGTTTAGCGCCACGCAGAGGGGGAACCGCCCCAACGGAACGTCCTCCCAGGGAGGCACACGTGTCGCAGGTCGAAGACGCCATCGAGGGGGGGCGTCCCGGCTTCAGCCGACGATGAGGTCGCATTTATGACGACGGTGCAACGGCTCGTCGACACGTTGGGCGATGCCGGAGCCGATCGCGACGAAATGGCGCTCGGCTCTCGCGATGCGCAGCGGGCTCCCGCACGCCGACAGCGAGACCTGCCAGAGGTTAGGGCCGGGGCTTGGTGGTTTGGCTCTACGCCGAGCGGGTACTACCCCACCATGAGCCTGGCGCCGGAAGCATTTTGGATCGTCGTCGCGACCCCTCGTACGGTGACGGTGATCGGCATCAGCCCAGCACGCCGGGCACGCCCGAGGCATGGTTTATGACGACGAATCGCCAGCCCGACGCACTCCTCGAAAAGGCAGTCTTCAGCGCGGACGGCGACCAGATCGGCATGAGCCGTCGTCTCGTGGCAGACGGCGCGGGGACCGTGACACATGTTGTCGTCGAGTTGCCCGGAGCGGTTGAACGGGAGATCCCGATCACCGGCTCGCGACCCGCAAACGATCGGTTGGTGGTCACCTATACCGCCGAGGAAATCCTCCAGATGCCTGCGCCAAAAGCTACCACGTAGCGGGGGGACTCGAGGTGAACCGCCACGTGAGGGGCAGCATCAACCGCGCAGTGTCCGCCGCAGTGCGTGCGCGGCTCAACGATGCGGAGCGGCGAGCTCGTGCGGCGGCGGGGGGGGCTAAGCGCCCGGGTATTCGATCTGTCGGCCTACGTCGGCCTTTCGAGACCCGCGGCCCGGGTCCGTTCGACGGCTAACCACTGTCCGCATCGGTCAACGCTGAAGGTGCCGGTAAAGCGTAAGGACGTCATCGGGCACTGCGCTGCTGCGCGTGCTGCGGCGCAGACTCGCGTCGGTCCGGCTCTCAGGTATCGGCGTCCCGGCGAACATCGACAAAGCCGTGCTGTTAGCGGAGTCCGTCAGCACGCCGGCGTCAACGAACAACCGCGATCCGGTCGCTGAGTGTGACGGTCGAGGATGTATCGGTACGTGGCGGTCCAGATCGCCCAGACGACCTCGTCGGACGGCACGAAGCCGTCGTAGTACGCGGAGTCGCGCGAGACCTCACGCACCGAACTGGCCGCAGCTCGCGCCGGATGCCGGAACACGCAGACAACCCGACGTCCCGCGGTAGATAGTTGCCAGGTGCGGCGCTTTTCCGGGAACGATGCTGACGCCCCATACGGCGTCACCGCCCCCCGCACCCTTGCGCCAGGTGGTCAGGTCGATGCCGTTGGGGATCACCTCGACGTCACTGACCAGGTGCGCCGAGGCGCGCGCGGGGTGGCGTGAAACCGCCGCGAACGCACCCGCCGTCGCCCCGGGCACGTAGTTGAAGCGCCGATTCGAGCCACGGGGTCGGCGGGGTGTGCAGAGTGGTCACCGTCGGCACGGGCAGGGCGGAGGCCATCGCGACCGGCAGGTGGTGCACCGAGTTGTTGTGAACGACGTCGAAGCGCGTTGCGGCATCGCAAAGTCCAGCATCACGCCGAGGTAGGCGCGTTGGTCGGCGACGACACATTCCGGGATGGTTGCGACGTCGGCACGGGCGTCGTCAGAGATCGATGGCGCGGTGGGCATCGGCACGGTGACAAGGCGATCATCGCTTCCTTCGGGCGCCGAGACCACGATCAAGTTGCCCCCACTTTGCAGACCGCTGGCGAGCAGCCAGGTGTGTGATTCCAGGCCCCCGCAAACCGCTCAGCTACCGGAAATCGAGCGCCCGCGATCACACCCACTCTCCGCCCGGCAGCCGACGTCGGTTGACGACCTGCGCGTCATCGCGTTGCGCGCCGCAGGTCTGTATGCGCGCCGGGCACTCGAGGCCCTGGGAAGGCAGGGTTCGCACGCAATGACCTTCCTGGTCGGCAACGCTAAAGAGTGGCCCTACGATTCACGGCGAGCGCAGACGGCAAACGAAACGGTGAGGAAGCCCCGGTTTAGCGGCGCGAGTACCGGGAGTGACATCCCTACCCCGCCGGCGCGCAGTTTCTTCGATGGTGTGTTCCGACTGTGGGCGGGTAGCGCCTCGACACGGCAAGCGAGCCGAAGGGGAATCAGAGGCGTCCACCACAGACGATCCTCCTCAGCCCAATCGCGAACGCGACGACGAGAGAATCGGGCCCGCCGATGCGCGGACATGGTCACAGGCGAAGTGGGCTGGCCACCTTTCGCTCGGCACGACGCGCAGTGTCACCCCCGGTGCCAGGCACCGGGGGGTGACACGTCGGTCAGTTAGGCGACGATGAACCCGGTCGCCGTGACGCCCGCCAAGACCTGCTTCATGTTGGCGTGCGCGTTCAGCACCTCGGCCTTTTCGGCCGGAAGCGCCCCCGGCACCATCGTGCGCGCCCAGGCGGCATGCCGTGCTTCGATGGCCAGTACCTGTGCGGCGACAAGGATGTAGGCGGTCTTCTTAATCCGGAAGCTTTGCCCTGTGTAGGCAGAAACGCCGGTGTCTTCCAGCACGACGGCGGTCCTGATGAAGGCGTTGGGGTTCGTCGGGATGCCCTTGAAGTCGAACGTCGGAGACGCCACGGCTTTCGAGCCGAGCGTCTTCTGCAGGAAGGCGACGTGCGCGGCTTCGTGGCCCGCAACGATCTCGGCGAAGGTCTTGCGCTCTCCGGTCAGCGCGTTGCCGGCGACGGCCTGGCGGTAGAACTCGGCCTCCAGGTACTCGAGGGTCAGGGCGAAGTTGAGAATCTCCGTGTCTTGCTTGGCCGAGCGGCTGTCGGCGCCGAGGGCGGTTCCCGAAAGCCCTCCGAGGAGAATGCCGCCACCCATCAGTGCTCCGCCGCCGAGCGCCGCCTTACGCAGCAGTTGAGCGCGGGTATTCCCCTGTGCCGCGGCCTCTTCGAGCTGGGAGTTCTCGGCGATTACCCGCGCGGCCTCGCGGACCGCGCCGTCCTGGTCGACCTGTGCGAGATCAATACGTACTTCAGACATTCCTCGCCCCCTGATTCGCTTCGGGCCACCACACGGCGGCTCGTGAGCGGTTGCAATGTGAGCGCAAGCTACCCATCTGTGCCGAGCAGAAACCTCGGCGCCGACCCGCGCGCGCTCAGATGCTTGTGAACGTTCCCATTGCTTCGGCCACGGTCTCGCGTGTCGCGCATTGTGTGACGTCGGCATGCACCACCACCAGACGTCGGCCGCGTCTGCTGACCCGCGCCTCGGCGACCAGGTCGCCGACCTCGCCAGGTTCGAGATAGTTGACCTTCATCTCGATGGTCACCGGGCGCTCGTCAGCCGAGAACAGGCTGGCGACAGCCTTGCCCATGGCGACGTCGATCAGCGTCGCGATCGCGCCTCCGTGGACGGTTCCTGCGCTGTTCAGATGCCTCGCGGCGGCGGTGATCGTTACCCGGGCGTGCCCGTTGACCCCCTCGTCGGCGACAAGGCCCATGTGTTCGTCGAAGCCCATCACCGGTCTCCGCGGCTGATGATGGTCTCTTTGACCTTGGCGATCGCAAAACCCCAGGCCTGGCTCGCCGTCGCCGACGGGGGAAGCGCGATCTCATTCGGATTGGTGACGACGTCGAGCAGGGCGGGCCCCGGCGTGGCGAGGGTGGCTCTGACCGCGGTCTCGAGGTCGTCGAGCTCGGTGACGCGAAATCCGGTCAGGCCCATTGCCTGGGCCACGGCTCCAAGGTCGGGATTGGCAAGGTGCGTCCCGAACTCAGGCAGGCCACCTTCTTCCTGTTCGAGCTTGACCATGCCCAAAGAACCGTTGTTGAAGACGATCAACTTCACGGGCAGGTCGTAGGCGACGGCGGTCAGCAGGTCACCGAGCAGCATCGTCAGACCGCCGTCGCCGCAAAAGGCAACGACCTGCCGACGCCGGTCGATAGCCTGTGCCCCAAGCGACTGGGGCATGGCGTTCGCCATCGAGCCGAGGTTGAACGAGCCGAGCAGCCGCCGCGAGCCGCGCATGTGCACGAACCGCGACAGCCAGACCGTCGACATGCCCGTGTCGGTGGTGAAGATGGCGTCGTCGTCGGCCGCCGAGTCAACGATCGCCGCGACGACCTCTGGGCGGATCTTGTTGTCGGGGTTGTCGAACCGAGCACGAACTTTCCCAGCGACGCTCGCCTCCCGGCCGGGTTCGACCAGTCGATGCTGGCGGGCCTGCCAACTCGCATAGGCCTCTCGCGCATCATCCAGGTGCGTGCGGTCGGTCTTCAGCGCGACGTGCTTCAGTAACGCGTCGAGGGTCGCGGCCGAATCGCCGACCAAACCGAGGTCAACCGACGTGCGGCGACCGATGTGGTTCGGGTCGTTATCGATCTGGATCGCGGTGGCCTCGGTCGGCAACCAGTCGGTGTACGGAAAGTCGGTTCCCACCATGAGAAGCACCTGCGTCGCATCGAAGGCGCCCTTCGTGGCCGGGTTCCCGAGCAGGCCGCTTTGGCCGATCTCGAATGGGTTGGCCTGCTCGAGGCCCTCTTTGGCCTTGAGCGTCAACACGATCGGGGCCTTCAACCGTTCGGCCAACGCAAGCACCTCGTCGCGCGCATGGCGAGCGCCGATTCCCACCAGCAGCGTGACCCGGTCTGCTTCGTCGATACGTCCGACGGCCTCGCGCAGCAACCGCTCGTCGGGCAGAGCGGTCTGGGTCTGAACCCACAGCTGCGGGGCAGGCGAGTGCGTGGGCATCTCGAGACCACCAACATCACCGGGAAGGCTGATCACCGCCACTCCGGGACGGCTCAACGCAGAATGCACGGCCTGCTCGAGGATGCGCACGACCTGCTCGGGAGACGTAAGGGTGTGCCGAAAGGCCGCGACATCAGCAAACAGAAGGTCGTTGTCGACCTCCTGGAACGTGTCGCTACCCATCGCGGCGACAGGGACCTGGCCACAGATCGCCAACACCGGCGCGTGCGATTTCGAGGCGTCGTAGAGACCGTTCAGCAAGTGGATTGAGCCCGGTCCGACGGTTCCCATACAGACGCCCAAGGTGCCCGTGAGCTGAGCTTGGGCCCCGGCGGCAAACGCGGCGACCTCCTCGTGGCGGGTGCCGATCCACTCGAGCCGCTCTTCGCGGCGAATCGCGTCGGTGACAGGGTTCAGGGCGTCGCCCACGACCCCCCAGATCGTGCGTACCCCGAGATCGGCCAGGGCATCGACGATCGCTTCGGCAACGGTGGGCATGTGCTTCTCCTTTGCGGCAGTCACCGCATTCGTTCACACCGCATCGCCGCGACCATGTCACGACCCATGCCGTGTGCCCCGTCTGCCCGCGAGTGAATCCTCGAACTCATGAGGCCTGCCAGATTCACATTGGTTCGATCGGGAACAGGAGAGCGAACACGCTCTCACCAGCGAAGGGTGGACGGGCGAATGAACGCATGTGAGGCGTTGGCGGTAGCGGACGTGCAGACGTGACAACCACAGACTTCGACGTGATCGTCGTCGGCTCTGGCTCGGGTGGACGCGCCGTGGCCGGTCGCCTCGCCGACGCAGGACTTCACGTCGCGATGGTGGAGTCGGGCCGTGTCGGTGGGGAGTGCCCTTACTGGGCGTGTATGCCGGCGAAAGCCATGCTGCGCGCGCCGGAGGCAGTTGCCGCGGCGCGGCGGATCCCCGGGGTCGCTGCGAAGATCGAGAGCGTCGAGGAGGTCATCGGCTTTCGCGAGAAAGTGGTCTCCGGACGCGTCGACACGGCGAAAGTAGACCGGTATACCGCGCGCGGAGTGAGCATCGTGCGGGGCCACGGCGGCCTCGACGG
>JANLSO010000001.1:0-32057 GCA_031362405.1 Thermoleophilia bacterium | reverse complement strand
GGCGGTGATGATCGCGGCCTTTGCGATCTTCGCGACCCTCTCGACGATCGACATGAAGCAGCTCGGCGTCGGCCTGGCCGCCGCGGTACTGATCGACGCGACGATCGTGCGCGGTGTGCAGCTGCCGGCGGCGTTGCGTCTTCTAGGTGAGCGCGCCTGGACCGAGTCGCGCAAAGCGGCGCGCCCGCCCGCGATCGGCACCGAACGGACTCCGGCAACCAAGTAGCCCTCGGCCACCGCGCACTCGTGCGGGTCGCCCCAAACCGGCGTCCCGCTCGGCGGCGTTTCGCGTGACTCGTGTGGGCCGCACGGTTAAGAGTTCGTTGCGGTTGACACGAACAGGTCACCCGAACTAACGTGGAATCGCTTCGTTGGAAGCGGTTCCATATCGGGGGCACGCAGTGGCAACGATCAAGGATGTCGCAGAGTACGCCGGGGTAGGAATCGGCACCGTGTCGCGGGTTCTCAACGGTGCGGCGAGCGTCAGCGATGGCACTCGGCGCAAGGTCGTCGCCGCCATTCGCGCGTTGGAATATCGGCCGAGTCCGGCCGCGCGGGCGCTGTCACGTCGACGCGCCTCGACGATCGCCGTCACCGCTCCATTTCTCACCCGACCGTCCGTGGTCGAACGTGTTCGCGGCGTCGTCGATGCCCTTTCGGGCAGCGAGTACGACCTCTGGCTGGCGGCGGTCGAGACTCCCGAACAACGCCTTCGCCGTCTCGCCGAGGTCGGCCAACGCGACCGCGCCGACGGTGCGCTGCTGATCTCCCTCGCGCCGACCCCTCAGGAAGAAGCCGACCTCGCGGCTCTCGAGACGCCGGTGGTCGTCGTCGACTCGAAGGTCAGCCTGCTGGCGTCGGTGATCACCGACGACGTCGCCGGAGGCCGTATGGCCGCCGAGTATCTCCTCGAGCTCGGGCATCGCCGCATCGCCTACATAGGCGACGAGTTCGACGCGCGTTTTCACTTCACCTCGAGCGCCGATCGGCTGACGGGTCTGCGCGCGGCCCTTGCCGACGCCGACATCGAATACGACGACCGGATGTTCGCCCACGGCCCGCACGACCGGGCGACGGCGACGCTGCTCACCCAGTCGTTGCTCGCGGTGCGAAACCCGCCGACAGCGATCTTCGCGTCGTCTGACACGCAGGCGATCGGGGTGCTGGAGGCCGCGCGCGCCGCGGGGATCCGGGTGCCCGACGAGCTTTCGGTGATCGGTTTCGACGACATCGAGACCGCCGAACTGTTTGGTCTCACCACGGTGCACCAGCCCCTCTTTGAGAGCGGCCGCGTCGCCGCGGAACTCCTTCTCGACTCGCTGGGATCCCAGCGGCCGCTCGACGCGGACGCCACACGGCTCCCGCTCACACTCGTCCCGCGGCGCACCACCGGCCCGCCGCGGCGCACGACTGCACAACGCAGGTCGGTATCCGGTACCCGTCCGCGGGCGTCGGCGTCATGAGAAAAACGAAGGGGGCGGTTTCACAATGAGGATCCAAAAAGGCGTGAAGGTGCTCGCCGTCGTCGCGCTCGCCGGGTCGGCCGGTCTTGCGGCCGGTTGCGGCGGCGGCAGCGACAGTTCCCGCGCCGCGTCAGCTGGTGGATGCGACGGCAAGATCGACGCCGGATCGAAGATCACGGTGCAGTGGCACCAGGGCAACGAAGACGAGGTCACGGCCGTCAAGAAGTTCGTGACCGGCTTCAACGCCAGCCAAAAGGACGTCACGGCGACGCTGAAGCTCATCCCGGAGGCCGACTACGCGACCTCGCTGTCGAGCCAAGCGCAGTCAGACAACGTGCCGGACGTCGTCGATACCGACGCGTCGAAGGCGTTCCAGTACGCGTTCTCACAGGACCTGCAGCCGATCACGAACTGCATCGACGACGCCACCAAGGCCGACCTCCTGCCATCGGTCGTGCGCCAGGGCGAGTACGCCGGCCAGACGTGGGCGGTCGGCATGTTCGACTCCGGTCTTGGTCTTTACACCACCAAGTCGGCGCTGAAGAAGATCGGCGCGACCGCGCCGACGATCGACGCGCCGTGGACCGCCGCGCAGTTCACCGACGCACTGAAGAAGTGGAAGGCCGCCGGCTACGCCCGCCCCCTCGATCTGAAGAAGAACTACGGTCAGGGCGAGTGGTACGCCTACGGGTTCGCCCCGGTTGTCTGGTCGGGTGGCGGCAACCTGCTGAGCGAAGACAATTCCTCGGCCGAGGGCCAGCTCAACAGCGAGGGCGTCGTCGCGGCACTCACGACCTTCCAGTCGTGGTTCAAGGATGGCCTCGTTGGTGACAACGCCGCCGACACCGACTTTGTCAGCGGCAAGGCGGCCGTGAGTTGGGTCGGCCACTGGCAGTACGTGCCGTACAAGAAGAAATTCGGCGACGACCTTGTCGTCGTGCCGCTGCCCGACTTCGGGAGCGGTCTGAAGACCAGCCAGGGCTCGTGGCAGTGGGCGATGGGTTCCAAGACCAAGGACCCTGACGCCGCGTGGGCGTTCATCAAGTACACGCTCCAAGCCGAACAGCAGAAGGCGATCGCCGCCGCGTCGGGTGCGATCCCGGCCAGCAAGGCCATCGCCGACGCCGACCCGAAGTTCACGGCCGGTGGCGATCTGAACATCTTCGTCGCGCAGCACGCCAAGGAAGGTGTGTCGGTACCGCGCCCGACGACCCCGGCGTACATCACGGTGTCGGATTCCTTCAACCAGGCGATCCAGGACATCATCGACGGGGCCGACGTGAAGGGCTCGCTCGACAAGGCCGTCAAGGCGATCGACACAGACATCAGCGACAACGACGGGTATCCCGACCCGTCGTAGACCACTGACGGTTGCCGCCGTGGAGTCACCTCCCACGGCGGCAACCCGCAGTGCCCACCGTTCACGAACGAGCATCGGAGCTTTCGATGACGACAGATGCGGTCCGCGCACGCCGGATGCCGCGCCAAACGCGCCTCGGAGACGGCACCTGGGGGTGGCTTTTCAGCCTCCCGGGGCTGATCTTCCTCGGCGGCTTCCTGATCCTGCCCTTCTTCTACGCGATCTACCTTTCCATCACCAACCAAAAGCTGAACTCACCGCTGCCGGTGAAGTTCGTCGGCTTCGACAATTACTCGAAGATCCTTCAAGACGGCGATTTCTGGAACGCCTTCAAGAACAACATCGTCTTCGCCGCGGTCGTTGTACCGGCCCAAACGGCCCTTGCGCTGTGGATGGCGACGCTCGTCAACCAGAAGGTCCGCGCGGCGAATGTCTTCCGCGGCATCTTCTTTCTTCCCGTCGTCGTCGTGCTCTCGGTCACGGCGATCATCTGGGCCCTGCTGTTCAACGGCGACTCGGGCCTGATCAACACCTTCCTCGGCGCGATCTCAGGTGGTGCGCTCGAATCGAGATGGCTGGAGAGCACCACCATGGCCCTACCGGCGATCATCATCATGTCGGTGTGGCAGGGGGCCGGGTTCCAGATGCTGATCCTGCTGGCCGGGCTGCAGGACATCCCGCAAGAGCTCTACGAAGCGGCGTCGATTGACGGCGCGACGAAGTGGCAGCAGTTCCTCTACGTCACGCTGCCGCAGCTGCGAAACACCCTGATCTTCGTGATCACCGTGACGACGATTCTCGCCTTCCGGCTCTTCGACACGGTGTGGGCGACGACCCGCGGCGGGCCGCTCGGCGCGACCGACACGATGATGGTGCGCCTGGTCCAAACCGGCTACGAACGCAAGCAGATCGCCCAGGCATCGGCGATCGCCGTGGTGTTCTTCGTCGTCGTCCTGACGCTCACACTGATCCAGCGAGTGATCTTGAAGGAGAACCGGGACTGATGGCCACCTCCGCAGCACCTCTTCCCGAGGCCGAGGCAACGACCGCCGCCGAGCACTCCGGCAAGTCGCTCAAGACCCGCAAGTGGACCACCTATCTGCCGATGGTCCTGCTGTCGATCTTCTTCCTCCTGCCGCTCGTGATCATGTTCGTCGGGGCACTCAAGGTCGACGATTCCGTCCTCGCCGACGGCGACAGCCTGCGCGCCTTCATCCCCAGCCCATTCGACGGCAACAACTTCTCGAAGGCAAACGACCGCGCCGGGCTGTTCACCCTCTTTCGCAACTCGGTGATCGTCAGCGTCGTCACGGTCGCCGTCGGTCTGGTCGTCAACTCGCTGATGGGCTACGCCCTGGCGCGGGTGCCGTTCAAGATGTCCAAGGCGATGCTCGTCGGCATCATCGCCCTGACGATCGTGCCGTTCCAGGCGGTGGCGATTCCGCTGCTGTTCCTGGTTTCCGAGCTTGGCTGGACCGACACGCTCTACGTGCAGATTCTGCCGTTCATCGCGCAGCCACTGTTCGTCTACCTTTTCTACTCGTTCTTCCTCGCGGTACCGAAGGAGCTCGAGGAAGCCGCGCGGATCGACGGCTGCGGCCCGGTGCGCACGTTCGTCAGCGTCGTCCTTCCCCTTGCCAAACCCGCGTTCGCGACGGTCGGCATCCTGCACTTCCTGCAGATTTGGGGGGAGCTTCTCTGGCCGGTGCTCGTCACGACCAGCGAAGATGTTCGCCCGCTTCCTTACGGGATGTCGATCTTCTTCACGCAGCCCCCGATCTCGTGGGGTGACCTCATGGCCTATGCCACGGTGACCACCCTGCCGCTGCTGATCGCGTTCCTGTTCTTCCAGCGCTGGTTCGTGCAGTCGGTCGCCCGATCCGGGCTGAAGGGCTGATGCATGCTGCGATGTGACGACCGATGGATCTGGGACTTCTGGATGGCCCGGCGTGGGGCAGAGCACCACGTCTTCTACCTCCAGGCGCCCCGGTCGTTGAGCGATCCCGACAGGCGGCACCGCAACGCCACGATCGGCCACGCGGTGTCGACCAACCTTCGCGACTGGACGGTTCTTCCCGACGCGCTCGGCCCCGGGCCGGCCGGCGCGTGGGACGACGACGCCACCTGGACGGGCAGCGTGCTCGAGCGAGATGGCCACTGGTGGCTCTTCTACACCGGCATCTCGACCGTGGAAGACGGGCTCGTGCAGCGCGTGGGCGTCGCCCAATCGGATGATCTGATCACCTGGACCAAGCACCCGGGTAACCCGATCATCGAACTCGACCCGGCGCGCTACGAGGCGCTTGATCTCAACGCATGGCCCGATCAGGCCTGGCGCGACCCGTGGGTGGTTCCCTTGAACGGTGGTTTTCACGCCCTTCTCACCGCCCGGGCGGCCACGGGTGAGTATGACGCCCGCGGTGTCGTGGCCCACGCCCGGTCGACCGATCTCGTGACCTGGGCCGTCGACGACCCGGTCACGATCACACCGTCCGGCCAGTTCGGCCAGCTTGAAGTCCCCCAGCTGATCGAGCTGGACGGGCGGTGGTACCTCCTGTTTTGCAGTAGCGACGCGACCCACTCACGTGCGTGGGCGAAGCGCACCGGCGACACACCACGGACGGGCACCTTCTACGCCGTCGCCGACTCGCCGCTTGGCCCGTTCGCGTTGGTCGACGAGATGCTTCTCGGCCCGCGCGATGGCAGCACGTGCTACGCGGGTCGCATCGTCATCACCGATGACGGCCCGATGTTCATGGCCTGGCGCCTACTCGCCCCCGACGGTTCGTTCGCGGGTGAGCTGATTGATCCGATTCCCGTGGGCATCACGCCCGACGGGGCCCTGACGCTCGACGGAAAGGAGCGATCCCGTGTCTGAGGTCGTCCTCGACAAGGTCAACAAGCTCTACCCGAACGGCTACCACGCCGTGACGGACCTCTCTCTCGACATCGCCGACGGCGAGTTTCTCGTTCTCGTCGGCCCGTCGGGTTGCGGCAAATCGACGGCCCTGCGGATGGTCGCCGGCCTCGAGTCGATCAGCGGCGGCACGCTGAAGGTCGGCGACCGGGTGGTCAACGACGTTCACCCGTCCGACCGCGACATCGCGATGGTCTTCCAGAACTACGCCCTGTACCCGCACATGACCGTGCGGCAGAACATCGCTTTCGCCTTGAAGTTGAACAAGACGCCCAAGGAAGAGCTCAACGCGCGCGTCGCCGAAGCCGCAAAGATCTTGGAGCTCGACGAGTGGCTCGACCGCAAGCCGGGCCAGCTTTCCGGTGGTCAGCGCCAGCGAGTCGCCATGGGCCGGGCAATCGTGCGCCGGCCGGCGGCGTTCCTGATGGATGAGCCGCTGTCGAACCTCGACGCCAAACTGCGCGTGCAGATGCGCTCGGAGATCGCGCGCATCCAGCGCGACCTCGGTACGACCACCATCTACGTGACCCACGATCAGGTCGAGGCGATGACCATGGGCGACCGTGTCGCCGTGATGAAGAAGGGCGTGCTGCAACAGGTCGATACACCGCAGCAGCTCTATGACAACCCCAACAACCTCTTCGTGGCGGCCTTCATCGGCTCACCGTCGATGAACCTGCTCGAGGGGTCGGTAACCCAATCCGGCGCCGGGGTCTCGTTGAAGCTCGGGTCGCAGGAACTGCACCTCGACGACAACGTCCTCAACGCCCGACCCGGTTTGCGCCGTGCGCTCGGTCAGCAGGTCGCGGCCGGTATCCGCCCGGAGGATCTCCACGATCCGGCGGAGCGTCCGAACCACCCGGCCAACCAACGGCTCAAAGCGATGGTGGATCTCACCGAAGCTCTCGGCTCGGACATGATGGTCCACGCCCGCATCGACGCCCCGCGTGTGGTCACCGACGATGTGAAAGAGGGCGACGAAGGGGCCGAAGAAGCCGTGGGCGAGGGCCGTCCGAACATGATGGCCCGCTTCGGCCCGCGCAGCACCGTGAAGTTCGGCGACACCGTCGAGCTGTGCGTCGACGTCGAGCGACTGCACTTCTTCGACTCCGACGGTGCGGCGATTCGGGGGTGATCCTCTCGTGTGGAGAGGCGCTGCTCGACCTGATCCCGGTACGGATCGAGGGGGAAGATCTCCTTCGAGCCGTACCGGGTGGGGGCCCGTTCAACGCGGCAATCGCATTGGCCCGGTTGGGGGTGCCGACCGGTTTCCTCGGCCGGGTCTCCTCAGGTGGGCAGGGCACGATCGTCCACGACCTCCTCGCCGCCGAAGGCGTCGACCTTCGGTACCTGCTGCGCGGCGACGACCCGATGACGCTCGCCCTCGTGAGCGTTCTCGAATCGGGTGACAACCACTACGACCTCTACCTCAACGGAACGGCGTCGCTGCAGCTCGGCGTTGCCGACCTGCCCGCGACGCTTGACGGAGTCGAGGCACTGCACGTTGGCACCCTCGCGCTGGCGGTCGAACCGGCCGCGACGGCGTTCAGCCAACTGATCGAGCGCGAAGCCGGCCGTCGCATGATCTCCCTCGATCCGAACGTGCGCCCGGGGGCAATCGCCTCGATGGGCGCCTATCGCAACCGCATCGAGCGGCTCGTTGCTCTGGCGACGATCGTAAAGGTGAGCGACGCCGACCTGGCGCATCTCTATCCCGGCTCCGGTGCGGACGAGATCGCTGCCGTCTGGGCACGCTCCGGTCCGGCGCTGGTGGTTCTGACCCGCGGCGCCGATGGCGCGTCGGGGTGGAGCGGCGTCGCCCGAGGCGAGGCTCCGGGAGTGCTCGTTGCCGTCGTCGACACCGTCGGCGCCGGAGACACCCTGGCCGGGGCACTCCTTGCCTGGTTCCGCGAACACGGCCAGCTCGACCGAGCCTCATTGTCGGCCCTCCATGAGCCAGAGATCTCTGCAGCCCTGACCTTCGCCTGCCGCGCGGCGGCGATCACCTGCTCCCGCGCCGGAGCCGACCCGCCGACCCGCACCGACCTCGGGCTCGACTAAGGCCCACAGCTCTGGAACATCGGTCGGCCACGGGTCGCACAGCTCGGTGACAGGTTGGCGCCTACCCCGCGGGCGCCCGCAGAGAGATCATCCACAGATCGGTGCCAGGCACCGATCTGTGCATGGCAGGGCAGACCAGATCCGAGCAGGGCGAAAGACGTGACCGCGCCGGCCCTTCGGGCCGCGCCGGGCCGTCCAGTCAGCTCTCGCGGGGAGTGCTGGCCGACCCGACCACAAGCAGAAATATGAAAAACGGCTCCAACGAACCGGACGGTTAAGATCGACGCAGAGATCGGTGCCTGGCACCGATCTCTGCGTCGCAGGCGACAAACGTCGTCGTCTCGCAGCTCACTGCGCAGAGCTTCTCGCTGAACATCGGAGGATCGACTCCGAAGCTGTACTCGGTACTCCTCAACGGACAGCAGGTCATCGGCGCCGTCCAGTCGAGCACGACGATCAGCTTCCCGGTGCGGAATCTCACGCAGAACACGGACTACTCGGTGCAGGTCCGGCAGATCCTGCTCCCGAGCGGACGCACCTCCGGGCTGTCGGCGCCCATCGCCGTGCACACCCCGGTGTTCGTCGCGCCCACCCGGCCCGGGGCAGTGACCAACCTTCGCGCCACCAACGCCACTTCCGACACGGCGACCCTGTCGTGGAGTCCGTCGAGTGCGCCGGGCGTCACCTACCGGGTCTACCTGAACGGCAACCGGCGGGACGAGACCACCACGGGCACCTCGCTCGTCGTGGGCCCCGTGCTGGTTTCCCCAACCCGATTCCCGGGTCCGGTCTGAACCCGGGACCTGCGAACCGGCTCGGCGTCGAGGCCGTCAACTCCTCGGGCGTTGCCTCGCCGTTGACGGAGATCACGGTCAACACCCCCGGGACGTCCGCCGTGTCGACGACCGCCCCCACCAACCTGCGGGTCGTCTCGACGACCAACAACCGCATTGACCTGAGCTGGACGGCCTCAGTCGATACCCGCCTGACGGAAATCGAGATTCAGTACCGGTTCTACCTCGACGGTCGGTTCGCCGGGTACACCTGCTCGCAGTACTGCTTCGGCTCCACGGCAGACGCCATCGGTAACCTTGCCCCGGGAACGACCTACCGCATCGGCGTCGAGGCGCTGGGCACGAGCGTCTCGGACATCACCGAGATCACCGCCACGACGGCAACACCGAAGTGGCCGGGATGGCTCACTCGTAGATCACGACGTCCGGCCGAAGCCGTCGGCGTTCAACACCACGTCGATGCCCCGAGGAGCCCGCAGGAGAACGACGGGAGATCATCCCGTCGGTGAACTGGTGGACGATCGCCCGCTTGTCGGGTAGGCCCCGTGCACGGGAGAGATCGGCCAGCCAGCGCGTCGTGCGGTTGACCTTCGAGGCATCAACCGAGCCAATGACGTGGCCGGGGATCTGTCCGGGAGCCATCCGCCATTCCGGGTCGAGTGCGAGGCCGACGTCGGGCTCGGCAAGGAACTGCGCACGACCTCGGGCCTCGATCACGGCGAGCAGTTCCATGCCGGGAGTACCTTCTCGCGGCGCGGCCCGATGTACTGATTCGCCTGGCGCTGCGGCCGGGCGGCGGCCTGACCGGGCGGCCCGATCCCGAGGATTCCGAGCCCGTCGGCTTGCGGGGCTCCGTAGTGGGCGACCACGCGATGCTCGGGAAGGATGCTGCGGCCTCCGCGCGGCAACTGCCACGGTTGTTTTCGCCCGTACCGGGGTGGCGGTGCGGGGCGTCGCCGTCGCATCGACCGAGGTCTGAACGTCGGCGTTCAGTGCCATCGCAACGCCGACGGCCCCGGGGACGACAACGACCGATGCGTTGAGGGCGGCCCGTCGGAATCCCATGGCGGGAAAACCTACGGGCCGCCCACGGCGTGTGGCTAGCGCACGACTCCGGTGCCGAGATCGACCGCCGTGAGGCTGCCGTTGCGGAAGTCGTTTCCGTTCAGGCCCGTGCGTACGTGGGCAATCAGCGCATTGCTGCGTCGCACACCCGCCTGGGAGATGCGCTGCTCAATCAGTAGCTGCCCCTTCGAGAGCTTCACCTTCGACGGATCGCCGCTTGGTGATCCGGTGATCACGGTGGCGCTGGCCGCCGGCGGGCTCGCAGCGGGCGTCGCCGCGGTGATCGTGAAGCCGATGCGCAGGGTGTTCGTGCCGAGGGTGCCGTTGACGACGTCGCCCCCGGTCAAACCAGTGATAAAGCGCGTGCGCAGCGCGGTCGAGCGTCGCACCGCCGCCTGTGCGATGCGCTGGTTGATCAGGAACTGTGCACGGCTGAGTTTGATGCTCGACGGGTCGCCAGGGCCCGCCTTGGCGAAGACCAGTTTGCGGGGTGTCGGCGCCGCGGGCGTTGCGCCGGTGGCCCCGGTGCCGGGGGTGATCCCGCTGAAGTCTTCCGGGCCGAGGGCGCCACCGCAGATGTCGGTCGCCACGACACCGGAGTCGATCCACTTCTGGACCGCTTCGACACGGCGAATCGCGGCCTGGGAGATCCTCTGGTTCGTGATCATCTGGCCACGGCTGAGCTTCACTTTCGAGACGTCACCCGACGGGGCTCCGGCGCCGTTGGCAATGCCGTAGCTCGGCACGCCCGGCCCGTAGCTGGGGCCGTAGGCCGGGGAGGCCGGGACGCAGATCACTCCCGCGGGTGCGGTCTGGGCCGCGGCGGGCGTGGCGGCGGCACATGCCGCAACGGCCACGGTGAGCACACTGACGATCGAGCGACCGCGCCTGCGGGGGGCGATTGGATGTCGAGCGTGGGCGAATCGCGGGGACATAGGGGCTCCTTGCCTGGTTTCCTCGACACCGGGTACCCCGGCGGCGAACCATCCACACCCTTGATCGCATGTATGACCCATCTGTGCGCCGATGATGGTCGCGCGGTTACTTCTGTTCGCGACGGCCGGTCAGGCCGATGCGCCGTTGTCAGTGCGCCACTTTCGCTCAAACGGCAGCCGCCACGAGTGAGGCGCGATCAGGGGTTGGATGCCTCTCGGCCCCCATGAACCCTTGGGATACGGGGCGACGTCCGGCGGATGCGCGAGCAGCGGCGTGGAGATCTCCCACAGCCGCTCGATCCCCTCGGCGGTGTTGAAGAGCGTGTGGTCGCCGATCATCGTGTCGTAGATCAGGCGCTCGTAGGCCTCGAGGACATCATCGTCTTCTTCGTCGGTGAGGGCGAACTGCAGGCTTTTCTTGTGGAGCCGCATTCCCGGCCCCGGGCGCTTGCCGTAGAACGACAGCGACAGGCGTGAGGCCTCGGCCAGGTCGAACGTGAGGTGGTCGGGGCCGTACTGGCCGACGCCCGACCCAACCGGGAACATGCTGCGCGGCGGCTCACGAAACGCGATCGAGATAATGCGCGCCCCCTCGGCCATCTGCTTCCCCGTGCGCAGGTAGAAGGGAACTCCCGCCCAGCGCCAGTTGTCGATCTCGCACTTCAGGGCGATGAAGGTCTCGGTCTGCGAGTCGCGGCTCACGCCGGGCTCGTCGCGGTACCCCTCGTACTGACCGCGCACGACGTTCTTCACATCGAGAGGCCGCATCGACCGGAAAACCTTGTTCTTTTCTTCGCTGATGGCACGCGGTTCCAGGGCCGTCGGTGGTTCCATCGCCATGAACCCGAGGATCTGCATCAGGTGCGTGACGACCATGTCCTTGTAGGCGCCGGTGGTCTCGTAGAAGCCGGCGCGTGACCCGATGGCCAGAGTCTCCGCGACGTCGATCTGGACGTGGTCGATGTGCTGGCGGTTCCAGATCGGCTCGAAAAGACCGTTGGCAAACCTCAGCGCCAGGATGTTCTGGGCGGCTTCCTTGCCGAGGAAATGGTCGATGCGAAAGACCTGGTCTTCGGTGAAGACCTCGTGGACGCTGGCGTTCAGGCGCTGGGCGCTGGCCAGATCGGTGCCAAACGGCTTTTCCATCACGATTCGCGCGCGGTCGACCAGGTCGGCGTCGCGCAGGAGGCGCACCACGCCGCTCGCGGCCGCGGGTGGGATGCTCAGGTAGTGCAAACGCCGGGGCCGGCCACCGAGTTCGCGCTCGGCGCGGCCGACGACCTCCGCCACGCCGCGCGGACCAGTGCTTGTGGCAACGTACGTCAGGCGCCGCGAAAAGTCGGCCCATTCGGTGTCGTCGACGCCCTCGCGGGCGAACTCGTCGCAGGCGGCGCGGGCAAAGGTCCGAAAGGCCTCGTCACCCATCGCGTCGAGCGAGATGCCGACTAGGCGAAAATCAGGCATCAGGCCGGTTCGCGCCAGGTGCAGAAGACCCGGAATCAGTTTGCGTCGCGACAGATCACCCGTCGCCCCGAAGAGCACGACGACCTGAGGCTCCAGCGGCGGGATCGCGTGAACTTCAACGTCGCCGGGGTCGGAACCGTGGATCATGGGCGCACGCTACCGGTCGGATACCGCCGGCGCAGGGCGTTCCATCGGATCCTCACGATGTCGCGCAGAAACGGCGGCAGGTGTTTGCGCACGTTGTAGGTCGAGTCGGGTCGGTACTCGACGCTCACCGGCATTTGGACCACTCGCGCCCCCAGCCGGCGGGCGATGAAGATCACCTCCAGATCGAACGCGAACGAATCCACGGTCGCCTGGCCGAAGATCTGCCGGGCGGTCTCGCGACGGAAACCCTTGAAGCCGGCCTGGGTGTCGCTGATCGTCGCGAAGAGCAGCAGACGGCGGGTCACCTGGACGGCCGCCCCGGCGAGAACCCGCTCGATGCTGCTCTCCTCAGACGCGTACTCGGAGAGCTTCCGCCGTCCGATCACGACATCCGCGACACCCGATTCCAGGAGCGACCTCAGGGGATCCATATGCGCCGGCGAGATGTTCAGGTCGGCATCGACATAGGCGACGACCTGCCCCTGTGCGGCCATGACGCCGTCGCGAACGGCGCCGCCCTTGCCGGTGTTCGGCCGTGCATCGAGCAGTCGCACCCGCGGGTCCCGCAGGCGGATCTCCGAGACGATCTCCCGGGTGCGGTCACTGCTGCCGTCGTCGGAGACGACGATCTCACCCGCGACGTCGCCCGCCGACAGGTACGCGAGCCACGCCTCAACGGTGCTCCCGATCCGCTTCTCCTCGTCATAGGCGGGGACGACGATCGACAGCTCGAGGGTCTCGCTCACAGGGCAAAGGCTACTCGGCGCACGCCCGGTGCCCGGGACGCAAAAGCAAACACCGCCCAGGAGGCACCCTCGCCCAAGTGCTCCTTCATCGCCGGGCTCAGCACCTGGGGCACCTGCACCGCCTCCCATGGCATCAACCGGTGCCGGGCACCGGTCGTTGACATGGCACGCCGCGGGATTCCCTCGGCGGTGAAGCCGCACGCGGCGTGGAGCCGCCGGGCACCGGTGTTCGAGTGCGAGGGCAACGGGGTCGGCTGCCGGAGCTTTCGCGTCCCCGCCCAAACCGCGCGTATGAGCGCCCACGGACGCCCACCTCCTGGAACTTCCCTGACGCGGAGCGACACATGAGGTTCACGTCGATGTGACGCCGCGCTCTCCCGACGGTGGAAGTGTCGATGGAGATGTCCTACGACAGGAGCCTCTCATGTCGGCCACACCGATTCCGTTCGTCACGCGCCGCCGTTTTCTCGCAACGGCCGCCGTCGGCGCCGCCGCCATCGCGCTACCCGGCTCGGCCCGCCGCGCCCTTGGCCAGTACCAGCCCGCGAATTCCCTGTTCACCCTCGGAGTTGCATCGGGTGATCCGCTTCCGTGGAGCGTTGTGCTGTGGACGCGCCTGGCTCCCGATCCCCTGGCCGGAGGCGGGATGCCCGCGCGTCCCGTGAGCGTCCACTGGGAGGTCGCCAACGACCCTGGCATGCGCCGCGTGGTGCGGCGCGGCACCGAGCGGGCGTGGGCGCAGTTCGGACACTCCGTGCACCCGGAGGTGTGGGGGCTCGAGCCTGATCGCGAGTACTGGTACCGCTTCCGGGTCGGTGACCAGCAGAGCGCCGTCGGCCGCACCCGCACGAGCCCCGCTCCGTGGGCGCGCCCCGATGAGTTCCGATTCGCATTCGCGAGCTGCCAGGACTGGCAGAACGGATACTGGCCCGCGTACCGGGCGCTCGCGGGCGAGGATATCGACCTCGTCGTGCATCTGGGTGACTACATCTACGAGTACGGGCCCGAGGCCAAGACCCGGGTCGGATCTCCTGCGGATCGGGTGGCGAACTCCGCCGAGGTCACGGACCTCATCAGTTACCGAAACCGGTACGCCCAGTACCGCACCGACCCGGCGTTGCAGGCCGCCCATGCGGTCGCGCCATGGATCCTCACCTGGGACGACCACGAGATCGAAAACAACTACGCGAGCGCGATTCGCGAGGAGAATGCGACGCCGCCGGGCGACTTCGCGGCTCGCCGTGTCGCCGCCGCACAGGCCTACTACGAGCACATGCCGCTGCGACGGCGGTCGTCTCCCAACGGCGCGCAGATCCAGCTGTACCGCCGCCTCGCGTGGGGGCGCCTCGCGCGTTTTCACGTCCTCGACACTCGGCAGTACCGCACCGACCAGCCCCTCGGCGACGGGCTGAAGTCGGGTTCGCAGCGCTTCGATCCCGCGGCGACGATGACCGGCGCCACACAGGAGGCCTGGCTCTTCGATGGTCTGGATCGGTCGCCCGCGCGCTGGAACGTGCTTGCGCAGCAGACGATCTTCGCCCAGGTCGACTTCAACCCCGCCCCGGGGTCGCAGGGCACGGCGGGCCTATTCAACGTCGATCAGTGGGACGGATACGCGGCCCAGCGGGGCCGCATCAGCCAATTCCTCGCTGATCGAAAGCCGAGCAACCCGATCGTGATCACCGGCGACATCCATTCCAGCTGGGTGAACGATCTGAAACTCGACTACGCGGACCCACGCTCGGCGACGATTGGCACTGAGTTCGTCGGTACCTCCATCAGCTCCGACTTTCCTGAGGCGTTCATCGCCCCCGTGACGGCGGCACTCTCCGACAATCCGCACATCCGGTTCTTTGACGGGCGTCGGCGTGGCTACGTGAGATGCGTGATCTCGCCACATCGCTGGCAGAGCGACTATCGGACGGTCGAGACCGTTGATGTCGTTGACGCGCCCACCTCGACGCTCGCGTCGTTCGTCGTCGAGAACGGAGTGCCCGGCGCCCAACGCGCGTAGCCGGGGCTTCAGGCGATGTGAACGGGAGGGGGCGCGGCACGCGGAAGGGAGACGACGAAGGCGCTACCCCGGGGTATGCGTGGCTCCACGTGAATCCGCCCGCCGTGTGCACGCACGATCTCCCGGCAGATCGACAACCCGAGACCGGCACCGCCACTCCTCTCGCGGGCCGGGTCTTCGCGGGCGAAGCGCTCGAAGATGCGCTCGCGCGCGTCGGCCGGCACCCCGGGGCCGTCATCGGTGACGGTGACGCCCGCCTCGTCGGTCGTCTGCCAGGCCGTCACGCCGACCACGCCGCCGCGCGGGCTTACGCGCACCGCATTGTCGACAAGGTTGCTGACCACCTGTTCGATCCGATGGCGATCGACCGGCATTCGCACAGAATCTCCCGCGACCGACGCGGTAACTCCGGCGGTGCGGGCCAGCGCGTGAAAGCCCCCGACGACCGTCTCGGCGACGTCATGCAGATCCTCGTCGGTGACCAGTAGCTCGAGGTGGCCTTCGTCGATGCGAGCGAGTGTCAGGAGGTTCTCGACGGTTTGCCCCATCGAAACGACCTCGTCTCGGGCGCTCGCCAGCACGCCTCGGGCGTCGTCGTCGAGCGTGTCGTAGCGCAGGCTGACCTCCAACTCGGCGCGCATCGCGGTAAGGGGCGCTCGCAGCTCGTGAGACGCGTCGGCGATGAGCCTTTCGCGTGCTGCGACACCATCTTGCAGGCGGTTGAGCATTGCGTTGAGGGTGCGTGCCAGGTGCCCGAGCTCGTCGCGCGTCGGGGGTTCGGGAATCCGCTCCGACAGGTCCGCGATCCCGATGCGGTCGGCCTGGCGCGTCATCAACTCGACCGGCCGCAGCGCCTTGCGGGCGATCCACCATCCGCCGAATGCCACGACGCCGAGGGCGGCCGTGCCGCTGACAAGGAGCAGGATCAGAACGCGGTGCACCGACCGGTCGACCTCATCGAGCGGCCCGGCGACGACGAGCACTTCTCCCTGCGGTCGTCCGGGCACGGCGACGGCCACGACGCGCATATGGAAATCTGCCTCACCGAAGCGGTCGGAAAGCCCGATCCGCTCACCGGCCCGCGCCCGCGCCACGCGGGCGGCATCGATGAGGGGCTCATCGGCCGTGAAGCCCTCGAAAACGATGATGTCTCCGCGCGCGTCGATGATCTGGGCGCCGGCCCTCCCCGCGCCTCCGGGGAGCACACTGCGCGCCAGGTCGGGAAACTCGATGGCTCCGTCTTCTCGGTAGCCGCGAGCGATCTGGTCGGCGGCGGAGCCGAGCGACCGATCGACCTCGGAGGTGAGGTCCGAACGTAGCCGCGTGACGACAAAAACGCAGATCGCCGCGATGACGAGCGCGAGCACGAGCACGTACCACGCGGTCAACCGCACGCGGATCGGCGCGTTCACGTCTTTTCGATGATGTAGCCCACACCGCGCACCGTGCGGATCAGCTCCCGCCCGACCGGCTCTTCGAGCTTTCTGCGCAGGTAGCCGACGTAGACATCGACGATGTTCGTCGAGCCGTCGAAATTCTGATCCCACACGTGATCAAGCAGGGCCGTGCGCGTCACGACCTCTCCGGCATGGCGAACGAGGAACTCGAGCACGGCGAACTCGCGTGCGGTCAGCTCGATCGTGCGGCCATCACGAAGAACCGATCGCGCCGCGGGGTCGACCTCGACATCCCCGGCGCGCAGGACGGCCGGACGCGCGGGTGCGCCCCTTCGCACGAGCGCCCGCACCCGGGCGACGAGCTCGCCGAAGTCGAAAGGCTTGACGAGGTAGTCGTCGGCGCCGGCGTCGAGGCCCTGGATGCGGTCGTTCACGCCGTCGCGCGCCGTGAGCATGAGCACCGGCGACCAGCGCCCCTCACGGCGCAGAGTGCGACAGACCTCGATGCCATCGGGCCCCGGCAGCATGATGTCGAGGATCACCGCGTCGTAGTCGTAGACCCGCGCCTGGAAGAGCGCCTCGTCACCGGTTGCGGCCGTGTCGACGGCGTAGCCGTCGTGGCGAAGCCCACGGGCCAGGGCCGCCGAGAGTTTGAGGTCGTCTTCTGCGATGAGCAGGCGCATCTGATTCGCCGGGCTTCGGTTGTCGTGTCGAGATGAAAGCACGCTCATCGCGCGCCGAACATGGCGCGCGATGAGCGAGTGCGAGGGTCAGTCGTCCGCGTCGACCGAGACGACCTCGCCGGTCCGGGCGTCGACCTTGACGTCATGCGATCCGACGTCGACGTTGAACACGAGTCGATCGCCGATGTATTCCAGATCCACCTCGTTCAGCGCGCCGGTGGCCCGTGTCTGCGCAGCGGCGATCGCCTGCTTCTCGGTGATCGTCGCTTTGGCCGTGAGATCTGCGCCGTCGTCCAGGCGCGTCAGGCCGCCCGTTGCCATCGCGACGCCCGAGGCACCGACGAGCGCCAGCACCGCACCGGCGACCGCCATGCGGCGTGTCACGTGAATGTTCGCCACAAATCCTCCTTGGGTTGTTGCCGTGGTCACCGTGGACGGTAGGTGCGGCCTGATGAGAGGATCCTGAAAGAGGGCGACCGTCAACGTGTTTGGCGAACAGACCAACTCGCGCGCGGCGCGGGCGGTGTGCGAGGCTACCGGCGTGGTCGGTCGCCTCATCGTGCCCATCCTTGCGCTCCTTGCCGGCGCCGCGCCCGCTGCCGGCGGCGAGCTGATCGGGGTCTGCGGACCGAACCTCTGCGTTGCGACCGAGGCCGGGGCGGTCTCCCCACTGACCACCGATGGCGTCGCGGGCACCGTTGAGTACACATCGCCGTCGCTTTCCGCCGACGGCACCAAGCTCTACTACATCCGTGACGGTGCCCCGATGCGCAGCGGCCCCCGGGTGCAGAACCCGGACGTCCTGCTCGACACCGACCGCGGTCGCGCGATCGCCGTGTCGCCTGACGGCGCCAGCTTCGTTTTTCGCTCCTTCGAGACGCAGCTGATCCCCTCGGTGCTTTTCTCGTCGGTGTTGTGGGTCGGCGGAGACGCCGGTTCGTCTCGAATGGCTTCCTACTCGGCCGCCCACGACGCCGGCTGGCTGCAGAGCCGGCTCATCTCGACGAACGCCATCGATCGCAACTACGACAGCGTCTGCGTTGCGGGTGTGGTCACGACCGATGCTTACCCCTTCCCGTGCCCCGCTCCCCTCGCGCGGGCGGACGCCACTCATACGCTGGCCGACCCAACCGGGTCAGCCCAGGGCACCTTCATCGCCGCCGAATGGGTGCTCCGCGGGGCCGCTGGCTCGCCGGATGTAACGTCCGTCGCTCTGTTCGACCCGACGACCGGCGCCGTGGTGCGTGGGCTGGCCCCCGGTCCTGGCGACAACGACCCGGCATTCTCACCCGACGGAACTCAGGTCGCGTTCACCCGTGGCGCCGACACCTGGGTGGTGCCGGTTGCGGGCGGTGCACCCCGCATGCTGGCCGCAGGGCTGACGGATGCCACGTGGGGCGGCCCACCCGCAACTACCGTGACCCCGAGCCCGGGCCAGCCGGGCGCTGCCATCACGCTGAGCGGAACGAAGACGCCGCGCGGGCTCGCGACCCGAAAGCTGCGCGCCGGGGTTACGTGTTCGTCGGCGTGCCGCGTCACGGCGACGCTGCGCGTCGGCTCGGCGACGGCGCGGGCGCTGAAGCTCGGGCGCGCGAGGGTCATCGGTGTCGGGGCGGGAACGTCCGCGATGGCCGGGCCGGTGCCGCTCGTTGTTCGCCCCGTCGCGAATGCGCGGGCTCGCGTGGCCTCGGCACGACGGCTGCGCGCCACCCTCGTGGTGAGGATACGCCCCGCGGTCGGCCAGGCGGGCCCGCCTCGAACGATCACCCTCCCGGTCACGCTTGCGCGGTAGCGCCCGGCCCGCGACCACGGGACGTTCAGCGCTCCGGCGCATCGTGTCGATTTCGCGTTCTGCCGTTCGACGCACAGGTGAGGGCGGAACTCGCCGCCTCTCGAACAACTCGCGAAGGAGATTCACGATGCGTTTCATGGTTCTGGTCAAGGCCGACGCCGACAGCGAAGCGGGCGTCATGCCGTCGCAGGAGCTACTCACCGCGATGGGTGCCTACAACGAAGAGCTCGTCAGCGCAGGAATCATGCTCGCCGGCGAGGGGCTGCATCCCAGCTCAAAGGGGGCGCGCGTCCGGTTCTCGGGCAAGGAACGGACCGTGATCGACGGCCCCTTCGCCGAGACGAAAGAACTGATTGCCGGCTTCTGGCTCTGGCAGGTGAAGTCGAAGGATGAGGCGATCGAGTGGTTGAAGCGCGCCCCGTTCGATGGCGGCACAGAGATCGAGTTGCGCCCGGTCTTCGAGATGGATGATTTCGGCGCCGAGTTCACGCCCGAGCTCCGTGAACAGGAAGAGCGCCTCCGTGCCCAGGTGGAGGCCGAAAAGTAGTCTCCGACGCCCCAGCGCGAGCGATCGATGCGGTGTGGAGGATCGAGTCTGCGCGGCTCATCGCCGGGCTCGCGCGGTTCGTCCGCGATGTGGGGCTCGCGGAAGACCTGGCCCACGACGCGCTGGTCGCTGCGCTCGAGCAATGGCCCCGGTTGGGTGTCCCGGACAACCCGGGCGCCTGGCTGATGGCCACCGCGAAGCACCGTGCCATCGACACCTTTCGGCGCGACACTTTGCGTGACCGAAAACACCAGGAAATCGGGCGTGAGCTCGTGCAACAGCCAGACACCGGCCAGGCCGATCTGGAGGCCGTGATCGCCGAGGAGGTCGGTGACGACCTCCTCGGGCTGATCTTTATGACCTGCCATCCGGTGCTGTCGACCGCTGGGCGCGTCGCATTGACCCTGCGTCTGGTGGGTGGTCTGACCACGCAGGAGATCGCACGGGCGTTCCTCGTCGCCGAGGCGACCGTCGCCCAACGGATCGTCCGGGCCAAGAGAACGCTCACCCAGGCGCGCGTCGCGTTCGAGACCCCCGATCGCGCCGAGCGCGAGACGCGTATGGAATCGGTGATGGAGGTCATCTACCTCATCTTCAACGAGGGGTATTCGGCGACCGGAGGCGACGACTGGACACGGCCCGCCCTCTGCGACGAGGCGCTGCGGCTCGGTCGGATCCTCGCCGGGCTGGCTCCTCGGGAACCAGAGATCCATGGCCTGCAGGCGTTGATGGAGATTCAGGCCTCCCGGATGCGCGCCCGCATCGGACCGGCCGGGGAGCCGATCCTCCTGCTCGATCAGAACCGCGCCCGGTGGGATCACCTGCTGATCGGGCGCGGCTTGGCGGCGTTGGCGCGCGCCGAGGCGCTGGGGCCTCCTGGGCCCTACGCCCTACAGGCCGCGATCGCCGCATGCCACGCCCGGGCCCCCACCGCGGCCGAGACCGATTGGACGCGCATCGTGGCGCTCTACGACGCTTTGGCGCAGGTCATGCCGTCGGCCATCGTCGCGCTGAACAGGGCCGTTGCCGTCGGCATGGCGTTCGGCCCCGTCGCCGGGCTTGCGGCCGTCGATGCCCTCGCCGATGAACCCGTGCTCGAGGGTTACCACCTGCTGCCGGCGGTGCGAGCCGATTTCCTGACAAAGCTTGATCGCCGCGAGGAGGCCCGCGCCGAGCTCGGGCGGGCGGCCTCGCTGACGCAAAACGTGCGCGAACGCCGGCTCCTTCGCGATCGTGCCGCGACGATCGGTACCGACGCCGAGGCTCGGGGAACTCCCGAACGGTAGGTTCATCCCGCTGGTGCCGACACTCTCCCGAGCCGACGATCATGTGACGCCCACGGGCGTACCCCCGGTGGGACGCGCGGCTGCGCACCGGCTGCACCGCATCCGGCGCCGACGGCGCCGACTGGGTGCCGCGGGAGTCTTCGCCGTGCTGGGGCCGGGCCTGCTTGCCGGGCTGTCTGACGACGATCCGGCGGGGATCACCACCTACTCGATCCTCGGGGCCGACCATGGCTACCGATTGCTGTGGGTTCTCGTGCTCTCGACGTTTGCCCTGGTCGTGTTCCACGAGCTCGCGGCACGAACCGGAGTGGTGACCGGAAAGGGGCTGATCCTGCTGGTGCGCGAGCACTTCGGCCATCGCGCCTCGGCGATCGTCGTGGGTGCACTGATCGTGGCGAACGTCGGGACGCTCTGCGCCGAGTTCGCCGGAGTGGCGGTCGGCGCCGACCTCCTCACCGGAGTCGGCCGAGTCGCCTCGGTGCCGGTGGCCGTCGTGGTCGTCTCGGCATTGGTGCTCGGGAGCAACTTCCACCGGGTCGAGCACGTGTTGCTCGCGCTGAGTCTTGTGTTTGTCGCCTACATCGCGTCCGGCATTCTCGCCCACCCCGACTGGGGCGCCGCGGCGCGAGGCCTGGTCGAGCCGCGACCGCCAACCTCGCGCGACGCGGTGCTCATCTGCGTCGCCACGTTGGGAACGACCCTGGCGCCATGGGGCATCGCCTTCATGCAGAGCTACGCCGTCGACAAGCATCTGAAGGTCGAGGACCTGCGCTACGAGCGGATCGACGTGTATAGCGGCGCCATCCTGACCGGTGTGATCGGCTTCTTCGTGGTGATCGCCTGTGCCGCGACGTTGCACCCTGCGGGGATCCACATCAACGACGGCGCCGATGCCGCAAAGGCTCTCGAACCGCTCGCTGGAGCCTCCGCATCGCTGCTTTTCGCCTTCGGCATTCTGGGCGCCGCTCTTCTCGCCGCCGCCGTCGTGCCGCTCTCGACGGCCTACTCGGTGTGCGAGTCGGTCGGCCACCCGGCGGGCCTCGATCAGCGCCCGGCCGAGGCCCCGCTCTTCTACGGGTCGTACCTGGCGATGATGGTCGTCGCCGCGGGAATCGTCTTGGTGCCGGCAGTCCCGTTGGTCCCCGTGCTCTACCTCTCGCAAGTCCTGAACGCGGTCTTGTTACTGGCGATTCTGCCGTTCATGGTGCGTCTCGGCCGCGATCCCGAGATTCTCGGAGCGCTCCGTCTCAGCCGCGCGGGTCTGGTGGTCTGCATCGCGCTGATCGCCGCCGTCGCGGTGTCGTGCCTGGTGCTGTTGGTTCTGAGCCTGGGCGTCGGTTGACGCGCTTTGCGGGCGCCCAACCGGCGGTCTCCTACGGGGAAATGACGTCGAGACCGGGAACCCGCGTGAAGTGCCGGACGTTCTTCGTCGCCAACGCGAGGCCGTGCTCAACGCACATTCCGGCCTGCAGGAGGTCTGCCGTAGCGAGAGATGCACCCCGTGCGCGGAGTTCTCGAGAGATGAGCCCCGCACGTGATGCCGCCGCCGTCAGAGGTAGCGTTCTTTCGAGGAGCATCGGCGCGATGCGTTCTTGCTCCTTGGGATCTCCGCTCCCCTGAACGAGCTCGAAATGGGTGATGACGGTCGTTAAAACCGCGCGTTCGCGCATCAGGCGCTCAACAAGCGCGGCTCCCGGGCCCCGCCCCCTCAGAAAGTCGATCAGGACGTCGGTGTCGACGACGACGGCTGCGCCACTCACCCGTCCTTCGTTCGGCGACGATCTGTTCGATTCGGTCCGCGCTCTCGTCCGAGATGCTACCTCGGACATTCAGGAGGCCTTCGAGTGACTGGGCGCGATCCCTCTGGAGGTAGGCGTCGATCGCTTCTCGCACGATGGGAGAGAAGCCCCGCAGGCCGCGCTCGACGGCGAGCGTGGTGAGCGCGGCGTGTTGCTCGTGTGAGATTTCGACGGTTATCCGGACTGCTGCACCGTAATGCAGCAGCCCGGACGACGCCTCATGGAGGCCAGCGCGCCTCGGCGAGTGGCCCGCGGGGAAGAGACACCAACGAAATCAGGTGGCGTCGGCGATCGGGAAGAGGCGGTTCCCCGGTAGTACCACCAAGCATGTCGCGCCCTCGTGCGTGGGCTCCTGGCTTCGTGCCCGCAGGGCTCCGAGGTGGGTCTCGACCTGGACGTCCCAGTACTCGCCTCGGAAGGTCGACGGGCCGGCGTGTCCGGCGATGACGTTCGGGCCATCCACGTCGACGAGCCGCACGTGTTCGGGGCGGATGGCCACCAGGGCCGGGCGGCCGTTGGCGACGAGGCCGTCAACCGCGAGAGGTCCGGCGGGGGTCTGCAGATCGCCGTCGACAACCTCGCCGGTGATGAACGTCGAGATGCCGACGAACTCGGCCGCGTCGCGGTTGGGGGGCCGGTTGAAGAGGACCTCCGACACCTCGTCGGCGATCAGGTTCCCGGTAAGCAGTAGGGCGGTGCGCTCGCCCATCGACATGGCCTCCGACAGGTCGTGGGTGACCATCAGGGTCGTCACGCCGGTCTCGGTGACCAGTTCGCGCAGCAGTGTCTGAAGCGCCCCCCGCACCTGGGGATCAAGGCTCGCCAGCGGCTCATCGAGCAGAAGCACCCGAGGTTCGGTGGCCAAGGCCCGGATCAACGCGACGCGCTGCTGCTCGCCACCCGAAAGCTCGCGGGGTCGCCGCCCGGCCATGCCGTCGAGGCCCACCGCGGCCAGCCACCGTTCTGCCTCGGCGGTGCGCGTTGCCCGTCGCACTCCCCGAGCGGCGAGCCCGAAGGTCACGTTGTCGCCGACCGACATGTACGGAAATAGGTGAGGCTGCTGCAGCACCAAGGCGACGCCGCGCGTGGCCGACGGCACGGCGACGATGCTCGCCCCGTCGAAGAGGATATCTCCCGCGGTGGGCGACTCGATGCCGGCGACGAGCCCCAGAAGGGTCGATTTCCCGCTCCCCGATGGGCCGAGGATGGTCGTGAGACCCCCGGCGCGAACCTCCAGCGACAGGTCGTGGATCACCACGGGCCCGCGTGGGGTGTACCGGTGGGCGACGCCCACGATCTCGACGGGAACGCTCAACGGAGAGGCCTCGCCGGGGCGCCAAGGGCATCGAGTCGTCGGACGACCAGCAAAATCGCAATCGCCGGCGGAATCGCTGTGGCAAGGGCGAGTGCCGCCGCCGCGGTCGGGTTGCCGCCATCGGAGGCGACGAGCAGCAGCACGGGAAGCGTGATCACCCGTCCGCCGCCCGGCAGAAGCGTCAGCAGGTACTGGCTCCACGAAACCGTGAACGCCAGGGCGGCGCAGACCATGATGGCCGGGAGAGCCAGCGGGAGGAACACGCGGCCAAGGATACGGCCCGCTCCGGCGCCGAGCACTGCGGCCTGGCGTTCGTAGGCGACGTCGTACCGCGTCAAAGCGGCGGTCAACACGAGAACGGCGTACGGCAGCGTGGCCACCAGGTGGGCAAAGATCACGGCCGCCCGCGTGCCGGCCAGATCCGCTTTGAGAAGCACGACGTTCAGGCCCATCGCCAACGCAACGGGTGGGATCACGGTCGGAAGCAGGAACCCAAGGCCGACCAGGCGCGCATGGCGCAGGCGACCCAACGCGAGCGACCGGGCGGCGGGAATCGCCAAGAGCACCGACGCGAGCGCGGCGGTCAGCGACACGACGAGGCTTTCGAACACCGCCGACCGTGTCGCCCCGCCCGACGCCAACCCGCGCACCGAGGCAAACGTCCACTCCTGCGGAACGAGATCGGGAAAGAACCACCGAGTGGCCAGGGCCTGAACGCCGATCACGATGAGCGGCAGCACCGCGAGGCCGCCCAGCAGAAGCCACCCGAGCGCCGAGACCCCACGACGACCGGGGGCCGTCACCGTTGCCTCCGACTGAACGCCGCGGCGCCCACCAACGCGACGACGAACACGGCCATCACCACGCCGAGGGCCATTGCCTCGGGGCGTCGCGTCAGGTCGGAGGCGTTGAAGAGGTCAAGGCTGAGCACCGACAGCAACCGCGGTGAGCTCGCACCAAGGACGACCGGCGCCTCGTACGCGCCGAACACGAACGCGAAGACCAATGCCGACGCCACCGCAAGGCCGGGGCCCACCACCGGCAGCGTCACCAGGCGCAGCCTTCGCAGACCCGTCGCGCCGAGGGTTTGGGCGATCACGCCGAGCTCACGCGGCTGGGCTCGTGAGATGGCCATACCGACGAGCGCCAGGAACGGGGCCTCCTTGGTGGCGTAGTGGAGGACGATGCCGATCCCGTAGCCGTCGCGCACCAACACCGGGAAGTCGGAGGGCGAATCGAGCAGGCCGACGGCCGCGGCGGCGCGCGCGGCCACGCCGCTTTGCGTCAGCACGAGCAGAAGCGCGAAAGCCCAGACGACGTGGGGGATGGCCAGGTTCAGGTGAAGCAGGCCCGTGGCACCGCCTCGCCCGCGGGTACGCGGCCGGTCGAGCCAGGCGATCGCCGCCAGCGCCATCGCGGCGGCGACCAGCGTGGAGGCGGCCGTCACCCACAACGTGAAGGCCGCGGAGGCCCACAGATCACCGCCGTCGTCGGCAAGCAGAGTGCGGTACGCGCCAAGGCCGACGTCCGGCTTGCCGGCGAGGGGAAGCGCGCCGAGGCTCTGTGCAACCGCGTAGCCGAGCCCGGTTGCGACGAGAACCCCGAGAATGATCGCGGCGGGCGCAAGAGCCCAGGGCCCGGAAAGCGGGGGCCGGCTCAGCCCCCGCGCAGCACGTTGCGTCGCCATCCCTGCTCGATGAGGTCCTGGTAGCGCGGGTCGGCATCGGGTGCCAGGGCACGCCGCAGATCGGGGATCGGCGTCGCATCAGGCCCCCGAGAGGCGGCCGAGTCGGCCAGCCCCGCGCGGGCCTTTGGGTCACCCACGCGGGTCGGATCGATACCGAAGCCCAGGCCGAAGCCGCTTGCCGGACGCGCCTGGGAGGCCTGAAGTGCCGGGTCGAGGATCAGGTCGGCCAGCGCAAGGGCGGCGGCGGGGTGGGGGGCGTTGCGGGGAATCGCCACGTAGTTGTAGTCGCCGATCATGTTCGCGTCGAAGACGAACGTGCGCGAACCCTTCGGGATCGTTCCTGCCTCGACGAGGGTGGCCGGCCCGGCTACCGCCTGGGTGAGCGAGAGGTCGACCTCCTGGTTGGCGAACAGGGAGTGCAACTGGTTCTCGTCTTTGGGGTACGTCTCACCTTTGCGCCACAGGCAGGGCGCGAGATCACGCAGATATGCCCAGAGCCGGGGCGATTCGCGATCCCAGCGGGCTTCGTTGAAGGTCGTCCATCGGGGCGGGCCGCCGCTCAGCTCATACAACGCGCCCTTGACGAAGCGCGTGCCGATGAAGCCACCCGGGCCGGGGGCGACATAGGTGGCGCGGCCCAGATTCGCGCACGCCCAGGTCGCGAACTGTGCGTAGCTGCGCGGCAGCTCGGCGGCCGGGGTCCGCGAGGGGTCGTGGATGAGCTGGAGCTGTGCCGACGACCACGGGCTTTCTTGGTCGTTCACCGGCACGCCGAAGTCGCGGTTCAGAGCGGGGTCGGCCCAGTCGACCAGCCGGGCGTTCGGCAGCGTGCGCGCCCAATCTTTCCGCAGCATGTCCGCCTGCCGCAGCGTCGTGAAATTCTCGCCGTTGATCCAGATCAGGTCCACCGCTCCAGGGTTGGTTCCCGCCTGCTTTTCGCTGAGCACCTGGTTGACCGCATCCACCGTGTCGGCGATGGGCACCCGTTCGAGGGTGATGCCGTAGCGATCGCGCAGCGGCGGGCCGTAGGTGGTGTCGATGAACCGGTTGATGGCGTCGGAGCCGCCGTACGCGAACCAGGTGACGGTCTGGCCACGGGCGGCCTTCAGCACCGATGGCCAGTCGGCCTGGTCGAACGCCGTGGGGCCACCGGCGCTGCTGCCCGAACCCCCGCAGCCGGTGACCACCATCGCTGCGAGCGCCGCGAGGGCGAGCATCAGCGGCCGAATTCCCATCGTCATCCGCGTCGTTTCCGATCTCCGCCGGCGAGGCGGTATTTGGCGTAGACGGACGCCTCGTGTTTCAGCCCACCGAGGGTCTGGCGGGCAAAGTCGTCGGCCACCTTCCCGATGGCTCCGGCAAAGGTGGGGTAGGCGTAGACCAGGCGCGACAGGCGCAGCAGGGACGTTCGGCGGGCCATCGCCAGCCCGAGCACCGCGATCAACTCTGCGGCATTCGGCCCGACGACGGTCGCCGAAAGGATTCTGCCCGTCAGGCGTACCGCATCGATCGCCACGAAGCCGTGAGCCACGCCGTCGATGAGGCCTCGGTCGGTGTCGGCGAGGTCCACCGTGATCCGGACCACCACTCGATCGTTACAGCGTTGTGATAACGCCGTCGGCGAAAGCCCGATCCACGCGACCTCTGGCTCACTGAAGACCGCCGACGGAACGAGGGGCGGCCTTCCGAACCAGGGCAGGCGCGGCAGAGCGATGCGCTGCACGATGCGCCTCCCGAGTGCGTTCGCGGCGTGAGTTTGGTGCGATCCCGGGGTGACATCGCCGACTGCCCACACACCTGCCACCGCGGTGCGCCCCCACGCGTCGACGGGAATCCCGGAGTCCTCCGCGGTGAGGTTGGTCGCTTCGAGATCGAGGCCGCGGGTGTTCGGAATCCGGCCGACCGCGACCAGAACGTGGTCGAGGTCGGGAAGGCTCTCGGCGCCGGTGGGCGTCTCGACCGTCAGCACCCTGCGGGCCTCGTCGTAGCCGGTGGCGCGGGTTCCCAGCAGAACGCGAACATCCTGCTCGGCGAGGCTCGCCACGATCGCCGCCGACGCTTCCGGAATGGCAACGGGCAACACGCGGTCGGCGAGATCGATCAGGGTGACGCGGGTACCCAAGCGCGTGAAGGCGCTCGCCATCTCCAACCCGATCGCTCCGGCTCCAACGATGGCCATGTGCTTCGGCGCCGCGTCGAGCTCGAAAAGCGTTTCGTTGGTGAGAAGGCGCCCGGCGGGGAGCCCGGGAATGTCGACGGTGCGCGGTCGGGAACCCGTGGCCAGGATCACGTGACGGGCGCTCAGGATCCGATCACCGGACGCACCGCTGACGCAGGCCCTCCGCGGGCCGACAAAGCGCGCGCGCCCGTCGATCAAGGTGATGTTCGCGTGTTCGAGGAAGTCTCGTCGCTCGCGTGCGGCCAGGCCATCGCGGGTCGCGCGCACGGCGGCCAAGATCCGAGCGCCGTCGTCGGAACCGGCCTGACGCGCCAGGTGAATGAGCCGTTTGCTCGGAATGCAGCCGGTGTTGGTGCAGTCGCCACCCACGCGGCTCGCCTCGACCAACGCGACGCGGAGACCGAAACCCGCCAGGCCGACCGCCACGGTGAGACCGCCCGAACCGGCGCCGATCACGATCGCGTCGAATCGTTCCTCAGGCGGGATCGACGATCCCCTCGCGGCGACGCACGACCCGCACGAGGACGAGGCTGATCGCCAAGAGCGCCCCCGACGCACCGAGAATCCGCAGGTCGAGGGACGGCACCCCACCGTCGAAGCTCTCGATCGAGGCACCGAACAGGACGAAGGCGATCGTCCCCGGGAGGCTCCCGACGGCCGTCCCTGCGAGAAACGCAAGAGCGCCGATCCGCAGGAAGCCCGCCAGGTAGCTGACGACGTCGTACGGCAGGAGCAGCAGCCGCAGAACCAGAACGGTCTCGAAGCTGCGATCACGCATCCGCTGCGCGTAGCGCCCGAGGCGCCCCGTCTCAGGACCCACCGTCGGCGCCCCAGTGCCGAACCATCGCCCGATGACATACGCCACCATCGCCGACGCGTTGCTGGCGACGATCACGACGGCGAGGCCGAGCCATGGGCCGAACAGGAACCCGCCCGCAACGGTCAGGACGGTGGCAGAGAACAACACGAGTGGGCGCAGGATGTACACGCCGGCGTAGATTGCGACGCCCCAGACGCTGCCCTGAAGGGCGTCGACGAGCCGGCGCACCGACTCGGCGGGGCCGAGCCCCGATCGCCACGCCCACACCTGATAGCCCGCGATGATCGCCACCCACAGGGATGCCACCCCGATGCGGTGCCGGTGTCGTCGTAGCGTCGCGATGGTCACAGATTACGGACCGCCCAGACGACTCGTTGACCGACGGTGATCGCGACCGCCGCCGCCATCGCCCAGAAAATCGACGGCGCCCACGCGGGCACGAACAGCATGATGGCGTAGAGAACGACGGTCTCGGCACCCTCGATGAGGCCGCCGGGCATCGCCACGGCGGTATACCCGGTGCCTTCATTGCGGCGGCGGCGCGCGAGCAGCGCCGACAGATATGCCCAGGAGATCGTGTTCACAGAGAAGGTGGCCAGAAGCGCTGCCGCCGCGATCCACGTCGTCTGGCGGTCGGCATGCGCGGCCAGTCCGATCGGAACTGCCGCGTACACAAGGAAATCCATGAGTATGTCCAGGTACGCGCCGAGGTCCGATTGGCGACCGTGCTGACGGGCGAGCGTGCCATCGAATCCGTCGAGTGCACGGTTCACCAACCACAGGCTGACCGCCAGCACGTTGTGGCCGCCCGCCGCCGCGAGAGCCGCGCCGATCCCGGGGAGCACCGCCAGAAGTGTGACGGCAACCGGATGCACGTCCCGCGGTGTGCGGCGCGCAACCGGCCCCAGAACGAGTTCCTTGGGGCCGCGCAGGTAGGCGTCGATCACCGGCGGCGCGCCACGCGTCTCAAATCGCGACCCCGTACTGGGCAAGTGGCCCGGCGATCCGGGCGAGTTCACCGCTTGCCAAGAGGACGCCGAACAGAATCATCACGGCTCCCGACGCGATGCTGACCTGGCGCCAGTGGCGACGCAGCGTCGCGGCCAGCCCCAGCGCCCGGGTGAACAGCAGCCCGAACATCAGGAACGGGATACCGAGGCCCAGCGAGAAGACGCCCAGCAGCACGGCGCCTTGACCAGGGCTCGCGTTGCCGGCCGACAGTGCCAGAATCGCCGCAAGGGTCGGCCCGACACACGGCGTCCATCCGACGGCGAACGCGACACCCGCGGCGACCGGCGTGAAGATGCCGAGGCGTTCTCGGAGATGAAACCGTCGGTCGCGGTAGACAGCCATCGGCAGTCGAACCCCGATGAAGATGAGACCGGCGAGGACGATGAAGGCGCCCGCCACGATCTCGAGGCCGCGGCGGTTCGTGAGAAGGACATCTCCGAAAAGCGCCGCCCCGGCGCCGAATGCGATGAACATGGCGGCGAACCCGACGACGAAGGCGGCCGTCGACACGACGACCTTTCGGGTTTGGGAACCCATCTCGTCGAAGGTGAGGCCACACACGAACGAGAGATAACCGGGGACGAGCGGGAAGATGCAGGGCGACAAAAACGTGACGAACCCTGCCGCAAACGCGGCGAGGAACGCCGCCGGGCCGAACCCGGTCACGTCCCCGTGAGCTGGGTGATCGCCTGCTCCAACCCGGCCTGGTCGGTGGCGCCGACGATACGCCCGACCTCACGGTGCTGGACGTCAAGGAAAACCGTCGTCGGGGTGCCCTGGAGGCCAAGCCTGATCGCGGTGGCGCCCGACTCGTCGGCGATATTCGGGAAGCTCAGGCCGTACTTGGTGAAGAAGCCCTTCGCGTCGTTTGAATTGTCGCGGTAGTTGAGCCCGACGAAGTGGACGTCCGTGCGGGCGGCGATGACCTTTGCAAGGGCCGGCGCTTCCTCGTTGCAGCCGGGGCACCAAGACGCCCAGATCTGCAGCACGACCGGCTTTCCGGTGAACGCGGCGAGGCTCACGGCGCGGCCCGTGATCGGGTCGGTCCCCGAGATCGTTATCGGGGCGCCCTCCCCGGCGGGGGCCACGGGTGCGGCAGCAGAGTCGATGGCGTTGGTCGAGACGGTTGGCAGGTTCGCCTGCACCGGTCCGTTTGCGCTGGCCGCGATCACGCCGGCGGTCACGACGCCGGCGAGAATGAGGGCGCCTGCTGCCAGCACGAGCATCCGTTTGCGAGATCTCGGTGCCGCGCCTTCGGGTCGGTCGGTCATGGGGCGTCTCCATATGAGGGGTGGTCGTGGCGAATGCGATCGGCGACCGTGTTCGCGATCGAGGGGTGCTCGGTGGCGCTCATTCCGCGCAGCGCCTCCATCGTTCGGGTCACGCGCTCGAATATCTGTCGGCATGCCGGGCACCGGGCCAGGTGGCGATCGATGCGGCTGCGGGTGATCGGTCGCAGATCCTGATCGGCACGCCCGGAGAGCTGGCGGTACGACTCCGAGCACGTCGCGACGAAAGGATGCCGAAAGATGTCCATGTCACCTTAGATGCGTCGCGGACGCGGACGGATTCAACAACGTTCGCGACCTGTCCACTCTCGGTGAGGAGACGTACCATCGGCGCCGTGTCGAGCGAGCTCAGTGATGAGTCGGTGATCGCCTCGGCGCGTGAGGGCGATGTGGAGGCCTTCACGGTTCTGGTGCGACGCCACGAACGCCGACTGCGGGCGGTGCTCAACCGCCTCCTCGACGACCCCCGCGACGTCGAGGAGGCCCTGCAAGACACCTTCGTCGCCGCGTGGCGGGGGTTGGCCATGTTCCGCGCAGATGCCATGGTCACGACCTGGCTGCACCGAATCGGCGTCAACGAGGCGCTGATGCGGCTTCGGCGTCCGCGACGCAACGCCGAGACCCTGGGAGATTCGGCGCAGGATCCCGGGCCTGGGCCCGCTGAACTCTCGGAGAAAGCGGAGCTCGGTCGATTCCTCGCGAATCGGCTGCGTGGGTTGCCGTCGGAGCAGCGGGTCCCGCTCGTGCTGCGTGACGTGGCGGGGTTCTCCAACCAGGAGGTCGCGGAGGTGCTGGATCTTTCTCTGGCCGCCGTCAAGAGCCGGGTGCATCGCGGCCGGTTGTGGCTGGTCGACGAGGTTGCGGCGTGGGAGCAGGGGCGGACCCCCCACGCATGAGCACCGACGCACCGAGCGACCCCATCGCCTCGTACTTCGATGGCCGGGCGCGTAGTTACGACCGGCAGCTCTGGCTCGAGGGTCCGGCCCTGCGCGCGGCGGCGCGCCTGGCAGAGCCCCTGGCCGGCGCCCGTGTTGTGGATCTCGCCGCCGGTACGGGCGGCCTGTCGGCGGCGCTGATCACCCGACGGCCCCGACTCGCCGCTCTCGTCGTCGTGGATCTCGCGCCCCGGATGTTGCAGCGAGCAGCGGCACGACTCGGCGCGTTCGATCCGCCCTCACGTTTTCTCATCGCGGACGCCCGCGATGTCCCCCTGCCGGACGCCACTGCAGACGTGGTCGCCATCGGCTACCTGTTGCATCTGCTCCCACCCCCGGATCGGACGCGGG
>JANLSO010000208.1:0-25349 GCA_031362405.1 Thermoleophilia bacterium | reverse complement strand
GCGGAGACATCCAGCGGGCCTGACATCAGGCGGCGCGCTCGGTGGTGCTGATCGTGAGCGTACCGTGCAGCCGCCAGGTGGCCCGCGGCGCGTTGTCGCCCGTGTCGCGCGGGACCTCGACGAACATATCCTCGAACATGTAGCTGATGTGTGATCCGCGGCCGGTGAGCTTCTCGTAGAGAGCCTCGGCGAGTTCAGGCCATGTATCGGGTTTGACCGTCGTGCTCATGGGGGTGCTCCTCTGGTATGCGGGGACACGCGAGCGCCCAGCGTGATCGAGTTGACCCATGCGAAACAGGGGGGTCGGTTCCGCCGGTAAGAAACGCCGGGTGGCGCGCGGTCTGCCTGCGTGTACCCGTCACGGAGCCTTCCATGCGTGATCGCCTCGCCGCCGTCCTCGCCGCCGCCATCAGAGGAGCGCTGGTCCGCGACTTGGCAGTGCTCCCTCGACACCCGGATCTACCGAATCTGGACGCGTCTCTAGGCCGAGAAGGTTGAGCCCGGTGCCAGGCACCGGGCTCAACCTTCACTCACCGGTCACGGGGTTATCGCGACCTTCAGCACTCCGTCCTGCTGGTTCGAGAAGAGTTCGTAGGCCTCCTCGATGTCGTCCAGCTTGTAGCGGTGGGTCACCAACTGGCCGAGGTTGAGACGACCGTTCTGCACCATCTGCATGAGGGCGCGCAGGCGTTCCTTGCCGCCCGGGCACAGCGTCGACTTGATGTCGATATCGCCGATGCCGTAGACGAAGCCCTCCAGCGGCACGGTGATCTTGTCGCCGTAGACCCCGAGTGACGAAACGCAGCCGCCCGGCCGCACCGACTTCAGGCAGTTCTCGAAAGTCTCCTGCAGGCCGAGCGCCTCGATCGCCACGTCGGCGCCGCGACCCTCGGTGAGGGCTTTGACCTTCGCGACCGGGTCCTCCTGGGTGTAGTCGATCACGACGTCGGCGCCCATCGTCTTCGCCATTTCCAAACGGGTCGGGTTCGAGTCGACGCCGATGATGAGCCCGGCACCCCGCAGACGTGCTCCGGCGGTCGCACACAGACCGATCGGTCCCTGGGCGTAGACGACGACGCTGTCGCCGATGCCAACGTTGCCCGTCTCCGCGGCCGCGATGCCGGTGGTCGCGATGTCGGTGACGAAAAGGACCTCCTCGTCGCTGAGCCCGTCGGGGATCTTCGCCAGGTTCACCTGGGCGTAAGGCACCCGGAAGTAGTCGGCCTGAACGCCGTCGGTCGAGTTGCCGAGCCGCCAGCCCCCGATCAGACCCCATTGGTCTTCGTAGCCTGCGCACTGGGAGAAGTCGGAGTGCTGGCAGAAGTAGCAGGCGCCGCACGGGGTGATCGCGCCGACCACGACGCGATCACCGACCTCATATCCGCGTACCGCCTCGCCGATCTGGTGGATGGTTCCCGCCGGTTCGTGGCCGACGATGCGGCCGTCGGCGACCGGGTATTCAGATCGCCAGATATGCGAGTCGGTTCCGCAGATCGTGGTCGTGGTGACCTTCACGATCGCGTCCGTCGGCCCGCACGTCGGCATCGGGACCTCTTCGATGTGGATGTCCCGCAGGCCTCGGTAAACCGCGGCGCGCATCGTCTCCGGCATGGCTCGTCTCCCATCGCTAATGGACTGGACGTGCCCCCGCGGCGCCGTGGTCGCGTGAGAGCGACGGGCCGGGGCGCGCGTCGAATCTATGCGGAGGTCACCCTTCGTGGCGAACGCCACGAAGGGGGTTCGGTGAAATCGGCGACTCGGGACTCACCTCACGGCCCCCTCGCTCCGCGCCACCGCCCCGAGGTAGGCTCGCCGGCACTGACGTCTTTGGTGGATCGCGAAAGGAGACCAGGTGCCGCAGCGTCGCTACCTTCTCGAGGAAAGCGCCATTCCGAAACAGTGGTACAACGTCGCGGCCGACTTGCCGTCGATGCCCCCGCCGCCGCTTCACCCCGGCACGGGTCAGCCGGTCGGCCCCGACGACCTGTCGCCGATCTTCCCGATGGGGCTGATCATGCAGGAGGTCTCCCAAGAGCGCTGGGTCCCGATTCCCGATCCGGTGCGCGACATCTACTCGATGTGGCGCCCGACCCCGATGTTCCGGGCACTCGGCCTCGAGGAGGCGCTGGGGACCACCTGCAAGATCTTCTACAAGTACGAGGGCGTCAGCCCGGCGGGTAGCCACAAGCCGAACACCTCGGTGCCGCAGGCGTACTACAACGCGCAGGAGGGCGTGAAGCGGATCGCCACCGAAACCGGGGCCGGCCAGTGGGGATCGTCGCTCGCCTTCGCCTGCGGTCTTTTCGGTATGGAGGCCAAGGTCTACATGGTGCGTGCCTCCTACAATCAGAAGCCGTATCGCCAGTCGATGATGCGGACCTGGGGCGCCGAGGTCGTGCCGAGCCCGTCGCCCGACACCAACGCCGGCCGTTCGATCCTGGCGGCCACGCCCGACAGCACCGGCAGCCTCGGTATCGCGATCTCGGAAGCCGTGGAAGACGCCGCGACCCGTGACGACACCAAGTACGCCCTCGGCAGCGTGCTCAATCACGTCCTGCTGCACCAGACGGTCGTCGGCCAGGAGGCAAAGGAACAGCTCGCGATGGCGGGTGCGTTCCCCGACGTGATCATCGGATGCGTCGGCGGCGGCTCGAACTTTGCCGGCCTCGTGTTCCCGTTCATCGCCGATAAGGCAGCGGGCCGCGACATCCGCATCGTCGCCGCCGAACCCGCCGCGTGCCCCACCCTGACCCGTGGCCACTACGGATACGACTTCGGCGACACGGCCGGGATGACCCCGCTGATGCCGATGCACTCCCTCGGCCGCGACTTCGTCCCCGAGGCGATCCACTCCGGCGGGCTTCGCTACCACGGCATGGCGCCGCTGGTCTCGCACATGGTCCACACCGGCATGGTCGAGGCGCGCGCCTATCCGCAGAGCGAGTGTTTCGCCGAGGCGGTGCGGTTTGCTCGGGCAGAGGGGATCATTCCGGCTCCCGAGCCGTCACATGCTCTGCGCGCCGTTCGGGAGGAGGTCGAGCGTGCCAAGGATGAGGGCGTCGAGCGGACGATCCTCTTCAACCTCTGCGGTCACGGAAACTTCGACATGGCCGCCTACGACGCGTACCTGTCGGGGAACATCGTCGACTACGAGCTGCCCCAGGCCGACCTGGATCGTGCCGCCGCCGAGCTGGCGAGCTTTCCGCCGATCCCGGCGTGAGCGATGTTGACGGGAGGCTCCGTCCTTTGGGGACGTCGCCTCTTCTTCGGTGGCCCTACTGGTGCTGGGTGGGTGACGGTCTGGAGTGTGTTGTGGTCACGGACGGTCGAGGTTCCCGAGGAGTGCATCAAACGTCTATCCGTTGTTCTTCGTGCCTCTCGCCGTGGTCGGCCTCGTCGGGCTGATTCTCACGTGGAGACCGAAAGGTGATGACTGAGCGCGCGTCGCGATCACGGTGCGACGACGACGAGTCCACGCGCGAGTGCGGCGTTTGCGAGTCGTCGGTCGTAGACGGCGAGGGCGTCGACCTCGACGCCCATGGCGAGCGCGGTCGCCAGGTGGATGGCGTCGAGCGTTCGTAGCACTGGTGGGCCGATCTGTGCGGCGGTTGCGGCGATCTGTTCCGTCAGTGGAACGAGATTCACCCGTGCCAATGCGTCATCAAGGGCGACCCCGAGGGCGCGGCTGTTCGTCGTCGTGCGCATGACCGCGCGACGAGTCTCGATCTCTCCAACGACGCTCATAAAGAGCCGATCGGTCCGACCGACCAATGACCGCAATGACGGGCTCTCCGGCTCGTCGAGTACAAGCTTTGCGAGAGCGGACGCATCGAGATAGAGAGCCTCGCTCATGCCTCGCGATCGGCCAGGATGATCTCGGTCAAGGTCGGTCCACCACGGTGGGGAGCCGGATCAGGCAGCGTGCTCGGATGTGCCGTCGCCCGTCGACTGATCAATCCCATCGCCTCGAGTCGATGGATGGGGTCGTCTGACATCGGCAAGGGCGTCAACAGGGCGACGGGCTGACCACGGTCGGTGACCTCGAGCACCTCCTGGTTCTCTGTCACGCGACGCAGGTAGACGCTCAGGTTCTGTCGCAACTCTCGTACCCCGACCCGGTCCATGACGCACAAAGTAGCACAGGCACGTGCTCCGCCTGCGATAGGGGCGGCACATGGACCACATCGCCTCTGTCGCTGAGCCGCGAGAGCGGCTTGGGCCGCCCAGGGCCCGAGCGGTAACCAAAGATCGCCGCCGCGTTCATCAGATCGATCGCGACTGGCTGGCGGCCTCACCCCCTGCCCGATCGACCACCCTTCGGCCGATGGCGCCTGCGACGTGTGTCCGAAGCGTGATCCGCCGGGCTTCACGTTCGTGCTCGACGACGCGACGATCGCCACCTCCGACCGCCCAGGCGATCGCCGCGCAGACGGTTTGGTCACGGGTCACCGACCGATCCTGGCAACGATCGTCGACAACGAGCAGATCGATCTTCCTCCACTGCGCGAAGGCCTTCATGCGTAGCGACCTGTCGGACTCGTCCACCTCGACACCCGAGATAGCACTGAGCACGCCCGAGATGATCAACCGGATGCCGGAGGTCCCGCCCCCTCGAGGAGCTGACGTGTGGTTCGACGGGCCGAGCCACGCCACGCGGCCCTACCTGGGCTGAGCCTGGGTGAGCAGTGGGTCGGTGGTGCGACGCATCAGTAGCGACGCGCCGACCTGGGTCGAAAACCCGAAGCGCTCGTAGAACGCGACGAGATCTGGCTGGCAGACCAGCTCAAGGCTCTTCACCCGCGTCAGCTCGGGCCGGCGGAGCACCCCGTTCATCAGCCTCTCACCGAGCCCGGTGCCGCGGAACTCCTGCGACACGATCACGTCGAGGATCACCGCGAAGTACATCCCGTCGGTCACGACGCGCGCGAACGCAACGAGCTGATTCGAGTCGTCGAGATACCCGACGACGAGATCGGTGCCTGCGAGCATCGCGACGACCTCGTCGCGGCGGCGCTTGGCTGCCCACCAGGTTTGACGGTAGAGCCGCAAGAGCTCATCGATGTGGTCGTCGGACACCTGGCAAATCTCACGCACGTGCTGTCACTCCTTCGCCGCGATCCCGTGAAGGAGCGTTCGGATCGCCAAGGGGGCCGCATACGCTCGAGGAACGGTGCCGCCCTCGACCGCAAGCCAGCTTCCATAGACGAGCGCGCCGACCGCCTCGGCGACCCACGCGGCAGGAAGCTGTGAGGTGAACTCCCCCGAGTCCTGGCCGCGTTTGATCAGCCGCCTCATCGACTCGGTCGCCTCTTTCTCGCCCGCGGCGACATCGGGATCGTCGACGAGGGTCGGCTCACGAAGCAGGAACACGAACCGATCTCCGAGCGCGATCAGCTCATGCACGAGTCGCGTCAGGGCCTCGGTCGCCGATCCGGTGTCAAGGGCGCTTGCGGCAAACGCCGCCTGTGTGGCGACGAAGGCTTCGTCAGCCAGGGCACGGATCAACGCCGCGCGATCGGGGAAATAGCGATGCAGCGTGGTGCGGCCCACACCGGCGGCGCGAGCGACTTCGCCGAGCGAGGCCCGTGAATCGTGGGCGAGTACCGCCGTGGCGCCATCGATGATCGCCCGCCGCGTGCGATCTGCGGCCGTTCGTGGAGCTTCTCTGGCCAGACCTTTACCGTCCAATGTGGAACATCAGTGTACCGTTTTTGAGCAGAACACCGATGTTCCATTTTGGAGGCTTCGTGGCTATATCCAGCCCTCCGCCCGCCCGCCATGGGCTCGTTGACGCCCTGCGCGGGCTCGCGCTGTTCGGAATCCTGATCGTCAATCTCGAGTTCATCGCATCCGACCCTCACCAGGGCTGGAACGACTTCACCAGCACCGGGGATCTCATCGGCCGCTGGATCGGGATCACGTTCTTCCAGCTGAAGTCGTACCTCGTCTTCGCTCTTCTCTTCGGCTACGGGGTCGCGATCATGTCCCGCTCCAAGTCAGGCCAGAGGTTCGCCCCGCGGTACCTGCGCCGGATGCTGCTGCTGCTTGTCTTGGGCGTTCTGCACGCGGTGTTCTTCTTCGTCGGGGACATCCTCGTGTCCTACGCGTTCCTCGGGACCGCCCTTCTGGCGGTCTGCCATTGGTCGGATCGTCGCCTTCTGAAGCTCGCGGCATGGCTCTACGCCGCGGCTCTCGTCATCGTGGTGCTCATCGCGATCGCCGTTGCGGTGAGCCCCGCCGAGGCGACCACCAGCTCCGCGGTTTACGCGAACGGGTCGTTCCTCGAGGTGGCGCGCGAGCGGGTCCAGATGCTGCCGGTCGCCTTGCTGGTGATCGGCGTGCTCAACTGGCTGAGCATCGCCGCCACCTTCTGTGTCGGCATCGTCCTCGGACGCAGCGACGTTTTGTCGAACCCGGCGCGGCACCTCGCCGTTGCGCGCCGAGCATTTCGGATCTGCGCACCCGTCGGCTTCGGTCTGTGCGGCGTCGCAGGCCTGGCGATCATCACCGGCGACGAGCGGACGGTCGGGTGGGGGCCGGCAATCGGCCTGGTTCTCGAGAATGTGGGCGGCCCGATCGCCGTCGTCGGAGTTGTCGCGGGAGTGATCGTGGCGAGTCAACGCCGCTGGTGGCTTCCGGTCGAACGGAGCCTCACCCCGGGTGGCAGTTCCTCACTGAGCGCCTACATCGGCGAGTCGGTCATCGCGTCGTTTCTGTTCTGCGGCTACGGGTTCGGCCTGATCGGCGACATCGGACCGCTGGCGATCGTGCCGGTTGCCCTCGCGATCTACGCGACTCTCGAAGTGCTCGCTCGGTTGTGGCTGCGTCGCTACCGGCAGGGCCCGCTCGAATGGCTCCTTCGCAGCGTGACCTACTGGCGGCCTCAAGCGTTGCGGCGTCCGACGCCCGCCGGGTCCGACGCATGACGACGGGCCCGTGGGCGCTGCGCGCGCTGATCGCGGCAAATGGCCTTTCAATCGTCGGAAACGGCGTCGCGGCAATCGCCATCCCGTGGCTCGTTTTGGAGGTCACGGGTAGCGCGTCGGCGGCCGGCCTCGTTGCCGCGGCCGGCGCTCTTCCGGTAATCGCGACTGCTGTGCTCGGCGGTGCGCTCGTCGACCGCATCGGCCATGTGAGGGCGAGTTTGATGTCGGATCTGGCGAGCGCCGTTGCTGTTGCCGCCGTGCCCGTCGTCGGAGCGATCTGGGGGCTCAGCCTGCCCGCGTTGATCATTCTCTGCGTCGTCGGCGCGGCTCTTGACCCGCTCGCGGTGATTGCCCGCGACGCTCTGTTGCCGGTGGCCGCGCAGCAGGCGGGTGTGCGCTTAGAGCGCGCCAACGGAATCCATGCGGCCGTGACATCCGCGGGTTTCCTGGCTGGTCCGGCTTTGGGTGGCGCCTTCATCGGGCTGTTCGGGCCGGAGAGTGCCCTTTGGCTGACCTCCGGCACGTTTCTCCTGGCCTCTGCGGCCATCGCGGCCGGACCGCGGCAGAGCCCAGATGCTGAGGCGGTGAGAACCATGCCATTCGTTCAGCTGGTGCGCTCCGGCTTTCGGATCCTCACCCGTGACCGGGTGCTTCGCGACCTTGCCCTCATCGAGGCAGCGCTCGCCGTCGCCCTGACGCCACTTGAACAGACGGTCCTCCCGGCGCACTTCCAGGCTCTCGGACGGCCGCAGACGCTGGGCATCGTTCTTGCGACCTTCGCCGCCGGAGGGATCGTCGGGGCGCTCGTGTTCTCCGCCTTTGGCCACCGCGTGCCGCACGGAGCCACCCTGGGCGTCGGGCTCCTCGCCACCGGCATATGCATCGGTGGTATCGGTCTGCTTCCACCTGCGGGGGCAATGATCGCGCTTGCCGCCATCACAGGAATCGTGAGCGGGCCGATCACCCCCGTCGCGAATCTGGCCTTCCAAACACGGACCGACGTCGCCGAGCGGGGGCGAGCCCTCGGAATGCTCGGCGGGCTGAGTAGCGTCGGAGCAGCCGTCGGATTGCTGCTCGGCAGCTTCCTCCTGAGCCTCACAGGGATCGGCCTCACGGCGCTACTTCTCGGCGGCGCGTTTCTGCTCGTTGCCGCAAGCCGAGGCGTTCAGCGCAGCGTTCGCCGCCTGGACGTCATCCCCGATCCCGCGACGGGCTGAGAAGTAGCTTCCGTTCGCGGTCGCCTTCCCAGTAGTGACTTTCGTCAAGTGCACGCCTGGCTTTGGGCATATGCGCACGGCTGACTGGCGGAGCCGCAGCGGTTCCCAGTGCGATTTCGCGGCTCAGCTTCGCCATTCAACCATCAGCACTTGCCCCGCCCAACGACGCCAACATTCGTCATATGCACAAAACCGAGTAGTCGTGCGCCTGCATCTGATCACGAATCGATGAGCAGCATCTACCGTCGCAACGCGCGGTCCCTCGTGCTCGATGCTCTCACCGACACGAGGGTGGTAACCATCGTCGGCGCTCGCCAGGTCGGAAAGAGCACGCTTGCGCGCGACATCGCTTAGACCGATCATCCCGCGACGGTGGTCAACCTCGATGATCTGGCGACGCGCCAGATTGCGCAGTCTGACCCCACCGGCTTCGTGGCGGGCCTTGTCGGCCCCACCGTCATCGACGAAGTCCAACGGGCACCGGATCTCCTGCTGGCCATTAAACAGCGGGTCGACCTCGATCTAAGCCCCGGACAATTCCTACTCACCGGATCCGCCAACCTCTTTGCCTCGATGAGGACACGCGACGCCCTGACCGGCCGCATGGAGACCATCCGGTTGTGGCCCCTTGCCCAGGCGGAGATCGAAGGGTCGACCGCAAACCTCGTCGACGCTCTCTTTTCCGGGGTCGTTCCCGGTATCACCGATGCTCCCGTCGGGCGCTCCGCATTTGCGTCTCTGGTTGCCGTCGGTGGCTACCCCGAGGCACGCGTCCGACCTGAAGGCATTCGGCGGCAGCGGTGGTTCGCTGGCTACGTTGACGACACGCTGACGAACGATCTTCGGGAGATCTCCGACGCCCTGAAGCTGGGGGAGATGCCGCGTCTTTTGAGGCTGCTCGCCGCCCAGGCGGCAAACGAACTCGTCTACCGGAACGTCGCACGGCGGCTCGACATCTCCTACGAGACCGTCAAGAGCTATGTCGGCCTTCTCGAAGCGGTTTTCCTGATCACGCTACTGCCCGCCTGGCGACCTGGCTTGGGCGGTCGAGAGATCCACGCGCCAAAGGTCTACGTCGTCGACTCAGGCCTGCTCGTTCACTTGGCCGGTGCCGACACGCAGCGGATTGCGGGAGATGACCAGGTCACCGGCAAGATCCTCGAGAACTTCGTCGCGATGGAGATTCTGCGCCTCTCGGAGTGGGCCCGGACTGAAGCTCGTCCTCACCACTACCGACGAGGCCGAGACGAGGTCGATCTTGTCCTTGAGAGCCGATCCGGCGAAGTGGTCGCGATTGAAATCAAGGCCAGCGCCTCGATCCGGTCGAACGACTACGCGGGCCTCATCAAACTCCGGGATGCCCTTGGGGATCGTTTCGTCATCGGTGCCGTGATCTACACCGGCGCCCAGACTTTGCCTCTGGGCGATCGTCTGTGGGCCTTGCCCGTGAGCGCGCTCTGGAAGGCGTCGTGATTCGTCGAGGTCGTCGTGATCTGCGGTCTGGCTGAGCAGTCCTGCAGCAGCGTTTCTCACTGGTACCAGTTCTTCTCCCAGACGAAGTCGCGCAGCGTCGTGAGGTCTCGGTCGCTGAGCAGCCGGCCGTCGGAGACCGCAACGTTTTGCTCGACGCGTGACGCGCTGCGCATACCGGGGATGACGGTGCTCACGGCCGGTTGCGACAGGCAGTAGCGCAGGGCCGTTTCGGCCAGGCTCGAGACGCTTGTGTCGAGCCCCGCCGTGGCGGCCTCGAGCTTCTCCAAACGCCCGTTGAGTTGTTCCAGCCGGTCGGCGCGAAAGTAGCCCGCGCGCCAATCGTCGGCGGCGAACTCGTGACCCGGTCGCAGCGTCCCGGTCAGGGCACCCTCATCCAACGGCACGCGCGCGATGACACCGATGTCCAGCGCCTGGCAGACCGGGAACAGCCGAGCCTCCGGCTGCTGCTCGAAGACGTTGTGAATCACCTGCACCGCGCTGATCAGCCCGGTCTCAAGCGCGGCGATGGCGTTCTCGGGCTGGAAGTCGTTGATGCTGATTCCCCAGTGGCGCACCAGGCCCTGACGCGTGAGGTCCTGGATCGTTTCCTTCCACTCGTCGCGCTCGGCCCACGCGTCGTCCCAGACGTGGAACTGCATCAGGTCGATGTGCGGCAGCCCCAGGTTCGCGAGGCTGATGTCGACGTACTCGCGGATGTAGTCGCTCGGGAAGACCTCATCCAAAGAACTGCCCGGGCGCGACGGCCACGCGCGATTCTTCGGCGGGATCTTCGTGGCGACGTGAAGCTCTTCGCCGTACCGCTTACCGCTGGCGCGTACCACGGAGCCGACGATCCGCTCGGAGTGGCCGTCGCCGTAATCGAACGCGGTGTCGAGAAAGTTCACGCCCAGGTCGATCGCTCGCTCAAGGGCGAGGACGCTCTGGTCATCGTTCGTGGCGCCCCATTCGCCGCCGCCGATGCCCCAGGCACCGAAGCCGATCTCGGAGACCTGCCAATCCGTCCTGCCGAATCTGCGGTAGTTCATCTGGTGACGCTATCGGATCGACGAGCGCCAACGCGGGCCTGCTCGGAGGTGTGTGCTTCCGGGCCGACACAGTACTTCGCCGAGTTCCCCCGGCGACGCAACCGACTTCGCCGTTGGTGCCCGGTCAGGCCCTACAGGAGCCTTTCCATCACCCAGTCGGCGATCTCCTCGAGGCTGACCTGATCGCGTGCGATCGTTCGCACGAGGCCGTCGGTCTTCTGCACGGAATCGGAGGTCCATCCGTGGCCGTTGCGCTCCACGAACTCGCGACGGGCGAGGTACGCGCAGCGTTTGTTGCCATCGGGAGGCGGCCCCATTTGGCAAACCGTATATCTGGTGTCTGGCACCAGATATACGGTTTCGTCCCGGCGGCTCGATGGCCTGGGTCCCGACTCGGCCCACTACGTCGTCAGATTCGGCGGCTCTGTCGGCGCGGGCGCGAAGGTCTCGGCGAAGGCGAGCAGAGCGTCCATGTCGAGGCCGTTGCCTATGAGCTGAACGCGGGTACCAGCCTCTTCGAAGACGACCTGTCGCGACATCGGCCAGTCTTCCTCGCCTGGCTCCCAGAGTCGATACTCGCGATCGTCTCGAGTCTCGTGCTGCCATTTGCACTCTTGCGGAATGAAGTCGCTCGTGCCGGTCTCCTCGGCGGAACGCTGGTTGACGTTGATCTGCGCGCTCGCCTCGTTCGAGGCATAGAACAAATGCGCCATCTCCGGCATCGCCGGGCGTTCGTTCGCCTCGGAGTAGTTCGCGTTCAACGTCCATCCCTCTGGGGCCCTGGCGGACGCGAACACCGTGAACGACGCAGCCCCGGCAACCTCGTGGAGAGGTCGGTTGGTGCTCTGGGAGAAGACGTCTCGTACGTTGCGAACTTCTTCCCCGGTCGGTGGTGTGAACGTGAGGCGCTCTGGGGGGATAACTACGTCGAATGCGATCTCTGTGAACTCGACGCGGCTGAACGGTTCGTCGTCAAGCAGGGACGTGTCGCTGAGAAGCACACCGCGCTCGGTATCGAGAACCACCTCGCGTGGGCACACGCTCCAGTGGACGTGCATTTCGTCGCTGGTCAGGAGCGACCGCGGCTGCGGCGTGAGGCGAAGGCGGAGCCCGACTCGGCCGGCGATCGTCGCCTCCCCGAGGACCTCGACCGTGCTTGCGGCGAGGAGGGAAACAGGATCGAGAAGTCGGGTATCGATCCCCGACTGATGGCTTTGGTCGCCGTCGTTGGTCATCGCGCCGCTGTAGCTGTCGTAGCTCCAGAACGTGTCGCCATCGATCACGACCGTATTCTCGAAATCCGGCCGGGCGCCGTCGCCGGACTGCCGGTGCTCGCTGCGTGCCCTCGACGGCAGATTGATCCAGAGACGCGTCACCGCCTCCTGCTCTTCGGGAGGCTCTTCGCCACTGTCGCTGGAGATCTCGGCGTGGACCGTCGATCCGCTCTGATTCCGCGCTTTCTCCGTGCGTCGCATCGCCTCCGTGGTGCGGGCGTGATGGTTCCACGTGACCATCGTCCCGACGAGCGAGGTCCACGAGCTTCTGGCTCGGCAGGCAAGCGCCAAGATGTGCGCGTACTCGTCCATGGGGGGAGCATGCCACTGCTCGGCGCGATCAGAAATGGCGGGACCCAGATTCGAACTGGGGACACCACGATTTTCAGTCGTGTGCTCTACCAACTGAGCTATCCCGCCAGGGACTGGAAACGGTAGGGCGCCGGGTGGGGTGAATCAAGACCTGGCCAACGCTTGCGCCTGCGGGGAGGTCACGAGGCTGGGCGGTGCAATACTCGCGGCAATGGCGAGCCGCGGGCATATCTTGGTGGTCGACGACGAGCGCGCGATCCGTCGACTGCTGCGCATGTACCTCAGCGACGCGGGTTTCACGGTCGCCGAGGCCGCCGACGGACTGGACGCGGTCGACCAGGTACGCCGCGGCGGGATCGACCTTGTCCTGCTCGATCTGATGCTCCCCGAGATCGACGGCTTCGAGGTCTGTCGGCGTATTCGCGACATCGGGAACGTGCCCGTCGTGATGATCACGGCGCGCAGCGAGGAGGCTCATCGGGTCACGGGCCTGGAACTCGGCGCCGACGACTACGTCACAAAGCCATTCTCGCCGATCGAGGTCGTCGCCCGCGTCAAGGCTGTTCTGCGGCGCACCTCCGCCCCGGAAGATCCCGCACGGGTGATCACCGCGGGCGACGTCGAGATCGAACCCGCCGCCCGGCGGGTCACGCGCGGAGGTCGTGAGATCGAGCTGACGCGCCTCGAGTTCGACCTCCTCAACGAGCTCGCCGCCCACCCTCGCGTCGTCTACACCCGCGAGCGGCTTCTGGAGAAGGTCTGGGGATACCAGTCGGCGGTCGGCGCCAAGACGGTCGACGTCCACGTGGCAAACCTGCGCCGCAAGATGGGTGAAGACATCGGCATCGTCGCGGTCCGCGGGGTCGGCTACAAAATGGAGCCCGTGAAGTAATGCGCCGGCTGCTCGACCGCCTGCGGCCGCACAGCCTCCAAGCCCGATTCGCGGTCGGCATCGTGCTGGTGCTCGTGATCTCGATCGTCGTCATCGAGGGCGTGATTCTCAGCATCGTCAACGATCGCGCCCAACAGGAGGTCCAGCGATCTCTTTCGGCGCAGGTCGAGGAGGTCGCGACGTTTATTGCCCGGGGAGGGCCCGGTCGCGTCGGCCCCAACGCCAGCGTCGCCGGCAAGCTCGTACCCGATGCCAGCCTTAGGGTGACCGTCGAGGGAGTCAACGTCTACTGGAACCGGGTGAGCGCGCCCTCCTATTCGGCCAGAGCCACCGCGACCCGTGGGGAGATCGTCGTCACCCTCGAACGGGTCGACCCGGTCAGCACGATCGATTCGTGGCGTCTCTACGCCCTCCTGAGCGCCGGCTTGATCGGTATCGCGACGACGGTGTGGCTCGTCGCGCTTGGCCTTGGCCGACGCCTGCGGACGAGCCTGCGGACGCTCGCCGACACCGCCGAACGTGTTGCCGCAGGCGATCTTTCGGTGCGCACACCGGTCAGTGATGACGAGGTCGGCCGGCTCGGTCACGCATTCAACGGCATGACCTCGCGCCTCGAGGCGGCGGATGCCCGCCAGCGCGAGTTCCTCGCCGACGTCGCCCATGAGCTGCGAACACCCGTCACGGCCATCGAGGGCTTCGCAGCCGCTCTCGAAGACGGCACGGCGCGCTCCGACGAAGATCGCACCGAAGCGGCCGAGTTCATCCGGCTGGAGGCGACACGATTGCGCGAACTGGTGCGCGATCTGCAAGAACTCACGTGGCTCGACCTCGACCCGCCGCTTCGCGTCGAGCTGACCGACCTGGCTGATATCGCTCGCGAGGCGGTCGCCCGCCAAGCCGTCGACGCAGAAGACCGCACCGTCGCGCTTGACGTCATCGGAGAATCCGTGACCGTCGCCACTGACCCGGCCCATGTCACGACGATCCTTGCGAACCTCGTCTCCAATGCGCTCAAGGCTACCCCCGCCGACGGAACCGTGACCCTGCGCACGGGCAAGCGTGGCAGCGAGGCATTCGTGGAGGTCGCCGACACCGGCGTCGGGATCCCGCCCGAACACGTGCCGTATCTCTTCGACCGGCTCTTTCGGGTCGACTCGGCCCGCAACCGATCGGGCGAGGCGGGATCGGGGCTCGGCTTGTCGATCGTCAAGCGGTTGGCCGTACTTCTCGGAGGTCGGGTCGCGGTGCGCAGCACCGTCGGCAGCGGTTCGACGTTCACGGTGTTCCTTCCCGCAATGGCCCCCGGTCGTGCCCGAGTTCCGTCACCCGCGGTGGCGGCCGAATGATCGCTCGCGTGTTCAGGTGCGTCCTCATCACCGCGCTGGTCGCCGCGAGTGCCCCGGCGCTGGCTCAGGCACGGGTTTCGGTGCACATCACCAGCGTGCGGGTCATCACCGCCAACGACCGACGCCCCGCGACGGCTCCGTTCTCGCGCGACACGGCCTACCTCTACGTGGTCCGCTACCGAATCGCAGGTGAGCCGACGATGAAGGTCAGCCGACGTGCCCGAGTGCTCGGCCCCGGGGGCCGGGTAGTAGCCGAGGTGCGCCCTCCCGCCGAGGTCGACGAGCCGGGAAAGTACTTCGCCTCGGCGCGGATCCCGATCGGCGAGACCGATCCGCGGGCGGTCTACGTGCTGCGCTACGAGGTTCGTGTGCGCGGAGTCGGTTCCGCCCGCGATCGGGCGATGCGGACTCTGCGGCTGCCGTTCCGCTGATCAGGCCGTGGGTTGCTGTTCGGCGAGGGCGGCAGCCTCGCGCGCCTCGCGGCGCTTCCTGCGTTTGCGGCCGCTGTACATCCCGTAGACGATCGTGGCCCCCAGCAGCAGGTATGGGATCCCGAACGTGAGGTTCTGGTCGTCGAGGAAGAAGATGAAGATCAGCCCGCCGACCAGGAAGATCAGGCCGATCGCGTAGCTGAAGATCAGGCCGGTGGTGCTGCTCACGAGACGAAGTGCTCCTCGAGTACCGCCACCACCTCGGGCACCAGGTCGCCCCAGTCGACGCCATCCTCTTTGGTGACACTCACGAAGTTCGAGGTCGCGAAAACGTTCGTCACACCGTCAAGGGCGAAAAGGCGTGCGCCCAGGGGAAAGGCCTGGGCGTCGGAGCCCTCGCGGAACGTCAGGCCACGGCCCTCGGTCGCCGGACGGTCGAGCGTGAACTTGATCGCGTTGGGGTTGGGCGTCCCCTCGGGTGTCACGTCGACCATCGGTGCCTTTCGTCGCGGAGCATCGTTTACCGCTCCGAGCCTATCGAGCAGGGGCCGGGTAGGGTCTCAGGATATGACGACGTCCACCACCCGTGACCGCCTGCGGCGCATCTTGAGCGAGAACGCCCTCATCAGAGAGTCGGTGCTGCTTTCGTCTGGCCGGCGTTCTGAGTACTACTTTGACGCCCGCCAGGTGCTGCTCGACCCCGAGGGCGCCGCCCTTTCGGGAGCACTTACCTGGGAACTGCTCGCGCCCTCGGCGCCCGCCGCGGTCGGTGGCCTCACCCTCGGGGCCGACCCGTTGGTCTGCGCGGCGAGCGCGGCGGCGTGGGCCGAGGGCACCCGCTGCACCGGCTTCTTCGTGCGCAAGGAGGCCAAAAGGCACGGTCTCCAGCAGTGGATCGAGGGCCCATTCTTAGAGGAAGGCACGCCAGTCGCCGTCGTCGACGACGTGCTGACCAGCGGTGGTTCACTCGCGATCGCCATCGAGAAGGCCCGCCAGGCCGGCGGGGTCGTGGTCGCGGCCCTCGTGGTGATCGATCGCGAAGAGGGCGGCCGCGACGCGGTGGAGCCCCTGCTCGACGGCGCACCACTGCACGCACTGTTCACCGCCTCCGAGCTCTTGGCGGCGTAGCCACGACGAACGCCGCCGACGCATCCGGTCTTATCCTGCGCGTTGCCGGGCCGAGCGTGTCGGTCCTGGTTGACGGCGTGGAGGTTGAGCTGGCCGTCCCCCTGCGGCTCTCGGGTGGGCCGCTCGTCGCCGGAGACCGCGTCTCCCTCGGCCAGAACGCCGCGGGTGTGACGGTTTCCGAGATTCTTCCTCGCCGCACGCTCTTGTCGCGTGGTGAACCGCGGCGCCCCACCGGGCGGCCGATCGTGGCCAACGCCGACCTGCTCGTCGTTGTCGCCTCGACAACCGAGCCTCCGTTTCGGGCGCGACTCATCGATCGCTACTTGGTCGCCGGCGAAGCCGGCGACCTCGATGCCGCGATCGTCATCACGAAAACCGACCTCCCGCACGACACGGATGAGATCGCCCGTGCAACGGCGATCTACACCAAGATCGGGTACCCGGTGCTGGCGGGCTCGACCGATGACCCGGCCTTCGTTGCCCGCGTTCGCGAGCTCGTCGCCGGCCGGATCGCAGCACTCGTCGGCCATTCGGGCGTCGGGAAGTCGTCGCTGACACGGGCCATGACCGGTGTTGAGCGTGCGGTCGGAGCGGTCAGTGAGAAGGTCGGCAGGGGTCGCCACACCACGAGCGACCCACGCCTGATTCCGATTCCCGGCGGCGGCGCGCTCGTTGACACCGCGGGCGTGCGCACGTTCCACCTGCCGCCGATCAACGCGCGGACGCTGGCCGAGGGTTTTCCGGAGATTCTCGACGCGTCCGAGAAGTGCCGGTTCCGCGGCTGCCGCCATACCGGAGAGGCCGGATGTGCCGTGGAGGAGGTGGTGACCGCCGAACGGCTCGACAGCTACCGCCGCATGCTCGCGAAACTGTCGTGAATCGCTGCGTCGAAACCTTGACCCGCCGATACGCGACACCGTAACTTTGTGCTGGCCCGCACAACCTGGCGGGCGCGGTCACAGCCGCCCGAAGAGCTTTGTGGAGGAGTACATGCCGCGCACCGACATTACGGGCGACGACAACCGAACGTTGAAATTCCGCCTGTTGCCTCCAATCGCCGGTGGTGCTCAGACGACCGGCTGGGAAGCCCTCGGTAAATGGGTGGGATCGGGCTCGGGAGAAACCGCCGCCGCGCCTGCCGCCTCGGGTGGAGCCAAGACCGGTTGGGAGGCCCTCGAGAAATGGGTCGGCCCCGGCTCTGCCGCCGCCGCTCCTGCCGCCGCCGGTGGCAAGACCGGTTGGGAGGCCCTGGGTAAATGGGTTGGTTCGGGATCCGGTGGTGGTAGCTCCGCTCCCGCTGCCGCGGCGCCCGCCGCCTCGTCTGCACCTCCTCCCGCCGCCGCCGGTGGGACGGGCTGGGAAGCGCTCGAGAAGTGGGTGGGCCCCGGTTCTGCCGGTGCTGCCGCCGCCGCTCCTGCCGCCGCCGGTGGGAAGACCGGTTGGGAAGCTCTCGGTAAGTGGGTCGGCTCCGATTCGAGTGAGGCTGCCGCCGCGGCGCCGGCCGCGTCAGGCGGAGCGAAGACCGGCTGGGAAGCGTTGGACAAGTGGGTCGGTCCGGGCTCGGGTGGTGGCGCCGCAGCGGCAGCCTCCTCCGCGGCCCCGGCCCCGTCGTCTGCACCTCCCCCGGCCGCCGCGGGCGGCACCGGTTGGGAAGCGCTCGAGAAGTGGGTCGGCCCGGGCTCCGGCGGTGGTGGTACCGCTTCGGCCGCGTCGACCGCGACAAACGGTTCCGGGTCAACACCCGAGCCCGCGACGGTCGCCGCTCGCGTGGGAGACGTTGTCGAAGAAGCCGTCGACAAGGTTGAGAAAGTCGTCGCAGAAAGCGGAGGGCTCATGAGCTTCCTGAAGCGCCTGTTCGGAGGTAAGTAGCCACACGCACGGTGCCGGGCCCACCGCGGCCCGGGCACCGGCAGGTGGTCACCCGGCGAGCGGCGAAAAGGTGGGCTGTCCCGCTGTGCCCCGCCGAGGAGACCGCTCGTGTTCGCGCTCAACTTCTACTCGCCGTTGTTCATCGATCAGCTTCGCAAGGGTCGAAAGACGGCGACCATTCGCCTCGGCAACAAGGGGCACAAGTACAAGAAGGGCCAGATCGTCTGGATCACCGTCGGGCACCGTCACGGCCCGAAGCAGAAGATCTTTACGGCGATCATCGATCAGGTCGACATCAAACCCCTGCGCGAGCTGACCCAGCGGGAGATCGAGCGCGACAACCCCGAGTTTCGCCTCGTCGACGACACGGTGAACTTCCTCTCGCAGATCTACTCGCGTGAAGTGGCACTCGATGACACGGTCTCGATCGTCCATTTCAGCGAAGTGATCGAGTTTCCCTCCCTGAGGTAGATCCCGTGCGGCGACCCTTTCGGGCCGCCTGACGCAAAGGATTCTGGGTTTTTCGCCCTTTCGGGTTGCCTCGCGGCGCGCGCGTGTCTACGATTTGGCACTCAAGCATCCTGAGTGCCAAATCATGAGAGAGAAAGGGAGGCGCCGATGAAGGTCAAGCCTCTGGGAGATCGAATCGTCGTCAAGGCGATCGAAGCCGAGGAAGTCACCGCAAGTGGCCTCGTGCTTCCGGACACCGCAAAAGAGAAGCCGGTTCGCGGCAAGGTCCTCGCCGTCGGTGACGGCCGCTACGAAGACGGAAAGCGTGTTCCGCTCGACGTCGTCGAAGGCGATGAGGTCATTTACAGCAAGTATGGCGGCACCGAGATCAAGCTCGATGGCGAGGACGTCATCATCCTCCGCGAGTCCGACATTTTGGCGAAGGCGGTCTGACGCATATGGCGAAGCAGATTCTGTTCCACGAAGACGCGCGCCGCGCGCTCGAGCGTGGTGTCAACACCCTCGCCGACGCCGTCAAGGTCACGCTCGGCCCTAAGGGCCGCTACGTCGTGCTCGACAAGAAGTTCGGCGCCCCGACGATCACCAACGATGGTGTGACCATCGCTCGTGAGATCGACCTCGAAGACCCCTTCGAGAACCAGGGAGCCCAGCTCGTACGTGAGGTCGCCACGGCGACCAACGACGTTGCGGGTGACGGCACCACCACCGCCACGCTTCTGGCCCAGGCCATCGTGCGCGAGGGCCTGAAGAACGTCGCCGCCGGCGCGAACCCGATGTCGCTCAAGCGCGGTATCGAGGCTGCTGTCGAGGCCGTCGTCGAGGCCGTGAAGAACCAGGCCAAGGAAGTCTCGGGCAAGGAAGACATCGCCCGAGTCGCCACCATCTCGGCGCGTGACCGGCAGATCGGCGACATCATCGCCGACGCCATCGAGAAGGTCGGTAAAGATGGCGTGGTCAACGTCGAAGAGGGCCAGACCTTCGGGATGGAGCTCGACTTCACCGAGGGCATGCAGTTCGACCGCGGCTACATGAGCCCGTACATGATCACCGACCAGGACCGCATGGAAGCCGTCCTCGAGGACCCGTACATCCTCGTCGCCAACGCGAAGATCAGCTCGGTCCAGGACCTCGTTCCGGTCCTCGAGCGGGTCATTCAGGGCGGAAAGCCGCTCCTGATCATCGCCGAAGACGTCGATGGCGAGGCTCTCGCGACGCTCATCGTCAACAAACTGCGCGGCACCTTCACCGGCATCGCCGTGAAGGCACCGGGCTTCGGCGACCGCCGCAAGCGGATGCTCGAGGACATCGCCATCCTCACCGATGGCGAGGTCATCTCGGAAGAGATGGGCCTCAAGCTCGTCAACACGCAGGTTTCGCAGCTCGGCCGTGCCCGCAAGGTCGTCGTGTCGAAGGACACCACCACGATCATCGACGGTGCTGGCGACAGCAGCGGGATTCAGGGCCGCATCAAGCAGATTCGCGCCGAGATCGAGACCAGCGATTCCGATTTCGACCGCGAGAAGCTGCAAGAGCGCCTGGCCAAGCTGGCCGGCGGGGTTGCGGTGGTCAAGGTCGGCGCCGCCACCGAGACCGAGATGAAGGAAAAGAAGCACCGGGTCGAGGACGCCCTCCAGGCAACTCGCGCGGCGCTCGAAGAGGGTGTAGTTCCCGGCGGCGGCGTGGTTCTCGTCAACGCCATTCCGGCCGTCGAGGCCCTGCAGCTCTCCGGTGAGGAGGCCGTCGGTGCCGCGATCGTTCGTCGCGCGCTCGAAGAGCCCCTTCGTCAGCTCGCCGACAACGCTGGCCTCGAAGGCAGCGTCGTCGTGGGCAAGGTGCGCGAGCTGTCTCCCGGCATGGGTCTGAACGTTGACACGGGTGAGTACGTCGACCTGGTCAAGGAAGGCATCATCGACCCGGCGATGGTTACCCGCTCGGCGCTGCAGAACGCTGCGTCGATCGCCAAGAACATCATCACGACCGAGTGCATCGTGGCCGACAGGCCCGATGACGGCGGCGGAATGGGTGGCGGCGGCATGTCCCCGAACATGGGCGGCATGGGCATGGGCGGCATGGGCGGCATGATGTAAGACCCCGACTTCGGTCGGTAGGTCTCGCGGTGACGGGGTGAGAAAGCTCCGTCACCGCGCGTGCCATCGGGACCTCCTGTCGGTAAGGACCGACATCCTGCGGCGCGGATGGGCATAATCACCAGATTCGTTCGCAATGTGAATGCAGCGCGTCCGAATCGCAAGCAAAGGGGGGTCCTTACGGGCCCCCCTTTGTCGTTCCTGCCGGGGCCGGCGGGTTGGACTCACGGCAGAGCCTTCACCCGCGCGTTTGTGCACGCGGCCAATGCGGGTTGGGTTGACGCCCTCGTAGCCTGACAGTCGATCTGCAAGGGGAATGCGTGGCGAGCGAACTGTTCGAGGGGTACCAGCCGGAGGGCGCATTCGACGAGATGTTCGTCGCCGAGCGCGCGCCGCGACGGTCGTACGAAGAGCTCTTTCGGGGCCTCAGCCGCATGAGCGCAGAGCTTTTTGCGCAAAAGAACGCCCTCGCCGATGCCTGCTACCTGACCGAGGGGATCACCTTCGCCCACAATGGGCGCGAGCAGCCGTTCCCGTTCGATCTGCTGCCACGACTGGTGGCGGCCACCGAGTGGGCGCATATCCAAGCGGGTCTCGCACAACGCGTCCGGGCCTTGGACCTCTTTCTGGCCGACGTCTACGGGTCGCGCCGCTGCATCACCGATGGCGTGGTTCCCAACCGACTGATCGTCTCCTGCGACGGGTATGCGCGGGAGATGGTGGGCATCGAGCCGCCGCTTGGCCGATTCGCCCACTTCGCCGGGATCGATCTGGTCCGCGACGTCCGAGGCGATTGGCGCGTGCTGGAAGACAACCTGAGGACCCCATCGGGTCTGTCCTACGTGGTCCAAAACCGGACGTTCATGCGGCGGGTCTTCCCCGAGGCGTTTTACGGGCACCACGTCGAGCCGGTCGACCACGCGCCGCTGCTGTTGCGCGGTGCGCTCGCCGCCTGCGCGCCTCGGCAAGAGACCGATCCGCGGATCGTGGTCCTCACCCCCGGTGCCGGAAACTCGGCGTACTACGAGCACGCGTTTCTCGCCCAGCAGATGGGCGTTGCTCTGGCCGAAGGGCGCGACATGATCGTCCGTGATCGTCGCGTCTATCTCAAGACGACCTCCGGGCTCGATCGGGTCGATGTGATCTACCGGCGCATCGATGATTCCTTTCTTGACCCGGTGAGCCTGCGGCCGGAGTCGCTGCTGGGCGTCGCGGGTCTCATGAGCGCATATCGCGCCGGGAACGTCACGATCTGCAATGCCCCCGGAACAGGCGTCGCTGACGACAAAGCCGTCTATGTGTACGTACCCGATTTGATCCGCTACTTCCTCGGCGAGGAGCCGATGCTCGAGCAGATCAGGACGTTCCTCATGGAGCGCGACAGCGACCGCGCCTTTGCGCTTGCCAACCTCGACTCGCTCGTCGTGAAGGCGGTCGACGGTGCCGGCGGCTACGGGATTCTCATCGGCCCGCACGCAACGGCCGACGAACGGTCGGCCTTCGCGCGCCGCATCCAGCAAAACCCGCGCGGTTACATCGCCCAAGAGACCGTGACACTCAGCCGCGCGCCGGTGTTCCTCGCGGGGCGCTTTCGTGCCCGGCACATCGATCTTCGCCCGTTCATCGCCTACGGCGACCGGCCGATCGTCGTGCCCGGCGGCCTCACCCGCGTCGCGTTGCGCGACGGATCGCTGGTCGTCAACTCCTCCCAAGGGGGCGGAAGCAAAGACACCTGGGTGCTCGCGCCGTCGCCGGTGCCACGCTGATGCTCGCGCGCGTCGCCGAGTCGCTCTACTGGATGGCCCGAGCGGTCGAGCGCGCCGACCAGTACTCGCGGCTGCTCGAGGTCAGCCACGCGATGAACCTCGAACGGGGCGGCTCGAACGGCGACGGCGCGGCGGTCGTGTGGGAGCCGCTGGTCGAGATCACCGGCGACCTCGAGACGTTCCTCGCCAACCACCGGCGGGCCGATGAGCGCAGCGTCTCGTGGTTCTTGTCGTTCAGCACCGTGAACCCGAACAGCGTGATCTCGTGTGTCCGGCGTGCGCGTCGCAACGCTCACACCGTGCGCGACCTCCTGCCCACCGATGTCTGGGAGACCATCAATAGCAGCTACCTCGAGCTCAGCTCGTGGCCTCCGGGACGCCTCACCCGGGAAGGGGTCTACCCGTTCTGCCGGCTGGTGCGACGTCAATCGCACCTCATTCAGGGCCTGATCGATCAGGCCATGCGCCACGACGCCTCGTGGCACTTTCTGCGCCTCGGAAGGTATCTCGAACGCGCCGAAAAGACCGCTCGACTGCTCGAGGTGAAGTACCACATCATGCCCTCGGGCGATCCGCGCATCCTCGCGCCGGCCGAACTCCACCAGTGGCGATCGCTGCTGCGCTCGGTTGGTGCCGACGAGGCGTACCTGCAGACTGACGCGATCGTCGGATCGCCTCGCGCCATGGCGCGGTTCCTCATCTCGGATCCCCTTTTCCCCCGCTCGGTGGCCTACTGCCTCGGGCAGGTCGCGGGGTCGATCGACGCTCTTGTCGGGGCAGGCGCGATGCTCACCGGGGCACCGCCGGTGGCGGCGGTATCCCATGCTCGGCAGGTTCTGATGAGCAACGAGCGACTTCCGTGGAACGGCGCGCTTGCCCGACTGCTCGACGACGTGCAAAAAGAGTGCAACGGGGTCGGAAAGGCAATCGCCGAGGCCGTGTTTGCCTATCCGTACGGCAACGACGAGGACGGGGGCCAACAACGTGCGCAAGCTGCGCGCCAGTCACAGAACTGAACTCGTCTACGCGGGGAACGCGCGCGAGAGCATCAACGAGATGCGCCAAACGCCTCTCGACGGCGGGCGCCAAGCCGTGGAGATGATCGAGGTCGCAACGACGCCCGAAGCCGAGCTGCACCGGCATCGCGACGCCTTCGGCAACGAGGTGGTGTGGTTTCAACTCCCCGACCATCACGAGGCGCTGACCGTCGAGAGCACGGCCATCGTGCGGATGCTCTCGCCGAGCGATCGCCGCGCGGAGACGGCGGTTGCCTGGAGTGCGTACGACGACGCGCCGTACGCCGATGCGATGGCGGAGTTCCTTCTCCCATCTGCTCTGGTGACCTGGCCCGAGGCGGTCGACTACTTCGCGCAGGGCCTGGAGATCGACCCGGAGCTTGCGCCGCTTGCGTGGCTGGTGGCGCTCGAGGCGGCCGTGAACCGTGCGATCACCTACGAGACCGGATCGACAACCGTCGATACCCCCGTCGAACGGGTCGTCGAGGCCCGCCGTGGCGTCTGCCAAGACATGGCCCATCTCTTCATCGCCCTGTGTCGACGCCGCGGTGTTCCCGCTCGCTACCTCAGCGGTTGGCTGCATCAGGCGGGGCGAGAGTTACCGGGAGAAAGCCACGCCTGGGCCGAGGCGCATCTTCCCGGCGGCGAGTGGTTCGAGTTCGACCCGACCCATCCCACACCCGACCTCACCGACTACGTGCGGCTGGGTATCGGACGCGACTACAACGACGTGCCGCCGATCCGGGGAACCTACGTCGGGGCTCCCACCAAATCGATGACGGTCACCGTCGAGGTCAGGGAGATTCCCTGAGATACGTGTGGCCTCGGGGGAGGCTTTCCTCCGAGGCCACACGCCCCTCGGTCATCGTTGGATTTCGGCGGCCCGCCACGCACCCCAGTGCCGGGGCGGGCAGACCGCCTTGCGCGCGCTATCCAGAAGCCCCACCTCCTCGCAGACCCATCGCCTTCCGGGGCGATTGGACACGGGTCCGCATCATCGCGCGTGTCTGCGTTGGACCGCCGTCGGTGGTGTGCACACGTCTGCGCTGACCCAAGGCCCGCCTCGCGCTGCGCGCGAAAGTGACGTCGATCGGCCGTGCACGACCGCGCTGTGACGCCGGGTGTGCGGGGTGCGCTCGTGGTCGGTAGCGGTGCATCGCTCTCCCGACGTGCGTCCAACGGTCACGGGAGGAGATGAGGTTGGTTCCGTCTCCCCCAGGAGACTGTTGCACCGGCGGTCCCCGCGATCAAGGCTGCCGAACCCGACAAACGAGCTTCTGACGGACCCGGCAGCCCAGGGCGTGCGTTTTAGTGGCTCGTGATCACCTTGTCGACGATGCCGTACTCAGCGGCTTCTTCGGCCGTCATGAAGTAATCGCGCTCGGTGTCGTTGGAGACCTTCTCGAGGTCCTGGCCGGTGTGCTTGGCAAGGATCTCGTCGAGGCGGGCGCGGATCTTCAACGACTCGCGGGCGTGGATCTCGATGTCCGTCGCCTGGCCCGAGAACCCACCCGATACCTGATGGATCATGATCTTCGCGTTGGGGAGCGCCATCCGCTTACCCGTGGCGCCGCCGGCGAGCAGGAGCGCGCCCATGCTCATGGCGATGCCGCAGCAGATGGTCTGCACGTCGGGCTTGATGAACTGCATGGTGTCGTAGATCGCCAGGCCGGAGTACACCGATCCGCCGGGCGAGTTGATGTAGATCGAGATGTCCTTATCGGGGTCTTCCGACTCGAGATGCAGCAACTGGGCGACGATCAGGTTGGCGATCTGGTCATCGACGGGTGTGCCGAGGAACACGATGCGCTCGTTGAGAAGGCGCGAGTAGATGTCGAACGAGCGCTCGCCGCGCGGCGTCTGCTCGATCACCATCGGAATCAGGGGACTCATGAGCCTGGCACTCTCCTTGGGCATTGCCGCGTGACGATCACATCGGCCGTCCCGCGGCACAGCATGACGGGTCGGGCGGTAAAAGCGCCCCGCACCCGGGCGGGTCAGTTTCCGGCGACGAGAACCAGCACGATGTAGAGCGCGACGACCACGAACAGCGCACCGATCAGAAAGCGCACGTTTGGCGAGACGCGTGCCTCAC
>JANLSO010000188.1:0-11495 GCA_031362405.1 Thermoleophilia bacterium | reverse complement strand
CCGCACTCGATCGAGTGCGGGACCGGCGGCTTTCGGCCCGGGGGCCTCGGGTTCCGAATTCGAGGCGGCTGAGGGCGGCGCCAGGCGCAGATGTGGTTCCGTCGTCGCGGGTGGGGTGCCTTCTCGCGGAACGACCGGCGGGCGGTCGCAGGGGCTGAGGCCGCTGAGTATGCGGAGCCCTTCGTTGGTGAGCTCGCCTCCGGCCCGGCCTCGCCCCGGGCGCGTAAGGATGCCGTCGGCGCGGGCACGAGCAAGGGCTTTCTGGGTCTTCCCGGGACTCCATTCGCGACGCGCGGCCAGATCGACTACCGGTCGCGGGCTGCCTGCGGCCACGAACTCGAGGTACTCGGCGGCGAGCACGGCGAGTTCATCTTCGGCCGTGCTCGGGCGCTGACGCCGGGCCCGCGGTGCGGCGGATCGGTTCGATGTGTCCGAGGGCGCCACCGGCCCGACGAGCGAGGCGACGTACGCCGCGTAGGCGGCATCCTCGGCCACCTCCGGATCGATCGCCCCCGGGGTATCGGCGCGAGCACGATGGCGACGGCCGAGGATGATCAGCCCACTACTGAGGCCGGCCACGGCGGCAAGTGCGCCCAGCGCGACCAACCACGGAAACCCCTCGGGCGCCTTCGTCGGCGGTCCCTCGGCGGGTGGTGCGACAACCGTGGGCTGCGCGGTGGGTGGGGTCGCGGGAACTGCCGGCGTGGTCGTGCGCTGGTCGAGCGGGAAGGCATTCCACAGTTCCCGCGGAGGCACGGCCTGAGCAACGCCGACTGCGGTCACGACGTAGGTCAGTGTGAGCACGAGGCAACAGCGCAGGGCGCGTCTCATAGGATCACCACTGGGGTTCCTGCGCGCAGCTGTCGGGCGAGCCGCACGATGTCGTGGTTGGCCATGCGGATGCACCCATGCGATACACGCCCGGGCAGCAATTCGGGACGATTTGTTCCGTGGATTCCGATGAAGCCGCCGCCCGGCCACTCTGTCGCCGTCGACTGGGCGCTCGTCCCGAAGGCAACCGGCCCGTAGCGCGGGCTTGCGTACCGCGTGAGCGTATTGCGGATGTAGAAGCGGCCCGCGGGCGTGGGCGTTTCCGGTGCGCCGACGCCGATAGGGGCCCGGAACCTCACGCGGCCCGACCGCTCGAGAGTGGCCGTCAGGGCCCGCCGATCGATGATCAAGCGGGCATGTGAGACGCCCCCGGCGCCCAGCGCCTCGCTCGTAACCCACGCCCAGCCGCCGGCGAAGTCCTCACCGGCTCCGAGGATGCGCCTCCAGAGCTGCCCCGTGCGGTCACGGTGGTAGCGACCCACCAGCACCACGTTCGCCGTGCCCTCGGGTGTGCGTGCGTCGAGGTGGGCGACCACCGCGGACGTCGCCGACGGTGCCGCGACGACCGGCGCCTCGTGGCGCACCGAAGCCCAGCGAGATGTTTCGGTCGCGGGGTCGAACCGCATCGGCTCGGGGACCTCAAACGCCGGGGTCGGGTTCACGACGACCGCCGCGATCGGTCGGCTGGCCTGAGCATCGGCTTCACGGGTCAGCACGATCGACGCAAGGCCGACCGCCACCAAGCCGGCGCTGCCGGTGAGCAGCGTGGCGCGAACAAGCCTGGCGGCGGTCATCCCTACACGCCCTATCCCCGGAACGACGGCGAACGGACGCTGGTCGTCACGGGTGCGGCGACGATGAATCCGGTCGACGTGACGAGGCGCTCCACCTCGCCACGGTTGAGCGGCAGGTCAACGGCGTTGGCGGCCGGCTCGCGGGCGGCGAGGTAGCGAATCCATGCGGCATGGCGGGCTTCGACCGAGTGGATCGCCGCCGCCGCCGCGAGGTAGGCCGGCGCGCTGATCTCGGGAAGTTGCCCCTTGTAGGCGGCGGTGCCGAGGTCTTCAAACGCCACCGCCGTGCGCAGGAAGCTCGGCCCGTCGGACACGGCGCCGGTGAAGTCGAACGACGGCGATGCGACGGCCTTGGAACCGAGGGCGGAGCGCAGCGCCGCGACGTGGGCCCGCTCGACTGCGCCGATCTGCGCCGCGGCGCGGGCGGCGACGCCTTCAAGCGCGCCGACTCGCTCCGCCTCGGTGTAGAACGCGGCCTGCAGGTACTCGAGGGTCAGGGCGAAGTTGAGGATGCTGACGTCATCGGTGGATTTGGCGCTGGCCTCGCCCGCGGCAACCAGGCCGACGAGCAGAGCCCCCGCGGCACTCGTACCCGCACTGGCGAGGAATGACCGACGGGTTGCGGCGGGCAGCCCGGCGGCCGCTTCGCGGAGCGCGCCGTCACGGTCGAAGTCTTCGAGACGAAGGTTGTTCACGGTGCCAGCTCCTTGACGAATCCTGTCGCAGCGAGGGCCTTCACGACCTCCGCGGTGGCCAGGCCTGGATCGGTTGCGGCTGCGGCGGGGTCTTTGCCCATGATCGCCCGCACCCAGGCCGCGTGACGTGCGTCTACCGACACGATGCGGCTCGCCACGGCCAGGGAGCGGCCCTTCAGCACCGGAAGCAGGCCGTTGTACGCCGACACGGCGAGATCCTCGAGTGTCGCGGCCGCGGCAGCGAATGCATCGGCGCTCCCGGTCGCTGCGCCGAAGTTGTACGAAGAGGGGTTCTTCTCACCACCCGTCACCAACGGCACGAGCAGATTCGCGTGCTCGGCCTCATGGCCTTGGGCGGTTACGGCGAAGTCGAGCAGCTCACCCTCGAGCTTCTTCTCGGCGATCGCTGCGGCATAGAAGGCGGCCTGCACACGTTCGAGAACCAGGGCAAGCGCCAACGGCGATGTCTTCGTGCCGCCGGGCGCATCCTGGCCGAGCAGCAGGCCCGCCCCGGCGATGCCACCAACGACGAGAACCGCGCCGCTACCGGCGGCGGTTGTCAGGAACTTCCCTCGCGAGAGATTTCGCGGGCGTGACGGTTCGGTCACCGTGCCTCCTTGCAGGCCCAGATTTCAGTAGTCCGTTACGAATCTCACCTCCCAGCCCGTGTCAGCAACTAGACCTTTGGATGGTCGAGCGCTCAAAACGGGACCATCGAAGAAATTGCGTAATCCTTTTGTCTACGGACGGTGATATCCACCACATGGGTGACGTTCAGCCCAGGTACTTCCGTGTGTCGAGGCCATGGACCGCCATGAGTTGGCGGAAGGTCTCGCGCATCTCCTCGGGGTACTCGGGCAGGTCCCCCTTGGCGAGGACCTCCTCAGCACGGGCGCGGATTGCGGGGCCGAAGTCCCAATCCTCGTCGCCCATCAAACGACGGATTTCCCGCTCGGGCCACGACACAACGCCGCGCTCGCGTCCGAACCGGTCGGCGAGGGCATCGATCTCCTCGAAGCGCCCGGGCAACGGACCCTGCTCCTGGATCAGGCCCTTGGTCTTCAGCAGCTCAACGGTTTCTGGCTCGGAGGCGTAGGGCGCGCCGTAGGCGTTGTCGTGGAAGAGCTTTTCGAACTTCAGCCGTGGCCGCTGGCCACCGGCCTCGACGCCTTCGATCGGGTAGCCGATGGCGTGGCCCCACGTGAAGCGCATATTCGGGAGCAAACCGAAGGCCTTCTCAACTCCGCCAGGTTTGCGACCGAACGCGATCAGGATGCTGCCGACTCCGAGCCCCACGCCGGCCGTCACGGCGTTCGCCACCGCCTGCCCGGTCTCGAAGCGCAGCAGGTTCTCGGTGCGCTCGGTGGGGAAGCTCATCAGACGCGGGATCGTCTGGGTCATCGTGAAGTCGTAATTCCAGCCGTGGTACGTGCTCATCGCCCCGGCCAGAGAGAGGGCGCAGATGCCATCGACGGCGCGGCCGTACCAGGCGTTGAGGTTGGTCAGCCAGATCACGAGGTGCGAACTCTGGTTGACGACCTGCACGTTGAAACCCGATACGCACTCCTCGAGGTCGTCCCAGAAGTCGCACTCGTCGCGCCGCACGATGATGGCTTCGGTGGCGTTGATGTTGCCCTGGCACGAGGCGAACCGCGCCGCCTGCAGCATCGCCTCGATCTTCCACCGCTCGACCGTGCGGTCCGGGTCGAAGTACCGGACGCTGCGGCGGTTGCCGAGGGCACGCAGCACCGGCACATCGGGGACTTCGTTGGCGTCGATGGGCATCGCTCACTCCCGGAGATCGAGGTTTCGGGCGAGCGTATAACGGGCGGCTATCGGCCGGCGATCTGCTGCAGCAGGGCCATGGATGAGCATCATCGTCGTGGCATCACGGATCTCGCCCGTGCGGATCATTGCCGCTGCCTCACCGAGGCCACGTTCCAACACCTCGATGTCTTCGCCTTCAGCCGGGGTGTCCGCCTCCCGGCGATCTGCGGTCATCGCGCCGGTGCGTACCGGCGAAAAGGACGACACGCTCGGTGACCGAGCCGAGGCTCATGAAGACGTCGAAGATCGAGCTCACGCCGCACCGCGGCCATTGCGTCCAACGCCATTTGTCGGGTTGTGCTGTTCGGCGGCCAACTCGATCAGCGCTGGATGACGACGACAGCCCCACCGGCGGTCGAAGCGTCGAACCAGTACCGCCTCTGAATCGGCCCCATCGGGGTCTGCGCCTTGACGGGGAACTCAGAGCCAGCACCCACCCGTGTGATGAGGTCGCCACCCAGCGCGCCATGATCGCCGGCGCAGCGGATGTCGTCGTGATCGCCCACGCCGGCAAGCTCGGTACATCGGCGTCGTTTGTGATCGCCGCGCTGTCGACGTTCCCGCCTCATCACCCACCCGGCGACACCAGAAAAGCTCCTGAGCCCGTTGGCGGCGATCGGAATCGAGGTCGTGATCGATCCATACCGAGAACTGCCTCGGACGGGTGCTGTCGGGCCCGTGATTCCCCGATGCGGTCGCAAATGCGCCCGACCTGCGTCGAAAAGGACACAACGGGTAAAGCCTTACGGGCCGGGCGGGTACGCGGCGTAGTCTCGTCGAGAGACGGGAACGGCACGACCCAAGGGATGCACAATGAGCGATGCGATCGAGGCCGTGGGCCTCGTCAAACGGTATGGCGACAAGGCGGCCCTCGACGGGGTGAGCTTCGAGGTGGCGCGCGGCACCGTCTGTGGGCTGCTCGGGCCGAACGGCGCCGGAAAGACGACCGCGGTGCGGATCCTCACGACGCTCGCCCGTGCCGATGCCGGTACGGCGCGCGTGGCCGGCATCGATGTGGCCACCGATCCGCAGGCCGTGCGCCGGTTGATGGGTCTCGCCGCCCAAGACGCCACCATCGACGCCTTTCTGACGGGGCGCGAGAACCTGATCATGATCGGCGAACTGCATCATCTGGGCCGCCGTGTCGCTGCGAAACGGGCCGACGAGTTGCTCGAGCAGTTTGTCCTCGTCGACGCGGCGAAGCGGTTGGCGAAGACGTACTCGGGCGGAATGCGGCGACGGCTCGATCTGGCAGCAACCCTCGTCGCCCATCCGGAGGTGCTGTTCCTTGATGAGCCGACGACCGGTCTCGACCCGCGTGCCCGCAACGAGCTGTGGGGCGTCCTCGACATCCTCGTCGCCGAAGGCGTGACGATTCTGCTCACCACCCAGTACCTCGACGAGGCTGACCGTCTCGCGGACGACATCGTGGTGATCGACCACGGCAAGGTCATCGCGCGCGGCGACTCTCGGGCATTGAAGCGGCAGGTCGGAGGGGCGCAGGTCTTCGCGACCGCCGTCGACCCGGCGCGCCTCGAGGAGATGGCCGAGATGATGGGTCGGGTTACGGGCACGGTGGCCTCAATCGATGTCGCGACACGGCTGGTCCAGGCTCCCACCGACGAGGGGCCGGCGAGCGTCTCGCGGCTGGCGGACGCCCTGGGCGAGGCGGGTATCGAGGTCGAGGATGTCGGCCTTCGTCAGCCGACCCTCGATGATGTCTTTCTCACCCTCACCGGTGCATCGATCGTCGAAAGCGACGCAAAGGAAGCCGTCAAATGACCGTCTCGGTTCCCCAGGCTCACGCGCGCGGTGGGAGTTTCTTCGGCGATACGTGGGTCGTCGCGCGCCGCGGCCTGCTGCACATTCGTCGCCAGCCCGAGGCATTGGCCGACGTGACGATCCAGCCGGTGATGTTCGTGCTGCTGTTCGCGAACGTTTTTGGCGGGGCGATCACGGTCGAGGGCGGCAACTACCGCGAGTTTCTGATGGGCGGGATCTTTGCTCAGACGATCGTGTTCGGTGCGTTCGGAGTGGCGATTTCGCTGGCCTACGACCGGACGAACGGGGCCGTCGACCGCTTCCGATCGCTGCCGATGGCGCGCGGTTCGGTGCTCGCCGGGCATGCGGTCTCGAGTTTTCTCCGCGCCATGTTGCCGATCATCCTGATGTCACTGTGCGGTTTGATCGTTGGCTGGCGGATCCACTCGTCGGTCGGCGAGGCGATCGGCGGCTACGCCCTCATGCTGGGGTTCTCGTTCGCGATCATCTGGGTCGGGGTGCTTCTCGGCAGCCTTTTGCCGACGCCCGAGTCGGTTCAGGGCGTCGGCTTTGTCGCCATTTTCCCGGTGACCTTCATCGCCAGCACCTTCGTTCCCGTCGACTCGCTTCCCGGCGTGCTTCGCACGATCGCCGAGTGGAACCCGGTGACCTCGGTGGCGGAAGCATTGCGCCGCCTCTTTGGAAACCCGGCGGCGAGCTTCGGCGTCGATGCCCCATGGCCCATTCGCCATTCGATCCTCTACAGCGTGCTGTGGATCGTCGGGATCGTCGTCGTCTGCGCCCCCCTGGCGGTACGCGCCTACCAACGCACGATCTCGGACTGACGCTCGGCCGTTGGTCGGCCTTCCGCTCCAGTGCGCCGTTCAGGGTGATGCCGCGGGCCGCAAGAAGCCTCCGAAACGTCGTTGTGGACCTCGCCGACATGAGGAGATCTCCCGCGATGCCGCGATCCTCGGGGCGCCGGACCGTCGCGAGAAGGTTCGCCCCGCCCCAGGCGGCGAGGCCCATGGCCCTCGCCCCACGGCTCCGGCGGCTCCGGTCACGAGGACACTACGGCCGTCGACGGGTCGGTCACCAAGACCGTTCGGTGCGCGGTGATACCGGGAATGCCGAGGCAGGCTCCCTGCTCGACGCTCGTGCCGTCGGGCAGCCTCACGGCCTGATCGTCGGGGACGACCACGTACTGCGCTGCCGTGCCGAAGGGTCGGTACGCTGCCCGCCGAAGCAGCAGACCCGCTCGCCGACACGCGAGAAATCCACGCCGTCGGCGACCGCATCGATCTTGCCGCCCCCATCCCTGTGCGGGATCACCCGCGGGTATGGCATCAACGAGCCTTCCCGACCTCCGCGTTTCTCGGTGTCTCCCGGTTGATGCCGGACGCCCGTAGGGTCACTGACCCGTTTGACCAGTCTCGGCTGTCGAACTCGTGCCTCTTCGCGCCTCAGATGCAGAGGCGTCTGCCCGGTAGGCCCTCCAGCCACCGAACTCCGAGATGTCGCGGGCGTCCGCGAGCCCGGCGGGTTCGCAGATGAAGCCCTTCACGACCGTGCCGTCGGCGAGGGTGACGGAACCGATTCCCAGGGGCGCGGGTACCTCGGCGGTGAACGCCCCGAACGCCGCCGTGGTGAGTTCCCAGACCTCGACCTCGATGGCGACGCCGTCACCGTCGTTGGTACGCACGAGGCCCGGCTTCGGCGGGACGGTGCCGGCGAGGTGGTGCAGGCGGTAGGTCGGCGCGGTGTGCGTGGCGGCCACGAGCCGCGCCCCTCGGCGGGTGAGCTGGTGGTTGAGCGGCTGCCCGGACAGGTGCGCGCCGACCACGGCCACGGCCACCGTCGCCTGCGGGGCGGTCGCCTCGAAGCGGGTGCCGAGGCCCGTCAGCATGACGTCCGAGAACGCGGGCGCGGCCAATTGAAGGCCGAACGGCGCTCCGCTCGTGGCCCGGACGCCGGCCGGGATCGAGAGGGCGCAGAGGTCCATCAGGTTCACGAAGGTCGTGTACGTACCGAGCTGTGCATGGATTCCGTGTGGATTGGCCAGCGCTTCTTCGACCGTCGGGGCAATCGCGGTCGTGGGCAGTGCCAGAACATCCATACGGGCCCAGCCGCCCGCGGCCTGTTCGGCGAATTCCTCGAGGCGATACGCCCCGCGGTACGCATCCACGGCGGTGCGGTTGGCCCCGGCGAGAACCACCTCGCGCACGACGGGGTGGACATCGTCCGGGTGGGCGGACACGAACTCTCCGATCGCGGCCGTCCGCTCGGCGATCCACGGTCCCTCGTAGAGAAGTCGTCCGGCCGCGAGAAACGGTGTGAGGTCGACCTCAACGATGCTCGACCCCAGCGCGCGCAGGCGTGCCACAGCAGCGTCGAACAGGGCAGCGGCTTCGATGTCTCCGAACCACTCCAGCTGGCCGGGCGCGGGCACGCCCACGCGCGGTGCGGCGAGCACCGCCGAGGTCACCGCGCCGGGGCGACTGTCGGAGTCACACATGCACGCCAGGGCCAGCGCGGCGTCAGCGCAGGTGCGCGCGAAGACCGACACACAGTCGAGGCTGCGGCAGGCGGGCACGACACCGTCTCTGGAGACCAGGCCGCGGGTCGGCTTGAGGCCAACGATGCCATTCAGCGCCGCCGGCACGCGCCCCGAACCGGCGGTGTCGGTCCCGAGCGCGATGTCCACGAGACCTGCGGCCACCGCGACGGCCGAGCCGGAACTGGAGCCCCCGGAGATGATCCCCGGGGCCAGCACCGACTCGAGCGCTCCGTAGGGGCTGCGGGTTCCCACCAGGCCGGTCGCGAACTGGTCGAGGTTGGTTTTGCCCACGAGCACCCCGCCGGCAGCTCGCAGGCGATCGACCGCGGGGGCGGAGTGGTCTGGGGTGTATGCGAATGCCGGACAACCGGCCGTCGTGGGCATGCCCATGACGTCGATGTTGTCCTTGACCGCGACGAGCGCGCCCGCCAGTGGCCCGTCTGCCCGGCCAGCCTCGGCGGCGACCGCGTCATCGGGGCAGCGGCTGATCCAGATCGCCGGGTTGCTCTGGGCTATGCGCCCGAGGGCGTTCGCGAGGTGGGCCGCGCCGGTCATTCGATCACCATCAGAGTGTCGCCCGGGGTCACAAGATCGCCCGGCGCGCAGAGCACGCTGAGCACAACCCCATCGACGGGTGCGATCACATCGACCTCCATTTTCATGGCCTCCAGCACGACGACGACGTCACCGGCACGCACCCGCGCACCGGCCTCAACCTGTAACCGCCACACATTTGCCGCGAGATGGGCGGTCACCGCGTAGCCGCCGACCACGTCGGCCGGGCTCGCCGCGGCGGCCGGAGACGGAGCCTCGATCTGCGGCGCCGCCGCCCACCGCGCGCGCTCGTCCGCGAAGGCCGCACGTTGACGGGCGCGAAACGCGCCGCTTCCGGCGGCGATATCTGTGAGGAAGGCCCGGTAGACGGCGAGGTCGAAGACGGATTCCTGGATGTCGAGGCGCCGTGTTCCGTCTCGAACGCCGCGCCGCCATTCGATGAGCTCGGCGGAGGTCACCGGAAAGAAACGGATCTGGTCGAAGAAGCGCAGGAGCCAGGGGCTTCCCGCAACGAACTCCGTGGTTTCACGGTAGGTGTTCCAGACCGGCACGGTGCGTCCGACGAGCTGATAGCCGCCCGGCCCCTCCATGCCGTAGACGCACATATAGACACCGCCGATGCCGACCGCGTTCTCGGGGGTCCAGGTGCGGGCAGGGTTGTACTTGGTCGTCACCAGCCGATGCCGCGGATCGAGCGGCGTTGCCACCGGCGCCCCGAGGTAGACGTCGCCCAATCCCAGAACGAGGTACGCGGCCTCGTAGACGATCCTCTGGACCGCCGCGACGGAGTCGAGGCCGTTGATGCGCCGGATGAACTCCACGTTGCTCGGGCACCACGGGGCGTCGGACCGAACCGAGTTCGCATACCGATCGACGGCCAGCAGGGCCGCCGGATCGTCCCAAGCCAGGGGCAGGTGGACGATGCGGCTTGGCACCTGGATCTGTTCGATCGGGGGCAGGCCGCGCTCGGTGTCCATGACGATCCCGAGGGCCTGCGTCACCGAGAGCTTCTTCGGGTCGACGTGCACCTGGAGCGAGCGGATACCCGGTGTGAGATCGAGAACCCCGTCGAGCGATCGCCCCTGCAGGCGCTCCATCAGGGCGTGTACGCGCAGCCGCACCTCGATGTCGAGGACCGGCTCTCCGAACTCGACCAGCAGGTTCGCATCGCCACTTCTGCGGTAGACGACGTCGCACGCGTCAGGCCGTTTGGGAGACCGAGCCAGGACGGCCTCGCGGGCCGGGTCGACCAGGCGGAACCGAACGGTGTCTCCTGGCGAGAGTTGGCCCAGCTTCCAGAGCTCGTCAGTCGACACCGTCACGGGACACACGAATCCCCCGAGGCTGGGTCCATCAGGGCCGAGGATGACCGGCATGTCACCCGTGAAGTCGACGGCGCCGATTGCGTAGGGGGTGTCATGGATGTTGGAGGGGTGGAGGCCGGCGTCGCCGCCGTCGCCGCGCACCCATCCCGGGTGCGGACCCACGAGCCGCACGCCCGAGCGGTCGGAGTTGTGGTGGACGCTCCACTCGGCGCCCAGAAGGACGTCGATGTACTCGGGCGTGAAGAACTCCGGGGCGGCGTGTGGGCCGTAAAGAACCCCGAGTTCCCACGCGTCGGTCAGCTCCGGCACGCCCTGCGTCGGGGCGGCGCGCGGAGAGTCGGTCTGCGGGGCGAGCCGCAGGACGTCTCCCGTGCGCAGCGGCCGGCCGGCGTGGCCCCCGAACCCGCCCATGGCGAACGTCGTACGGCTTCCCAGGTAGGGCGCCGCCTGAAACCCGCCGCGAACCGCCAGGTATCCACGCGCGCCCGGCCCGATCACCGTGCCGAGCCGCAGCTCGGCCTCGGGGGCGACGGCCACGCGTGCCACCCGGGGAACGGGGACGCCGTCGAGTTCGGCGCCCATGTCGGCACCGGTCAGGCAGATCTGCGTAGCGACGGCGAACCTCAGCGCCGGGCCGATGCGTGTCATCTCCAGGACGACGGCATCTGCGGCGTTGCCGAGCACGTCGTTGGCCAACCGGTGCGAGCGGTCGTCCATCGGTCCCGACGGTGGCACCCCGACGGCCCAATACCCGATTCGCCCGGGATGGTCATGCAGCGCCGAGAGCAACCCCGGTGTCAGCACCTCGACTGTCGCCGAGGCCGCCTGCACTCCCACCAGGGCGGCGATCTCCGGGCGGCCCTCCGCAAACGGCCCGACGGCCACGGCCGCGGCGAGAAGACCGAGATTGGTCTCCAGCCCCCACAACTCGGTGGCGCCGATCGCTTCACCCATGCGCCGCAGCGCGTCGGGGCGGTCATCGCCGTGTACGACGAGCTTTGCGAGTAGTGGGTCGTAGAAGGGGGAGACCTCGGTTCCCGACTCCACCCAGGTATCGCATCGAACGTCGGCGGGGAAGGCGACGTGGCTGAGAGTGCCGACGCTCGGCCGGTAGCCGCGCGCCGGGTCTTCGGCGTAGATTCGGAATTCG